>CAZGPJ010000001.1:0-36251 GCA_964527485.1 uncultured Candidatus Saccharibacteria bacterium
TCGCACGTGGTATTACCAGTGCGACATCTCACCAGGAATACGAATCAGAAAACCGACACTACGCTCACGTTGACATGCCTGGGCACGCTGACTATGTCAAGAACATGATCACCGGTGCTGCGCAGATTGACGGAGCTGTCCTGGTTGTCTCTGCTGCTGATGGTCCAATGCCACAAACACGTGAGCACGTTCTATTGGCTCGCCAGGTTGGTGTCCCGAAGATTGTTGTGTACATGAACAAAATGGATCTAGCTGACCCTGAGCTCGTTGAGCTCGTTGAGATGGATATTCGAGAGCTACTCGCGAAGTACGAGTACGACGAAGATTGTCCTATCGTCAAAGGCTCAGCCCTCAAGGCTATTGAAGGCGACAGCGAAAACCAAGATTCAATTATGGAACTCGTCAAGGCAATGGACGACTACATTCCGGAGCCAAAGCGCGAACTTGATAAAGACTTCCTCATGCCTGTCGAAGACGTCTTCTCCATCAAGGGGCGTGGCACGGTAGCTACTGGTCGTGTTGAAGCTGGTGTTGTCAAGGTCAACGAAGAAGTTGAAATTGTTGGTATCCGCGACACCAAGAAAACAGTTGTAACCGGTGTTGAGATGTTCAAGAAGAGCCTTGATCAAGGTCAAGCCGGCGATAACGTGGGTATCTTGCTCCGTGGTGTTGAGCGCGATGATATCGAGCGTGGTCAAGTTTTGTGTAAGCCAGGTTCAATTACGCCGCACACCGAATTTGACGCAGAGGTCTATATCTTGAAGAAAGAAGAAGGCGGACGCCACACACCATTCTTCAAGGGCTACAAGCCTCAGTTTTACTTCCGCACAACGGACGTCACAGGAGAAGTCGAACTTCCGGCTGACAAAGAAATGGTTATGCCTGGTGACACCATCACCTTTAAGGTAAAACTTCTCGCTCCAATTGCTATGGACCAAGGTCTTCGCTTCGCTATTCGTGAAGGTGGACGCACAGTTGGTGCAGGTGTTGTTACAAAAATCACCAAATAGCACGAGAGCACGCTACTTTATGTAGCAATTCAGTAAAACCCCTGCGAGCCAAAGCCGTAGGGGTTTTTTCTTGCTCGCAAAAACTTTTACATGTAATAAAAGTAGTATATAATACGTCTTGAATATCATCGTGGTGACTAAAAGTCACTATGCGTAGTCTCTTGTTGGCATACACTGCCGCCACTACGCGTAGGGATGTTACACCGCACCAAGTGCACAAAGGAGTTCACGCTATGGCCGAGGCCAAAAAAACCACACGCAAAAAAGATGACGCTACTCAGGGCGATGGCAAGCAGCGGATCCGTATCCGACTAAAAGCGTACGATCACAAAGTCATTGATCAGTCGACCAAACAAATTGTCGATACAGCCATTCGGACTGGCGCCAAGATAGCCGGCCCAATTCCACTGCCGACGCGAAAAACGACATACACTGTTGTGAAGAGCCCATTTGTGTATAAAAAGAGTCGCGAGCAGTTCGAGATGCGCATTCACAAACGACTCATAGACGTACTCGATCCATCGGCGAAGACGATTGATAGTCTTATGAACTTGTCGCTGCCGGCTGGCTGTGATGCCGAAATTAAAATGTAACAGGGGTGAATAAACCCGACACACTGTAGTGTGTCGGGTTTATGATCAACTCAGGCAAGACAGATACGAATGTAGAATTTGCAACGTATTGACAGAAGTCTTGATTATCTGCTATTGTGTCATGGTATAACAATAACTTTGGTACTTGGTTCGTTCGATAGGTCTCGTTGCGACATGTAATGGGAAACCGGTGAGCAACCAAGCATTTTTATGCTCAGGAAAACGAGCGCACCCACCAGAGTATAAACAGGGAAACGAAGTAACTATGAAAGCACTCATAACACGAAAGGTTGGCATGACAAGTATCATCACAGACGATGGTACTGTTGCTGCTGTCACCTTGCTTTCCGCTAGTCCAAGCGTGATCACGCAAATAAAAACTGTCGAAAGCGACGGCTACAGTGCACTACAGATTGGTGCGGAAAAGGCGAAACACGCCACAAAACCTCAGGCAGGACACCTGAAGGCTGCCAAGATGGACGCCAAGATTATGCGCGAAGTACGCGTTAACGACATACCCGAAGACCTTGCGGTTGGATCACCACTCACACCGGAGGTTTTTTCAATTGGTGATGTTGTCTCCGTCACAGGCACAAGCAAAGGTAAGGGCTGGGCTGGGACAATAAAGCGACATAATTTTAGTCGCCAGCGGAAGACCCACGGAGCGAAAGGCGCGACTCGTCGCGTTGGTTCAATTGGCTCAATGTATCCGCAGAAAATTTTTAAAGGCAAGAAGATGGCCGGTCAAATGGGCGGTGAAAAAGTGACCGTCAAGAACCTCAAAGTAGCTCTGGTTGATAAAGACCTCGGCGTAATCGGCGTCGTTGGCGCTGTGCCTGGACCTAAAAAAGGCATCGTTATGATTAAGGGAGACGCGTAGTATGAAAACACCTGCCACATATACCAAGTCAGGCGCAAAAGCGACAACCGCGACACAGTTAAATACAGCCGTCTTCGACAATGTACCGACAACGCACGAGCTTCTTCAGCAGGCCTACACAACATATCTCGCCAACGGTCGCAGCGCCAAAGCCAAAACGAAACTTCGCGGTGACGTTCGTGGCGGAGGACGCAAACCGTGGAAGCAAAAAGGTACTGGCCGCGCTCGTGCTGGTTCTATCCGCAGCCCCATCTGGCGTGGAGGTGGTATTACATTTGGGCCAACTGGCGCAGAAAACCACACAAAGCGTATGCATGCATCCGCAAAGAGATCTGCGCTGCGGCAAGCCTTGAGCTTAGCTCTCGAGAGCGGAATTATCCACATAATTGATGAAATTCACCTGAAAGAGGCGAAAACACGATTACTGCAAAGCCTGATCAACAAGCTATCGCTGTCTGGATCTGTACTCATTGTTGTTGCCAACAAGAACGAAACGGTTACGCGGGCGGCTCAGAACATGAGTGATGTTACCTACGTTCAGGCGCAGTATCTCAACGTCTATGACATCCTGAACGCTGACGCTGTTGTTATCGAAAAAGAAGCCCTCACGGTGATAGATGCGTGGCTAGGAGATAAACGATGAGTATGATTTTACAACCTCGAGTTAGTGAAAAGGCATATGAACTCAGCAACGAGAAGAATGTCTATGTCTTTGATGTGCCAAGCGATGTCAATAAGCAACAGATCGCTGCTGCAGTGAGCACACGGTTTGACGTCACCGTCACCGCCGTTAACGTGAGCGTCGCCAAAGGCAAGCGAAAGCGTATGATACAAAAACGTGGCCGAGTGACTATGGGCAAACGACGCGATGTTAAGCGTGCGTATGTGACCGTCAAGCAAGGCGATTCTATTCCCGTGTTTGCCGCGATCGACGAAGCAAGTGAAAAAGCCAACACGCGCAAGGAGAAGAAATAATGGCTGTAAAACCATATAAAGCAACAACACCTGGCGCCCGCGGCATGACCTCGCAGGATCTTTCAACGATTACGACCAAGAAACCTGTGAAGTCCTTGCTGAAGAAAAAGCGTAAAACGAGTGGCCGCAATAACCAAGGCCGTATCACGACACGACATAAAGGTGGTGGAGTTCGTCAGTTTTACCGAGATGTCAATTTTGCTCTACCTGAAGGTACGACAGCAACAGTTGAAGCTATCGAGTATGACCCGAACCGCAGTGCTCGTATTGCTCGTATCAAAGACCAGAATGGAAGCTATCACTACGTTATCGCGGGAATCCGCATGAAGGTAGGAATGCAGATTAGTAGTGGCGAGAACTCAGAGATTGAACACGGTAATCGATTGCCCCTGGCTAATATTCCGGTTGGTAGCGTTATTCATGCTATTGAGCTGCAAGTTGGTAAGGGTGCGCAGATTGTCCGATCAGCCGGCGCTCGCGCCCAACTCGTTGCCAAAGAAGGTAACCTTGTCCAGGTAAAACTACCTAGCGGCGAAGTGCGCACTGTTCACAAATCATGCCAGGCATCAATCGGTGCAGTCGGCAACGAGCAGCATCAGAATATCAAGATTGGCAAAGCTGGCCGCAACCGCAAGAAAGGCATTCGCCCATCTGTTCGGGGTATTGCCATGAATGCGGTTGATCACCCACACGGTGGTGGTGACGGTGGATCTCACGGCGTCGGTCGTGCCCCGGTGACTCCATGGGGTCAGAAGACACTTGGCTACCGCACCCGACGACGCAAGCGAACCAACAAGCAGATTATCCGTAGCCGACACGAAAGAAAGAGAAAGTAGGGAGTATCGTATGAGTCGTTCATTGAAGAAAGGACCATTTGTTGATCCAAAGCTGGCCAAGAAAGTCGAAGCGTTGGGATCTGAAGACCGCACAATCATCAAGACATGGGCGCGGGCAAGCACTATACCGCCAGAGTTTGTCGGTAAAACTATCGCCGTGCACAACGGCAAAGTGCACGTGCCAGTCTTTGTTACTGAGAATATGGTTGGACACAAACTCGGTGAGTTCGCGCCAACACGAAAATTCCGCTCACACGGCGGTAAATTAGCTAAGGGAGCCAAGTAATGTCAGTTATTGCACGTGCCAAGAACGTCCGTATCGCTCCACGCAAGGTTGGTGAGGTTGTATCTCTTGTCCGTGGGCACACGGTTGCTGACGCTTTGACGATCCTCGAGCACACACCACGTCGCTCAGCTACAGCCGTCAAGAAAGCTATTGCCAGCGCTGCCGCCAACGCTGATTATAATCACAACTTCAAGCCAGACACTCTCTATATTAAAGAAATTACAGTGACGCCTGGCCCACGCTACAAGCGGTACCGACCCGCTGCTTTCGGCGCGGCTAAACCTTACGAACTGAAGACCTCACATATACGAGTTACCGTTGATGGTGCAAAGCGTCAACCGAAAACCAAGAAAGCGCCCGCTAAGAAGACCGCTGCGAAGAAGGAGGCAAAGTAATGGGACAAAAAGTAAATCCAATCAGTATGCGTCTCCAGTTAAATAAGAACTGGCGGAGTAAGTGGTTCGCTGACAAACGTGACTACTCGAACTTCTTAACGCAAGACCTGAAGGTGCGGAAGCTTATCGATACAAAGCTTGGCTCACGTGCCTCTATCAATAAAGTTGACATCGAGCGCTCACCGAACCTCGTATCTGTCACAATTCAGACGGCCAAAGCTGGTGTGGTTATTGGTCGCGGTGGCGCAGGCGTCCAAGAACTCAAGGACGAGATTCAGAAAATCTATGACGTGCCAACGCGTGTAAACATAGAAGAAATTAAAAAACCCGAGTTGTATGCCAAATTGGTGGCTGAAAATATTGCCTACCAGCTCGAGAGGCGTATTGCTTTTCGTCGCGCAACCAAGTCTGCAGCTGCTGCAACTATGCGTGCTGGCGCGAAGGGTATTCGTATCGAAGTTGCTGGCCGACTTGGCGGAGCAGAGATGAGCCGCATGGAGCGCACGGTGGAAGGCAGTGTACCTCTACACACGATGCGCGCTGACGTTGAGTACCACGCCGCACGGGCTCGATATCCAGGCTCGGGAATAATCGGCGTTAAGGTATGGATCTATAAAGGGGAGACACGCTAATGTTGATGCCCAAACGAACCAAATTCCGTAAGACGTTTAAAGGGCGCGTACGTGGCCCAGCAACGAAAGGTCACTACATCGCTTTTGGTGACTATGCTCTGCAGGCGCAAAGCCACGACCGAATTACCAGCCGCCAGATTGAATCTGCTCGTCAGGCTATGACCCGCTACATTAAGCGTGGCGGTAAAATCTGGATCCGTATATTTCCGCATATCTCAGTTTCTGCCAAGGCTCTCGGTACAAAGATGGGTAGCGGCAAGGGTAATCCTGAGTACTTCGTATCAAAAGTAAAGCCCGGAACCATATTGTTCGAGATGCAGGGTGTGAGTGAGGAAGTTGCGCGTGAAGCCATGCGTTTGGCCTCACACAAACTTCCCGTGAAAACACGCTTTCTGAAGAAGGAGGATCTCTAGTATGAAAATTGCAGAAATCCGGAAATTACCAACCAAAGACCTCACCGTGAAAAGCAGTGAACTGCGTGATGAAATAGCTGAACTAAAACAGCGAGTTCGCACAGGCGAAGTACAAAATGTACGCGCCATCCGCAATAAGCGAAAAGACCTCTCACGCATGCTGACAGTCTTAGGCGAACAACTAGCAAAGGAGAATCTCAATGGGTAAATCACTGATCGGCGTCGTCTCCTCTGATAAGGCAGATAAAACCATCGTGGTATCTGTTGAGAGACAGAAGACGCACCCCGTGTACAAGAAGCAATATTCAATCACGCGGCGTTTTAAGGCGCATGATGAAAAAAATGAAGCCGCTGTTGGAGATACTGTCGAGGTAACAGAAACCACGCCAATCAGCCGACACAAGCACTTTACGTTGAAGCGAATCATTACACGTGCGCCAATTGAGCACAAAGAAGCACCTGTTGAAATAGCTGAAGAGGATGCGTCATGATACAGCAAGAATCACGAATATCTGTCTGCGACAACTCTGGTGCACGCGAATTGCTCTGCATCCGTGTCTTGGGTGGATCTGGTAAGCGCTACGCGCGTGTTGGTGACCAAATTGTTGCATCAGTTAAGCAGGCCAGCCCTACCGGTGGCGTCAAGAAAAAGACCGTTGTTCGGGCCGTTGTTGTCCGTTCTCGCCAGGCGATTCAACGAAAGGATGGCTCAACCATTGCCTTCGACGATAATGCAGCTGTCGTCATTGGTGAAGATAAGCTCCCCAAGGCAACCCGTATCTTTGGGCCTGTGCCCCGCGAACTCCGTGACATGGGCTACGGCAAGATAATTAGCTTAGCACCGGAGGTTCTATAATGCATAAATCGAATAATCAGACCGTCTACAAAATCCGGCTCAAGAAAGGCGATAAAGTCATCGTTCGGTCCGGTAAGCATAAAGGCCAGACCGGTACTGTTCTTCACACTCACCCGAAAGATAATACAGTCACCGTCGAAGGCATCAACATCATAAAGAAGCACCTCAAGCCCAACCGTGAACACCCTCAAGGTGGCATCATCGAGTTCACCAAGCCGATATCCGTGAGCAAAGTCGGCTACTACGATTCCGAGCAGAAACGTGCAGCACGAATCGGTTACAGCGAAAATAAGAAAGGCGAAAAGATTCGCGTACTGCGACCGTCTGGAAAGGAAATAGCATAATGGCTACCGACGCACAATCAGTCACAAAGAAGTCAGCTGCGAAAACCAATCCGAAGCAGTATGTACCGCGATTAAAAAACGACTATCAGCAGACCATTCAAAAGCAACTACAGGATGAGCTCGGCTTAGCCAACATACACGAAGTGCCTCGTTTAGAGAAGATTGTAGTAAACGTTGGCCTTGGCCGCGCCAAAGATGATAAGAAGCTACTCGAAGTTGCTGGCAACACCGTCCGCAAGATTACGGGGCAACAGCCAATAGAGCTTGCCGCCAAACAGTCCGTTGCTGGCTTTAAGCTACGTGAAGGTAACAAGATCGGTCTAAAGGTAACCCTGAGAGGCGACCGCATGTATGAATTTGCTGATCGCTTGATATCACTTATACTGCCTCGCCTGAGAGACTTTCGTGGAGTAAGCGGTAAGTCATTTGACGCTTCCGGGAATTACAGTATCGGGCTAACCGATCAGTCAGTCTTTCCGGAGTTGACCTACGAAGAGACGACAACTGTTCACGGGCTACAAGCTGTTTTTGTTATTAAAGCTCAGCAGGCCAGTCATTCCCGTGCGTTACTAGAGAAATTTGGCATGCCGTTTGAAAAGAGTAAGGAGTAAATTCTATGGCGAAGAAATCTATGATAGCAAAAGACAAGAAACGTATGAAGATGATCGCGAAATACGAGAAAAAGCGCGAAGAGCTGAAAGAATTGGGGGATTTTGAGGCCCTGCATCAGCTACCGCGCAATTCATCACCAACACGTCGCACGAACCGCTGTAGCCAGACAGGTCGGGCCAAAGGATATATGCGACAGTTCGGCCTTTCGCGCATTACTTTCCGAGAGCATGCAAGCAAGGGAGAAATCCCTGGCGTAACGAAGTCGAGCTGGTAAGGAGTATTACTATGACACACCCTACAGTACTCAACGATCCAATTTCGGACATGCTGACCAGAATCAGGAACGCGATTCTCGTCCGCAAAAACGAAGTATTCGTACCACACTCGAATGTGAAGGAAGCGATTGCGCAGCAACTGGTAAAAAATAAATTCATCGACACTATGACGGTTGAAAAAGAAGCCGTTGGCAAGACAATTAAAATAGTCATAAACTCGCCAGACTCGAACGCGCGTATTACCGAAATCCAGCGTATGAGCAAACCGGGTCGACGCTACTACTCCAGTGCTGATGCGATTCCAAGTGTTAAGCGCGGTCGTGGTATTGTTATTGTCTCGACGAGCCAAGGCGTTATTACCGGAGACGAAGCCAAAAAGCGTGGCATTGGCGGTGAATTAATTTGTAAGGTCTATTAAGAGAAGGAATGTAAACTATGAGTCGTATAGGAAAACTACCGATTGAAATCCCTAGCGGTGTGACAATCACTGTCGACCCAGATATGATTACCGTCAGTGGACCGAAAGGCAGTCTAAAACAGGCAACTTTCCCGGGCATTACGGTAACCGTCGAAGGGAATACATGTACGGTTACACGAAAAAATGATGATCCCGAGTATCGATCAAAGCACGGACTTATGCGGACGCTTGTCTCGAACATGGTCGTCGGTTTGACAGAAGGCTTTGAGAAGAAACTCGAGCTAAGTGGTGTCGGTTTCCGTGTATCACAGGCAGGGTCTGAGCTAAAGTTTAGCCTCGGTTATTCACATGAGATTACCTACACATTGCCTGATGGCGTAACTGCGTCCGTTGAAAAGAATGTTATCACCGTTAACGGCTACGACAAGCAGCAGGTCGGACAAGCAGCAGCCGAGATTCGAGCCTTGCGTAAACCAGAGCCATATAAAGGCAAAGGTATCGCCTACGTTGGTGAGCGGATTATACGCAAAAGTGGTAAATCAGGAACCGGGAAGGAATAATAGGATAACGTTATGGATAGACTACGCAAGAAACAATATAACCTTGCTCAACGTAAGCGAAAACTTCGCCAGAGGATTCGTGGTACGGCAGAGCGACCGCGCTTGTGTGTACATGTGAGTAATAAGCATGTGAGCGCTCAAATTATTGATGACTCAAATCAACACACACTACTCAGTGTGAGTACAGTTGGACGTGATAAAAAATTAACAGGAACGATGACCGAACGTGCCGCTAAAATTGGCGAAGAAATTGGCAAACAAGCCAAAAAGAAGAAGATAACACAGGTTGTCTTTGACCGAAATGGTCGATTGTACCACGGCCGACTGAAGGCACTCGCTGACGCAGCCCGTAATAATGGAATGGAGTTTTAGTATGGCTACACAAGGAAACTCGCCGCAGCGAAACGCGGCATTCAGGGAAGAGAAGCAATACGATGAACGCGTGATCAACATTGACCGAGTTGCTCGTGTTGTGAAAGGTGGCCGGCGGTTTCGATTCCGCGCATTAGTCGTTGTCGGTGACCACAAAGGCAAGGTCGGTGTTGGTTCGGCAAAGGGAGCTGATGTCACCACAGCAATCTCGAAAGCTGTTGACGTTGCAAAGAAGAACGTTCAGGCAGTTGCTTTGTACAAGACAACTATCCCGCATGAGGCAGAAACAAAGGTCTCGGGCGCTCAGGTTCTCATTAAACCAGCCTCACCTGGAACGGGGATCATAGCCGGTGGTGCAGTCCGTACCATACTTGAAGTAACTGGTGTGCAAGATGTACTATCCAAGTCTCTTGGCTCATCAAACAAGCTCAATATTTCCTACGCGGTACTTGAAGCACTACAAAGTCTCAAGCCGCAAAAAGATTGGGTTACCTCTCGAGCGAAGCCGGCCAAAGAGGCCAAAAAGACGAAAGAGAAGCAGTCATGAAGTACAACGAACTCAAGTTAAAGTCGCACAAAGCACCACGGCGCTCAGGCCGCGGCATTAGTGCTGGCCGTGGCAAAACCGCTGGTCGTGGCACCAAAGGACAGCGCGCTCGCGCTGGTAGCGGAAAGCGTCCTGGGTTTGAAGGCGGTCAAAATCCTTTGTTGCAGCGTATTCCCAAAATTCCTGGTTTTCGCTCACACCGCGTAAAGGCGGAGAACGTTTATCTCGATCAACTCGAGTCAGTCGGCTCAAAAACGATCGACAATTATTCGCTCGCTAAAGCGAAATTGACTTCAAGTCCCTACGTCCGCGTCAAGTTACTTAGCCGTGGTGATGCCTCTGCGCCCTACACGATAACACTACAGGGTGCGAGCGAATCGGCTGTTGCAGCTGTGCAGAAGGCGGGTGGTACTTTTCATAAAGTGCCTATGCAGCGACGCGAAAAAACGAGCGACAAAGCTAAAAAAGACGCCTAGGTTATCTGCTCTTTTGCAGATACTAAATATGAACAATTTTGATTTATCTGTGTATCGATATATTATCGGTTCAGATAAATCGACCCAAAACACTGTGAGGATATAAGCTCGTATGAACTGGAAACTAATCTGGAAATCACTCCGTAACTCAGACATGAGCAGCCGATTACTCGGCGTGCTTGGCATGTTGCTCGTATTCCGCATCATGGCCGTTATTCCTATACCAGTGAGCGACCCTCAGTCTCTTCGCGAAATTCTCGATACGGTTCTAACCGCAGGTGGTGGCTCGCAATTTCTTGGTCTGCTTAACCTCGCTTCCGGTGGTGCTCTGGCAAACTTTTCCATCATGATCGTTGGTCTTATTCCCTACATTAACGCCTCTATTATTATGCAGCTTTTGACGCGGGCTATTCCCAAGCTGGAAGCCTTAAATAAAGAGGGTGAATTTGGACGCAAGAAGATTAATCAATACACCCGTATCTTGACCTTTCCTTTGGCTATCATTCAGTCAATCGGTGCAATTTTTCTTGTACGCCAAGCTGTTGCTTCCATTGAAGGTGGCTCAGTTACTGAAATATCAGCGGGTGTCAGCATATGGCAATGGGTCCTTATGGTAACAGCCTTAACTGCCGGCGCCATGATACTCATGTGGCTTGGTGAGCTGATAACAGAAAAGGGAGTTGGGAACGGCATCTCACTGCTTATTACGGCAAGCATTGTCAGTGAACTACCGAGCACCGTGCGTGCGCTCGGCGGCTCAATCATCGATGACACCCAGTCACTGCAGGTCTTTGGTTTCTCGTTGCCTATTAACCAGACACAACTGATTGTCGCTTCGATCATACTCGCCTTTGTCGTTATCTTGACTGTCCTTGTAGTGAAGCTGAACGAGGCACAAAGACGTCTAACGGTGAACTATGCCAAACGCGTCCAGGGAAACCGAGCTTACGGCGGCGTCACGACCACTCTACCGGTGAAAATGATCACCGCTGGAGTTATACCTATTATCTTTGCGGTTGCGTTCTTGAGTATCCCCAGTTTTGCGGGACAACTGTTGTTAAGTTCGTCTAACCCAGAGTGGCAACAACTTGGGCAAAACCTGAGTGAATGGTTCGCTCCACCGACTGCGCAAGCTTTTGATGACGGCGGGCTGACTTTCTACATCTATCCAGTTGTCTACTTTGTGCTGGTGTTTGCCTTTACCTTCTTCTACACCAACATTACGTTTAACGCCAAAGAGATAGCCGAGAACTTACAGAAGCAGGGTGGCTTCATTGCCGATATTCGACCCGGTAAGGAAACTGAGAAATACTTGAGTGTAGTAGTAAATCGTCTGACATTATTTGGTGCAACGGCCTTAGGCCTTATTGCAACTATACCAATTATTGGTGAAGTTTTCCTCGGCAACAATCTTGCCATTGCTGGTACGAGTATTCTGATTCTTGTGGCTGTTGCTCTTGAGTCACTGCGCAAGATCGAATCGCGCGCCATGATGATTACGTACGATCAGTATGAGCAGCCTGACTTTTTCGGCGAACTCGGTGACGAGAAAACAGATGACGAGAAAAAGCCGGCCAAAAAGAAAAGACGTTTACTCCGCCGTTCACAGAAGGACAATGCGCCTAAATCCGATGCAAAAAACGATGATGATACCAAAGAATAGACGAGACATGCTCAATTACCTGAAAAAACACTTTACATTATCTGTTAGATGCTGCTATAATCAAGACTTGTTATATTTTTATGGCCAAAAATAAGGAAGTAATCGAGTTGGACGGTGTTATCACCGAGGCGCTACCTGGAACACAGTTCAGGGTAGAACTTGAGAATGGCCATGAAATCATAGCTCATGTTGCCGGGAAGATGCGGAAGTATTATATCCGTTTAGTCCCGGGAGATACGGTCAAGGTAGAATTGACGCCTTACGATCTTACGAAGGGTCGGATAACCTACCGTAACAAGTAAATTTATTAAATATATTAAGCAGTGTGTCATCGCTGAAAAGTAAAGGAGATGATCCGCATGAAAGTGCGTGCAAGTGTAAAGAAGATTAGTCCAGATGATAAAATTGTCCGCCGCAAGGGTCGACTCTACGTCATCAACAAATACAAAGCCAAGCACAAGCAGAGGCAGGGTTAAACATGGCGCGGATTTCTGGGGTAGTTGTCCCCGATAATAAACAGGTGCAGATTGCACTTACGTACGTTCACGGCATTGGCCGAACGTACAGCAAGAACATCCTTACGAAGACGAAAATCGATCCAACAGTACGCGTCAAAGACTTGACAGATGCTGAGTTATCAAAAATCCAAGATTGCATCAATGACGAGTACACAGTTGAGGGTGAACTGCAACGATCCGTTTCGACAAACATCAAACGGTTGAAAGACATCGGAGCGTACCGCGGGACCAGGCATAAATCGAACTTGCCGAGTCGTGGGCAACGAACTAAAACGAACGCTCGTACACGACGCGGTAAACGAATTGCTGTTGGTGGAACACAAAAGAAAGCGGCCACCAAGACCTAGGAAGGAATGAAGTAGATATAATATGAGTGAATCAACCAAAGCAAAGCCAGCACCAGCCAAAGCCCGTCGGAAAAAAGCCAAGCGCTCCGTCCCGTTCGGTCAGCTGCATGTCTTAGCAACATTCAACAACACCATTATCACCTTCACCGACAAGAGCGGTGGAGTGCTGGTAAGTTCTAGCGCTGGAGCGTGTGGATTTCGTGGCAGCAAAAAATCAACTGCATACGCCGCGCAAATAGCTGCCGATAAGGCCGCCGAGTCCGTTAAGCAGCTACACGGCACGACGAAGGTGGACGCTTTCGTCAAAGGAGTTGGCCTCGGACGCGAAGCCGTGGTGCGCGCAATGCAGAACCACGATATTGTCGTCGAGAGTATTACAGATGTAACAGGTGTCGCCCACGGTGGCTGTCGACCAAGAAAGGCACGAAGGGTCTAGATTATGGCACGAGATACACAATCGATTGTAAAAATGAGTCGGCGTGAAGGATATGCTTTGCACCCAAAGGCTCACAAAGCGCTCGTCAAGCGAGCCACAGTACCTGGCGAACAAGGCCGTAACCAACGCGGTAAACCAAGTCAGTATGCGCTACAGTTACGTGAAAAGCAGAAAGTAAAGCGCCTATATGGTCTCCTTGAGCGTCAGTTCAGTAATCTTATGAAGGAAGCCTCAAAGACCAAAGGAAAATCAGGCGCCACGCTTCTACAGTTTTTGGAGCAACGTCTTGATAACGCCGTCTATCGAGCTGGATTTGCTCCATCTCGACGGGCTGCACGTCAACTGGTTACGCATGGTCACTTTGAGCTAAACGGTCGGCGTGTTGATATTCCATCAATTCGTTTGCAGGCTGAGGACAAGGTGACTCTTCGTAAAAAAAGCCAGACCAATGAGTACTTCAAAAAAATCGATGATACGAGCCCCGCACCGTCTGAGTCACCCGCTTGGCTGAAGGTTAATCGAAAGAAGTTCGAAATAGTTGTAGCTGGATTACCCACACGTGATGATGCGGAGCCAGATTTACACGAGCAATTAATTGTAGAGTATTATTCACGGTAGGGAGGCCGAAGAAACATTATGTCAAATCTTATACACACACCGGGGCTGGTCAACGTCGAGGAACACGACGACAACAGCGCTACCTTTACTATCGAGCCGCTACACACAGGCTATGGCATGACGCTTGGCAACTCGCTTCGACGGGTATTGCTCTCAAGCATTGCTGGAGCAGCTATCACCGGCTTTAAGGTCGAGGGAGCAACCCACGAGTTTACTACTCTACCAGGAGTAAAAGAAGATATCGTTGATATCATGCTTCATCTCAAAGGCATTCGCTTTAAGTTGTATGGCGACGACGTGCAAACGCTACGGATTTCCAAAAAAGGCGCAGGAACCGTAACCGCCCGTGATATTGAGCTCAACGCCGACGTTGAGGTTGTGAATCCAGAACAAATTATCGCTACAATTGATGACGATAAAGCCTCTTTGCAAATGGATATTGTTGTAGAGACGGGGCGTGGTTATCGCACCATCGAAGAGGTGTCTGAGCGAAAACAGTCAGATCTTATTGCCTTGGACGCCGCCTTTAGCCCCATCCAGCGAGTACGCTACAAAGTTGAAGATACGCGTGTTGGCCAGATTACCGACCTCGATAAGGTACTGATAACTGTTGACACCGACGGCACGATTACTCCACGCGAAGCTTTTGAAGAAGCCGCCGCAATCTTGGTGAACCAATATACAGCACTTGCCGGGCAAACTGAAGTTGAGGCGGGAGCACCACTCACTGCCCAGACTATCGAAGAAGAGCCAGAATCCGATGAGCCTGCTGAACTGCTGACTTCTATCGAAGACCTGAATCTATCGGCACGAACCACGAATGCCTTGATTAATAACGACGTCCACACGCTGAAAGATCTATTTTCTCTAAGTGACATCGAGCTTCGTGAACTAAAGGGATTTGGAAATAAAGCGCTGGAAGAAGTCAAAGATAAGATGGCGGAGTTGGAGCTGTAATATGCATCGTCACGGGTATACAGGAAGAAAATTCCATAGAGAGGCTGATCAACGACGATCTATGATGAAGAGCTTGGCCGACTCACTCATTGAGCACGGTTCTGTTGAGACGACGTTGCCAAAGGCGAAAGAACTGCGTCCGTATGCAGAAAAATTAATCACCAAAGCAAAGAAAGGCGACCTGCACAGTCGACGCCTAATACTATCTCGTCTACACACGGTCGCAAGTATGCATAAATTAGTTGATGAGATTGCACCGCAGCTAACGGATCGCCAGAGTGGCTACCTGCGGATTGAGCGAACCCGGGTTCGACGGGGCGACAATGCACAGCTCGCACGTATTTCGTTTGTTGACGACGTTACATCCCCAGACAGCACACCAAATGCGTCGGTGGAGACACAAGACACGCAAGAAGCTACCGAGAAAGCAAAGGCATAAGTATGAAAACATATAGCGCAAAACCAACCGACGTAACACGAGCTTGGCACCAGGTCGATGCATCTGAGGCTTCGCTCGGCAGATTAGCAACCGTGATTGCAGGGTTGCTCATGGGTAAAGGTAAGCCACAGTACACAGCGCACATCGACTGTGGCGACTTTGTGGTAGTAACAAATGCCGACAACTTACATGTAACTGGTGATAAAAAACGTAAGAAAATCTATCACCGTCACAGCGGCTACCCAGGCGGCATCTATGACAACACGCTAGAGCAAGTCCTTGAAAAGGACGCCTCTCAGGCTGTCGTGAAAGCGGTCCGTGGAATGCTGCCAGCTAATAAGCTACGCGATGAACGTATGAAGAGATTAAAGGTATTTAACGGCACAACACATTCTCATGAAGCACAAAAGCCAGTGTCTTTGTCCCTAAAGAAAGGAAATAAGTAATGGCTGATTCACACTATCACTACGCACTCGGACGCCGTAAGAGCTCAACCTCTCGTGTTCGCCTACAAAACGGAAAAGGCAACTTTACTATTAACGGTAAAGAAGTCAAAGATTACCTGAGCAACAGCAAGCCATTGCTTCACAAATTGGCCATGCCGTTTAATGTTGTCGACCTTGAAACCGCGAAGTATGACCTCAGTGTCGTCGTAAAAGGTGGAGGAATGACTGGCCAAGTCGAGGCAACACAGTTAGCTATTGCGAAAGCTTTGATTGTCATGAATCCTGACCTGAAGAGCACCCTGAAGCGCGCCGACCTTCTCGGTCGAGACCCGCGCGAAAAAGAGCGCAAAAAGCCAGGTCTGCGCAGTGCACGTAAGCAACGACAGTTTACAAAACGCTAGTCTACTAGTGCGCACACAATCTGTTCATACGACAATGAGTTTGACCGAGTTCGTGAGATCTTGCTATAGTGATACGAACATGAGTATACATACGTACATCAACGAACAGTTTTGGTTTACCAAGCCTTCTATGAGGCGGAGCTGTGCGTTTGGTCTATTTATGGAATAAATACCCATAACAACACACAAAATTATTTTACCGCCTCTCGGAAGGCGGTTTTTTATTGGGTAAAAGATCAAATAATGCATGACAAAGGAGATGAAGAATGACCAATGAACCGATATATATTGTAGAACATGAATCATACGTTGAGCTGCGCGGACTCACGACTGAGACGGATGTTGATGAGCGCATAACGACGTCAATTAGTGCGGACCCCCGTTTGATGCACTATATTGTCCAGCGTATCGCACACAATAGAGCAGAGCAGCGGCTGGCTGAGAGCGGACCTGATAGCGCTCGCGCGCAGCGAATCGGCGATATATTAGCGCACGAACTCATCGAAGTCGCAGAGCTAGTGCAATCAAAAATACCGACGGCGAGAGATTAGCTGGCGTAGTGAGGTATAATGGGGGCATACGTATGAATAAACAAGTTATCTTAACCGGACTTCGGGCCAACAACGACCTACACCTTGGAAATTACCTCGGTGCGCTATTGCCTTTGATCGATCTAGCACGCACCAAAGCCGGTGAATATCGATTACATCTTTTTGTGCCGGATCTTCATAGTTTTACAACACCGGTCAATCACGATGAGCTTCAGCAAGGCATCATTGACAATATTACAGCCTACATTGCACTTGGTTTGCCAGTTGATCATTCAGACATAAATGTATACCGACAAAGTTATATTTCTGCTCACTCAGAATTAACGTGGATATTGAGTTGCTTTACTCGCTTTGGTGAGATGAGCCGTATGACGCAATTTAAAGACAAATCGGCTCAAATCACTAATCAGCATCTACAGGACGAAAGTTGGAATGAGTCACCAGTTGGCTACGAAGCCTCCTTGCCAAAAGAGTCTGCACACGAACGCCCCAGTGCATCAGTCGGACTGTTTAGTTATCCTATACTGATGGCTGCGGACATTTTACTCTACAGCGCCCAGTACGTCCCTGTTGGCGACGACCAAACGCAGCACCTTGAGTTTACTCGCGACGTGGCTGAGCGGATGAACCGCAAATTTGCGCGAGAGCTTTTTGTTGTACCCCACGAGACGCAAAAACAGCACCAATTTTTTGGCAAAGATCAGGGCCTGCGCATACGTGATTTGGTTAACCCAACGAAAAAGATGAGTAAAAGTGACGAAACAGGCAAGGGTGTTATTTTTCTTCAGGACAGCCCAGATGAGGCGAAGAGAAAGATTATGTCCGCGACCACTGACAGCTTTGCAGACGTGCAGTATGACTATGATACGCGCCCAGGGATTAGTAATTTACTCGATATATATCAATGTATGGGCGCAGATCCGCAGGAGTTTATAGGAAACAGCCAATATGGACCACTAAAAAAGGCAGTAGCTGAGCGAGTTGGCGAGTTTCTGTCCGAGCACCAAAATAATCGGCGCGATGTTAAGCGCGAGGACGTAGAGGCACTACTCGCACGCTCGGAAGAGTCTGTTCGGACTGTAGCGACCGAACGCCTGTATGCTGTCCAGCAAGCAGTCGGACTACGGCCGCAGGAATAAGGTTGTATGCGTTTCACCGTTGAGCCTCGTGAGGACAAGCAGCGCCTCGACCACGTTCTTGCAGGACGTTTTCCTGCTATCAGTCGTAGCTTCTTGCAGAGTTTATGCAAAGAAGATAGTGTACACGTCAATAGTGCGCCGCAAAAGTCAGGTTATAAATTGCGCTGGGGCGACACAGTAGAGATTATGTATGATATGTCTTCAATTGGCACAGTTCCTGATATTGATATTCCCATACTCTATGAAGATGACAATGTTCTGGTTGTGAACAAGCCTGCCGGAGTTTTGAGTCATGCCTTGAGTAAATTCAAACAAGAGCCCAGCGTCGCAAGTTTTTTGCGGCAGCGATCTCAGGCCTCAGCTGAAACGCCTGATGTGCGCTGGGGTATTGTTCACCGCCTGGATCGGGCAACAAGTGGGGTTATGATTTGCGCGAAGACGACCCAGGCAACAACTCATTTACAAAAACAATTTGCCGATCGTCAGGTACAGAAGCGCTACGTGGCTGTTGTTGGCGGTGTGCCAAAACGCGAGACAGCTCATATCGACGTACCTATTGAGAGAAATCCGAAGAAGCCAGCAACGTTTCGCGTTGGCAACAGGGGAAAGCAGGCGACAACCTACTATCAGCTCATGAAGACAAACACTGAGTACAGTATGATATCGCTTGCACCGAAGACTGGCCGGACACACCAACTCCGTGTACACATGGCTTATGTGAACTGCCCAATTGTCGGCGACTTTCTCTACGGCGGCGATTTAGCCGATCGGCTATATTTGCATGCCCATGAGTTAGAGCTTGCGATACGCCCCGGTGAAACAAAACGTTTGACTGCTCCACTGCCAAAAGAATTTGAGCAAAAGGTTTCAGCATGAATAGTGTCCTCAACCCACATACTCAACGCGAGGTAGACTCTTTGCTGCGTCACACTCCCCATGCGGTGTTGCTACATGGAGATAAAGGCGCCGGCAAAAAATTTCTTGCATCGGAAGTCGCCAGGCATCTGCTCGGTGAAGATTCTGCAGATAGTCACCACATCCATCTTATCCAGCCAGAAGGACAGACAATCTCCATAGCGCAGATCCGCTATATAAAAGAGCTGACAAAACTACGCGTTCCTGGGAGGCGAGCAATCCGTCGAGTCGTCATCATCCAGGATGCGCATTTGTTGCGAGAGGAGGCTCAGAACGCACTACTGAAGACCTTAGAGGAGCCTCCAGAAGACACGGTTTTTCTGTTGACGGCTCATGATAAGGGGGCGCTCGCAGATACAGTATTGTCGCGCGTTACTTCAGTTGCTGTGCGTCCAGTTTCAGCTATTAGTGCCAAAGAATTATTTTCTGGTCACGACGCGAACCAAGTGAATCGAGCGTACCACATGAGCAACGGCAATATTGGCTTGATGAGCGCCCTGATGCAGGATACTGATCACCCATTGCTCCAGCACATAGAAACGGCAAAAAAGATCATTGGCAGCTCGCGCTATCAGAAGTTGTGCAGGGTGGAATCTCTCCGAAATGATAAGGAGGCTCTCTCTGATATTCTCTATTGCATGAAACGTATACTTCACTACAAACTGCTATTTAACCCGTCTCTGACGCTTACAACTCGGCTCAAGCATGTGGCACTAGCTGAAGAAGACATCCGGAGAAATGTGCAGCCCCGACTTGTCTTAACTGATTTATTTTTGAAAATGTAGTAGAATGGCACCTGAATGTTAGAACTTGCACTTGTATTCAGTTTTGGGCTACTAACCCTACGGAATGCCAACCCGAAAGACGAAGAGAATGTCATAATTCCAAAGATGATTGGCGATCGTCTGGGCAAATTATGGGATATTGCTCACCAGGGCATGCGCGACAATCGGTTCGCGCGAGCCGAGAAGGCTTTACTAACTATACTGAAAATCGACAAGCGCAATGCTGCAGCGTATAACCGGCTTGGGATACTGTATGCAAAGCAAAAAGAGTATAAAGACGCCATTGATTGTTTTGAGATAGCGAGCAGCATTGAACCGACGGCTTCAAGCCTGCACAATCTTGGATTGATATATTACGAAACAGAAAACTATGAACGAGCTGCGGTGGCTTTTGAACATGCCCTACGTCGCGAAGACACCTTGGCAGCTCGGCACATTGCCTACGCAAAAGTTCAGGAAAAGCTCGACAACATGAAGCTTGCCGTGAAGGAACTTGAGAAAGCCGTTGAGATTGAACCGAGTCGAGAAAGCATGCAGTTGCTCATGAAGGCCTATCAAGCGCGTGGGCAGCAAGCAGAAGCTGATCAAGTCGAAGATCGATTACAAAAAATGCGTCGCTCGAAGAAACGCCCCGAGCGCCAAAAGGTGAAACGTCCACGAAAAGTTGTGTGAGTTCGTAGTATTTTGCTACACTCTTGAGGTGCAATCGCCAGTCATGGGTAGTCGTCAAGTGGATCGCACGTTCTTTAAGCACCAATCAGCGAACTTCAACATACTGGTTTGCCCCGGTTAAACGTGCCTAGATAGCTCAGTTGGTAGAGCGCATCCATGGTAAGGATGAGGTCACGGGTTCAAATCCCGTTCTAGGCTCCACGACGCATTTTCGGTATACTAGAGTGCGTGATGCAGGGATAGTGAAGCGGTCAAACACGGCTGACTGTAAATCAGCTGGCTCAGCCTTCGGGGGTTCGAATCCCTCTCCCTGCACCAAGTATGCCACCTTAGCTCAGCTGGTTAGAGCGGCTGTTTTGTAAACAGTAGGTCATCGGTTCGAATCCGATAGGTGGCTCCAGATAGAACAAGACGTGCCAATGCTGTCAAGAAGCGTACCTGTCAGGTAAGAGCATCTTGATAATTACCATGTTCTCTGGTATGATCGAACAGTTGAAATAGTAATTATGTATAGTCAAGACGACACGGGTGAATTAAGGGAATAGATTATGGCAAAAAAAGGCGACAAGCGAAAAATCATCGGATTGGTCTCAGAAGAGAGCGGTCACCGCCACTATTATACGACAAAAAACACGATGAACACACCGGACAAGATCAGCATCAAGAAGTATGATCCTGTATTGAAGCGACACGCGCTCTACACCGAAACAAAGAAGAGTCTCGGCCGAAACGAAGTCAAACCAAAGAAATAAATCACGTATAACCTAGTTATGTAGGCTTCTTCCGTGCTTCGCGCGTGTATAGTCGAGAACTGTATTCACAAATTCTGCATGGCTCCATACAAGCGGGGCTACTGAAAGAGGTTCTGCTGTTTCCGGATGCACTTGCTCAGAGAACACGCCACTAGGCAGAGTTTTCGTCAGTGACCAGTCGAGTAGCTCTTTTGTTTTTTCTTCTTTGCCGTTGCGCACATAATATTGAGCAATCCAAAGTGTTGCAATAATCCAGGGGTTTCCCATATACGGCGGGTCACAGGCGAAATACTGATCATGCTCATAGCGGGGTGAGCCACCTGACGGGGAAGAGTTTAATAAGGAGCGCTCAACCGCCTCCATACTTTTATGGAGATAGGTCTCGTCTTTATAGAAATCAAACATCATCACGCCGTATATCGTGGAGACGTCGAGTGTATCATCAAATTGGAGTGATTTATCTGGCCCGGGACTGAGGAGGCAGCCTTTGCGGTAATACTGACGATCGTGAGAAAAGAAAACTTCGTTGCCGGCAAGGAGTGACTTAGCTGCTTCTTTCCAGCGTACGTTGTCGTCAGGGTATTCGAACAGCTCGGCAAAATCGGCCGCAACGAGAAGTGCCTGATAGACCACCGCAACAGAATAGGTGTTCGTCAGGAATTTTTCTTCCCACAAATCGTAGCTCGCGTGCGGTAGGCCGGTTTCAGGATCGACGAAGCCGCACATGAAATTTGCCATGGGGCGAATCATTGCTTCATACAGGCTTTGCACGAAATCGCTATCATCGCTGTAGTGATAGTACTCCCCGAGCATGTACAAAATAATAGCCGTTTCGTCTTCTTGTATGGCTAGCTCTTTATGATTATTTAGTAGTAGCGGGTGCCACGTACTGCCTATGGCTTTATCTGGTTGATATTTGTGCATGAGGTAGCCCTCATCGGTGATAATATCGCGGCAGAAGCCAAAAAATGCTTTGGCCTCCGCATAGTGACCGAGTCGAATAAGGGGCCAGATCGCATAAGCCCCATCACGGGGCCAGACGTAGCTATAATAATCTCTCCCGTAGTTGTATATGGATGAGTCACACGAGGCTATGACGCCACCGCGTTTATCGATATGGGCTTTGATGAGCATCAACGATTTTTTTGTCTGTGAGCTATATTCAGGGTCAATCGCATGCAGCGAGTTTGCGCTGATAGCCAGCCAGTCAGCCCAGTAGGATCTATTATCACGAAAAATCTGTGAAAGACCACGTTCTTTCACTGTTTCATGAACTTTCTCAGCTTTGTATTGTGAGTCTGAGGCGACAATCCAATATTCTAATTCGGTTTTTTGATCTGGGTCGACTTGAGTTGTGAAGCGAATTACCGAGTCAACGCCCCCGTGCTCCACCGCGCTGCCCGACAGCTCGCCGTCTTCGGCATCTTTATAGGTGCCTTCTTTGCCTTCGATGCCAAAGTTTCCGACAGCGTACTGGTCGAAGGAGGCGTTCGTGCCACCAGCGTGAGCTCCAGCAATGAGGAGGCTACAGCGACCTTTGTAATCGAGGATATAATGATCGTCAGGTACATACAGTGCTGTATCGCCGCGGCCACCGCGTGAAATCTGAAAGACTTGGTGCATGAACAGACGTATCTCGCGGTGATGATCTGCTTGATTGTGAACAGTGATGGAGCGAGCAAATATATTATCTTCATGATCGACAACATCCCGAATAGAGAGGCTCACGTTCAAATTCTGATTATGCATAATCACATTGCTTATGAGCGCATTTTCATCTATATCGACGTCTATGGCCCACGCATCTCGTCCAACCCATGAAAATTCTCCGTCGACCCATATACCAATTTTGTGACAGCCTAGGCGAGCATTGGTTAAGTTATCGAGGCCGACATATGGGTAGTAGAAGTCCTGTACCAATCCGTCTTCATTGAGGCCGACCGCAAGGCTTCCGTTGCTCAATATAATGGACCGACTCACACAGACACTCCGTGCTGTGATAGGCGGTAACGCAGGTCATGGTAACTGTTCATAAAATTCATGAAAGCTTCATAGGGTGATTCATAGGGGCTAAAGTAGGCGTGAATGTCACCATCGTTGAACCATTTTGTACACATGTAATAAAAATGATCAGATGTTTGCAGTTTGCGCCAGTCTTCAATCAAGGCCCAATCATTGGTAGCTAGTAGCTTTGTTTGCAGATCGTAGAGCCCATGAATGGCTTGCTGTTGCATGGGGTTGCCGAGCCACGCAGACAAATCGCGTTCAGTGTCTGCCCACGTCGTCGTATGCTCGACGTCGACCTGATCGACTGCTGCATGCGATTCGGCGGCTTCAGTGACCGTCATAAATGTATGATCTGGATGGCGGAGCCACTCCTTGGGCAAGTGCTCGAGAAAACCAAAAATTCCCGTATGATCCCA
Source organism: uncultured Candidatus Saccharibacteria bacterium (assembly GCA_964527485.1). GTDB lineage: Bacteria > Patescibacteriota > Saccharimonadia > Saccharimonadales > SLHW01 > SLHW01. The sequence continues at coordinate 23,543 of CAZGPJ010000001.1, forward strand.
CTGGTGTTCTCCGAAGGTTTCATAATCCATAAACAAATTAAAGTTAGTCGCGTCAGAGGACTGACCCAGCCAGTCTGTAAATTTATCAGCCGTCAGAGGCCATTCAGACCATGCCTGATCACCAAAGCGAAAAGCGATATCGTCACTCAACTTGTAGTTTTTCAAAAGTAGTTTTATGTTTTGTGTATTGACTGGTCGGTAAACGTAGTTGGGGCTTCGCCACCCAAGAATGGGGTCCCAGCCCTCAGCCAGTACGGCTTTATAGCCAGCGGCGTCTGCCCAGCGAGCGAGTTCGTTATTGTAGGCGAGTTCAGTATTACGAAAGGCGGTGGGTGTTTGCCAGAACAAATCTTCAATTTTTTCGCGATGCATTTGCACTTGTGTTGCGAACTCGGCTCGGGAATAAAAAAATGCGAGGCTGTGGTGATACGTTTCACCAACAATCTCTACACGACCAGTCCGCACCAGATCCTGGAAGGACTCCAGAGCCTCTGGCGCCCACTGCTGTAGCTGATCAAGCAACGTGCCTGTGATGGACAGGCTAAGTTTAAATTGTGGGTTTTCATCAAGTAGTTTTTTCAGGACCCGGTTGGTCGGAATGTAGGATTTTTGGGCAACTTTATGGATGATTCTTTCGTTGCTTGTTCGGTCGTCGTACTCAGCGTCAAAATAGGCGTGGTTATGGCCCGCGTCAAAAATTGTATAGTGGCGAATACGATACGGTTGGTGTACGTGCATATAAAGGACAATTGCTTTGCTCATACCAGGGCCTTTCGTGTGTGCGCGCTATACATGTGCGCCAGTGTTTGTGCAGCTTTCGACCAGTTTAGTTGCTGGTATTCTTCGAAAACACGCGCGTGCAGCTCATCGCGTAACGTGTCGTTCTGCATAACTGATGTTATCTGATTGGCCATTTCATCAACATCCCAGTAGTCTACTTTGAGGCAATTACGCAATATCTCGGCAACTCCAGACTGCTTGCTTATCAAAGAAGGCGTGCCGTAGCCAGCTGCTTCAAGCGGGGTAAGCCCAAAGGGTTCCGATACAGACGGCATGACAAAGATGTCCCCAATGGCATAGGCGTCACGCCACCGTTTACCGCGCTGGAAACCAGTGAAAATGACATTTCGGCTAATACCGAGCTGTGCAGCTAGCTCAATGAGTTCGCGCTCCTGATCACCGCTACCGACAAGCAGAAGCAGGGACTTCGGGTTTTTGTCGACGACTTTTTTGACGGCGTAGAGTAAGTTGGTCAGACCCTTTTGTACGGTAATCCGACCGATGTTCACGATGACACGATAGCCCTGTTTTTTCATTTCTTGGATGTAGGTGTACGAGGTGTCTCCAGACAGTGGCTCCATAGTCTCGACATCCATGCTGTTATGTATGACATCAATCTTATCTGCGGGAATGGCGTAGTCGTCTACGATAGCTTTTTTTGTGTGATTGCTCACCGCGATAACACGGTCGGCTAGCAGCATTGACAGTCCTTCAATTTCTCGTACCAACGGATTTCCGTCGGTTCCGCCAGCTCTGTCTCGCTCGATAGAGTGGACATGAAGAATGAGGGGCCTTCCGGAGGCTTGCTTGGCGCGTACACCGGCCCGGAACGTCAGCCAGTCATGAGCGTGAATAACGTCGAAGGTCGCATCTTCGGCGAGTTTTGCAACATTTGTCTCGTACAGGGTTTGCTGATCATAAATAGAGATTGTTTCTATAGAGCCATCTGTCTTACGGTATGCATAACTGTCATATGCTCGCGTTGGTGGTATGACCTCAACAACATCTGCGGGATGGGCGGCCGTAATCTTCATAAAATCTGCGCTATGACCTGCAACGTAGGGAAGCACGAACTCGATGTCTACCTGGTTATTCGAGGCGAGCGCTTTGCATAGTTGGTAACATGCCACACCGAGTCCGCCGCTATTATGAGGGGGGAGCTCCCACCCGAGCATTAGTACTTTCATAACCTACTTTTTCAAGCGTTCTTTATATTCACTTGTCAGTATAGGACGTATAAAGCGTTAGCACAACTGATAAAAGACTGCCCTGATATCCGCTTGTGGAAAAAGAGGGACATACAGTAGATTAACCGCTGTTAGGCCGAGGTGTGACACATATTGCTATACTGTGTCTATGCCACAGCGAGAGCTACACGTCTACTCATGCGAAAAGCAAACTGACATAGAGCGCGCGTATCAGTTCATCGATGAGCTTCGTCGATATGACGACATGGCCAGCAGGTCTCCTACAGTCCAGCGCTATCTTGGATTATTCAGCTCCATGCCAGACGTACGGCGCGCTCATACACAAGAGCTATTTCGTCCGTCACTCATATACGAAATGAACAGGAGTATCATTATCGGCGTCGGATCAGTTGCTCTTCAGCGAACAGTATTTCATCCTACAGAAGGCGAGATGATAAGCTCAGAAATTGATTACGTAACTTCTCCTGACATTACAGATGCCGAGCATATCCAGGTAGCAAACTTTTTTTACGAGCAGCAACAACGTATGAACTCTCAAATATCTTCTTCCTGCAATAGGCGGAGATATCCGTCTTTTGCTTCACTAGTTGCCGACAATCCATACCAGGCACGCGGTGTGCCACTTTCAAGCGTATTTTATGAAGTTGACGGTTCCGGACATCTTCAGGTAGATCCAGATCTCAGCAATGTTAGCAAAAATGCTGCAATTGTCGCCCTTCATCATTCAAAATAAAAAATACCTTCGAATGCTGGCAGAATCAGACAAAGCTTTTTATCACTTTTTCTCGGGTCTAGCTACTTATGTGTGATCGACCAACCGCGTGGTTTACGCCGTGACGCTCCACTTAGACGTGTATCGATTTGCGAGAAAGTTTTTCTTTTGCTCGTTTTCGTAGCCATCCATAATGCTTCCTCACGTCCTTGGTTCCAAGGAGCTCTTCTCGGTTCCTCGTGATCGCTTTGGTTGCACAATTCTGCCAACATTTCAAGGTACTTACCATCTGTTATACACCAATAAATATAAAATGCAAGTGGTTATTTTTATGTGATAGCATACCAAGGTATGATGAAAAAAAGACGCTTACCTCCGCTCGGGCCATTTGCGCTTGCTATCCTAGCCACAATGCTATTTGGCTCTAACGCTGTCGCGCTGAAGGTTGCCTCAGAATCACTGGACCCACTCGTGTACGTGACGTTTCGTATGCTTGGTTCGGGGCTCGTGCTTCTTTTATTCCTGAAAGGATTCACCTTCTTGCGAGATACGAAGGTCTTTTTGCATGTCCTTCTGAGTGGCGGTATTCTTCTTCTTGGAATGCTTTTATATGCACCGGGAGTCGAGCAGTCCGGTGCCTTGAAGGCTTCAGTCCTCGGCCTGACAATACCGGTTTTCATTTATGTGTTTTCCGTATTTTTGCTGCATGAACCGTATATTCGTCGTGTGATGCTCGGCGGCATTGTTGCACTGCTCGGCAGTATAGTTCTTGTTGGGCTTCCTCTGTTTTTTGGGAGCAGCCTACAAACTGGTGACCTCTTGCTGCTCGGCGCATTTATGAGTATCTCAGCCGCAATCATCCATGCAAAGTATTTACTGACGTGGTTAACGCCGAATCAAATCATCAGCTGTCGCTTCTTTGTTGCGGGTATTGGCTTGCTGGCATTTGTTGTCATGTTTCGCGATCCATCAATTATGCTCGAGGGTGAGCCTGTCGCGTGGCTGATGGTGCTCTACGGTGTGCTCGTTACTGGAGTTATTGCCAATACGATATACTACCGGGCTTTGCGTCACATGAAGGCTGAGCAAGCTGCTCCGTTGTTTTACCTTGACCCTCTAACCGGAGCTCTGCTCGCGGCTCTGGTGCTCGGTGAGCGCCTCGAGATCACAGCACTCATTGGTGCACTCATTATCATTGGTGGTGTCGCTATATCTCACCCACATCATGTGCGGCTATTCTATCACTACCATATACCTATTCCTCGTGGCCCAATTAGTTACTTAAAAGGGAAGATGAGGAAGGCTCTGCATCTTCGTGCATAGTGTTTATTTTAGCGCTGGCCATCGTTTGTTCTTTTTGTCTCGAACAAATTCAATAGCTAAGTAGTAGTATGGAAAACAGAAGATAACGAGCAGAGTGCTGGACAGTAGCCCAAAGATTATCGTAATTGCAAGCGGTTCCCAGAATGGGTCAGATAGAGCAAGTGGAGAGAGCGCACCGATTGTAGTCAGTGTCGTCGTGATGATTGGGCGCAATCGTTGCTGCAAAGAAGTCGTAATTGCTTTATCGGCCGCTAGTCCCTTGCGTCGCTGCTGGTTAGCAAAGTCAGTTAGCAAGATGGCATTATTGACAACTATGCCCACGAGACCGATCAGGCCAATAAGCACGAAGAAGCTCAAGGCATGATCGTAGATGTGCAGGCCAATACTCACTCCCAGTAAGCCGAAGGGGACAGCCAGCAGGATGAGAAGCGGTTGAGAAAAGGAGTTAAATTGCAAGACAAGCAGTAAATACATAAGGCCAACTGCGAGTAGAAAAGCAAACTGTGCGGATGCAAACGATTCCTCATTCTCTGATTCCTGGCCAAAATCAAACGTTATATCATCGCTCGATAGGTCAAATGATGCTAACGCTTGGTCGTCATATTGTTGCTCAATTGCCGTCTTCGTTGCCGCAAGGGCTCCTGATACATCTTCGGCTTGAAAGCGGGCGCTAATTTCAATATAACGACGCCCTTCGTCACGACGAATCACAGACAGATCATCGGTGATACGAACTTCTTCGATAGGGACAATTGAGCCGTCGGGGCGACTGACTGGCTCTTCGCGGAGAAAAGTGCTTACCTCACGCGCAAAGGCCAAACTATTTTGCGCATCCTCACCGTACACCTGCAGAGCAAACGGGAAGGACTCGGGCGGTGGCCCGGCATCGACTTGTCGCACAGAAACATCGGCGTTGGGCACCTCAGACAAGGCAGTATCTAGCTGCTCAACGTAGCTGCGTGATGAAGTTGAGCGTTCTGTGAAGGGCGCCAGCTCAATCTGAGCAGTCGCACCCCTATCTGATGCCTGCGGGTAGCTGATACGACGGATATCTTCAGAAAGGACGCCCCCTATAGTCTGATTCATCGTTGCCGTTAACTCTTGCGCTTCATCGATTGTGACCGAACTGTCAAATGAGGCATCAATGCGCAATGAGTCTGAATCGTCAGATGGTGGAAAAATATTAAAGGGCAGTTGGCTTAATAAAAATAGACCATAGCCGATGCCGACAAGGCTTACGAGTACCATACTTATTCCTATGCCAGCTCGACGCCTCAGACTTTTCGTTACGGTCAGTTTCCGCGGCAGGAATAAACAGAAATTTTCGATAGAGTGAAGGATGCTTTGTCGTAACTTTGAACGATGACTTTTTTGCCCAAGTAGTGAGCTGGCAAAGAAGGGTATATAGACAATAGATACGACTAAGGATAGCAGCAGCGCGGTGATGACTGTTGTAGGGAGGATACGGATGAAGTCTCCGAGTATTCCGCTCACAAACAATATCGGTCCAAAAACGAGGACTGTCGTCAGGGTGCCAGCAGCAACTGCAAGCCCAACCCGTGAGATGGCTTCACGGACATGCTTGTCTCGGCGCGAACGCGAACCACGGCCTGCCTCTAGTGCTTCTGTTACGACGATTGCATTATCAACAATGAGACCAAGCACCAACACAAGAGCAAACAAGACTATGGTGTTTAGTGTGTTGCCGCTCAAGTAAATACCGATGAGGGTTGCGCTAAGCACTGTCGGTATAAAAAGAGCAATAACAAGTGCCGCTCGCCAGCTGATAATAAAGCCAACGACCACGAGTACGGCAATAAGACCAGTAATGACATTCTCTTGGAGAGAGGCGATCTGCGTGCGGATTCCGTCCGCAAAGCTAGCAGAAATGCGTGCTTCAACGCCATCGTCATCCCAGGCATTGGTCATATCGCTTACGGTTTCATCGAGCTCAATCTCGTCTGCTCCATCGGCAGCTATGACGCCAACAACGACACTTTCATAGGCGACAAATTGGCCGTCGTGAGCTTCGCCGTACCAGCTAAAACGTGTTTGTCTTTGTTGTGTCTGCCCGGATTCTTCTATTTGTACCTCGACAAATTGGCTTTCAACTTCTGCTCGCTGCACATTTGCATCTTGCTCGAGCTCGATTGCAAGTGCCGCAGCGCTTTGCTCTAGGTCATATAGAGAAGGCAGGTCTTCAGCATCTGGCGCAAAGACGGATACGAGTAAATCGTATTCGTTATTGAACTGTGTCGCCGATATTGGATCAACCGAATACGAAACCGAAGAAGGTAATGCCTCATCAAGTTTTTGTAAGGAGTCCTGGATTTGCTCAGCTCCAGCACGAGATGTTGTCTCTCCTGAAAATTCAGATATGATAGTGAAACTATTTGGCCGAGCCGTCGATTGAACGCGCACGACTTCATCTAATGAACTGACCTGTTGACTCAGTGTGTCGACGACGGTCTCGTCAACCGTTTCAGCGTCATCGACAAAATAGGTACCTGACGTTACGGCAAACGGTACCTCAACTGGTGGAAATCCCTCACGATCGAGTAAAGTTGTATAGCTGAACGCCCCAACGAGCAGGACGAGTAGCCATATCAAGAGCGAAGGGCGATATCTCCCGAGAGTGAGTGTACTTAGTTTCTCCAGCATACCAGTGGAATTATACGGTACGTTGTCGAAACAGGGAAGACGAAGCTAGTCTATTCAGTGTCGGTTGGAGTAAAAAAGTCTGCATCTCGTAAGTTTTCAGGCAAGAAGCCTTCTTCTGGCTGGAAGCCAGCCTTCCACGAATAGCCTTGGCCATAGCCGAGATCTTTCATCAGTTTAGTCGGTGCGTTCCGGACATGGTTCGGAACAGGTGCATTGTGGTTAGCTTCTGCGGTAGTCTGGGCTTGGTGCATAGCGTCTGTGACGACACGGGATTTTTTACACTTTGCCAAAACCAGCGCACAATGAAATAAATTGTACTGACATTCGGGCATACCGATACGTTCAACCGCAGAAAAGGTACTTACCGCTAGGTTGAGGGCGCTTGACGCGGCGATACCAACGTCCTCACTTGCGAATATGACCATGCGGCGAGCGATAAATTTCGGGTCTTCGCCCGCCTGCAGCATCCGAGCGAGATAGTAGTAGGTGGCATTGGCATCACCGCCACGCATTGATTTTATGAATGCGCTAATAATGTTGTAGTGATTTTCTCCAGTTTTATCGTACGCGGGCAGTTGTTTTTGAGACGCGGCTACTACATCATCAGGTGTAATTTTGTGATCTTTCTTGAGCGTGTAGGCTAATTCAAGGTTACCGAGTGCTACGCGCGCATCACCCGCCGAAGATTCAACGAGTATGTCGATTGCCTTCGATGTAATTGATGAATGTGAATACACGCGTTTCATGGCCCGCTTCATGAGAGAGCGGAGAGCCGACTTGCTTAATGGCTCAAGCACGAGAACCCGGCTACGACTGAGCAACGGGCTGATAACTTCAAAGCTTGGGTTTTCGGTCGTTGCACCAATCAGGATAAGTGTGCCGTCTTCAACATGTGGCAGAAACGCATCTTGCTGGGCTTTGTTGAACCGATGGATTTCATCAATAAACAACACTGTATCTTGCGCGAGACGCTTATTGCCTTTGGCGTGTTTAATAACTTTGACGACGTCTGCTTTGCCAGCTGTGACAGCACTTAGCTCAATAAACTCCGCTCCCGTCTCTTGAGCGATAATACGCGCAAGTGTGGTTTTGCCACTTCCGGGTGGCCCCCAAAAGATGAGGCTCGTGAGCTCTTTGTTTTCAATCAGCTTACGTAGTATTTTGTTCTTTCCAAGTATGTGCTCTTGACCAATAACGTCTGTAATTTTCTGCGGACGCATTCGCTCTGCAAGTGGCTGCTTTTCCATAGAACTACTCATCCTCTGGTGCGGGGTCTATTATCCGCTCGAGTCTGTTTACGTAGTCCGTATATCGAGTATGCAGCGAAAGATCCGGTTGGCGCTGCTGCGTAATAGCTTGCACTGATTGGTACCACCACAGTTGTTGTGTACGATCTGAGTTGAATCGGTCCCACACGGCTGGGCCAATCTCATCAAAATCATGCAGCGTTGAAAGTAGGTTGTGCGTCTTGTCGGCGAGACTGACAAGCACAGCTTCATCACAGGCTGCGTTCGATAAGTGATCCAGATAGGCTTCATTTCTTTGACGCCAATCGGTAATGTGGTCGTTTTTGCTGACATCTTCGACTATACGTGTGACGCGCCCGCCAAATTCATTAAACATGGTTTGACGCGAATAATGCTCAGGCACATCCTCCAATATATCGTGAAACAAGCAGGCAATGAGTGTATCTTCGTCGTCCGTATCGCTGCTAGCAAGTAGCATGACAGAATAAGGGTGGATAATATAGGGAGTGGTGCTGACCTTGCGCATGTGATGGCGATGGGCTGTTGCAGCCACCCGGATTGCGCGCTCTAGTCGAGATGTGAAGGTAATCATTATTTTTGCAACACCCTAAACACAATAAGCAGAAGAGCAGCGCCTGATGTTGCAACAATAAGATTACCAGTGAAGCCATCAGTGGTTGAAATGTCCAGATAATCAAAAACAAAATTACCAATGTAGGCACCAATAATGCCAATAAGAATATATAGCAGTATTCCATTTTTTTTGCCACCACCGATGAGCAGTGAGGCGATCCAGCCGGCCAATCCACCAATTAATATAGTCATGGTAGCCTGCGGTATGTTCATATACGTCACTCCTGTTACTGGGACCAGTATACCAGCACTAAAAACGCTTTGTCGTTATCGTTCGTTGGTTGTTCATTCACCCAATTCCGCGTATATTAAGCGTAATAACTAAGCGAGATATCTATGGACAAACCAACAGCGGAAGATACAGTGCAAGAAATCAAAGAAGTCGATTTAGGCAAAAAAGAGACGGAGAACTCTGGCCGGCCAAAAAGCGAATATACACGAAAAGATCGCCACACAATACGTATAGGTTTGGCCCTGATGGTGGTAGTCCTCGCCGGAGCACTGTTCTACTTATTGAACTATGCTGAAAATTCTTCTACTCCATTAGCAACCCAAGATGATGCCCGGAGTACTTCAAGTCCAGTATCGGCACTAGAACAGGTTAAACTACAGGAAGTACCCTATGAGGGCTCGATCGAACGACAGCAATACATAGTTTTTTTCTCTGATGCTATTGGACATTTTGTCCCTATTGACCCAATTCCAGAGACACTTTACCAGGCGAACATTGTAAAAGTTGACAGCTCCGCCCAAATTAATGAACACGATATTGCAGATGAATTGAAGGATAAATTACTCGATGAATCATTCGAGTCGTATACACCAGAAAAACCTGAAATATCAGCCAATGATGATATTTACGGAATACGACGTTACCGTAACGCCAGTATTTATTGTACTATCCAGGTTGCCCCATCAGCTTCACTGAGTGGTGCAAATACAGGAACTGAAACTGTGCCAGAGAATAATTATGGTTATGTGAAAAAGATGTGCGCTGACGAAAGCGAAGTTCGATACACTGCAGCAACGTTAAACGAGTTTTACACTGCGGCCATGAGCGATAATGATCCAACCGAAGGAGCCGAATATAATACTGCCATACTTATACTTGATAGCGGGACACGGCTGTCGCCAATTGATGGCTACGAATACAAAGAGGGCGTATTAGGGAGTGTTGGCTCAACGGCTGCTGTTGGTATTACCTTTGTGCGATTTGAGCAACAAGACTGGGAGCCTTTTCGCTTCGGGCCGGGCAATACAGGATGTGACTCCTTTGACACGCAGCTTATCCAGAATGCCTTAGTGAGCTATACGTGCATCCATCCGGAAACTGACGCAGAGACGACTGTCGGTTCCTACTACAATCTTCTGTAGCGTTTTTGTCCTCAATGTATGATAAACCGCGCAACTTTAACGTGCTCGACATCTTGATTATTCACACTATGGTATTTATCTGAAATCTGAGGATCACGCTCAAGCTGACTGCCATCGTAAATGCTGATAGCTGGAAGCCCGCCTTCGACAAGTGCATTGTCAATTGCAGCCTGCAGCGGGTCAATGGGGCCAAATTCTTGATGGTAGCGATATTCGGCAAATGATTGTGCAAAGATGTATGCTCGCGGTGTACCGGCTGCAGTAGTGCCTAGGCTATGACCGCTCAGTATAAGTTTTTCGTGGTAGATGCCTTGGTCGCGGAGGGTATCGGCAATGATGCCTACAACCTCGCCGTCATAATCAAAGTCAATACCCGTGTACAATTCGATATCGCGTGTTGACTGACGTTTTTCTTCTAGATGACGCAATCTTTCCATTCATATATTATACAACAAACTGATGTGAAGTAAATAATCAAGGATTGACTAAACCAGTGTATACTGGCACAAATAGACGAACCAAGAGGAATTATGTAGATGACAAATCCGGAGATAAATCGACAACCGAGTCACCACTCAACCGTCCACGGTAACGAAAATGGCCATACATCACGTATGCCGGAAAAAATACAGGCGTTACCGATTCTACGAGGTGAACTCCAAATAGGTGAGTGGGCGCTGCAAGCTGCCTGTACTGGTGAAGATATTGAGATATTTTTTCCTGAGCTTACGCGGCATGAACAGACTTTTCGGGAGCAGATAAAGGAGGCCAAGGCAATTTGTGCAGACTGTCCGGTACAAGAGGAGTGCTTAGATTATGCCCTAGAGAATCACGAGGATATGCTCGGTGGAATTTTTGGAGGCTTGACCTACAAAGAGCGTTCACGTTTGGCCCGTCGAAGCAATCGGCAGCACCCACGGACAGCCTAGGCATAAAATGGCCTGACTGACTGCGTTTATTTATCCATATACATATGCCTCGTTTCTATTCGTCAATACGTCTGGTTACATGCACAAGATAAATACCACGTAAGTTCGTATAGGTTCGCGCTAAACCCGACACACTATAGTATGTCGGGTTTAGCGACTCAGTAAACGAGGCTAAAGTGCGCGGCTAAGCAGATTTAATAGATCACAGTGTGCGGGGGCGTCCGTGCTCATTCTGTTGCTTTTATAAGTCAACGAGGCTATCGGAAAAAGCGCGTACTTCATCGTCAACAGCTTCTTTATATTCAGCTTGCCGTAGAATCAGTGCTGCTCCAACTTCGACGACATACTCCGAGCCATCGCGGGGGCATAATTCTGGCATGAACCGACCGAGCAAACGATCGAATGATTCTGACTGGGCCATATATTCACTCATCTCGTGAACTAAACGATGTTGTATCAGGGATTTCGGGTAATAACCATACGTGTGCCAATAGTCTTCAAGAGATAGCTGCGCTGAATAGCCGGTCAAGGATTCGAGTATAAAGTGACCGAATACCATGCCACGGTAAGCAGCGTGTTGCAGCACGGTTACCTCATCATCTCGAGAGGCAAGGATATAGCCGACGATTTCCGCATCACTGTATGAACTTACGTATCGACACATGTCCCCTATGTCGAAAAGACCTTCCTCTGCTGCATCATCGACAATAACCTGTATTGTGTCGTGCCAAGCCTGTTCGTTTATTGCCAGCCTTTGCCCGACACGACCAAACTCGGGGGTAAAACGTTGCGTCTGCTCACTAGAATCCATATGTGTGGTTAGTCTAGTGGCTAAAACCGTAAATCACAATGCAAAATCCATAGAGTCGTAGTTGGAGAGCGCTGTCTTCAGCTAGGCGACGCATTGCGCCGCATGGTTGACCTACTGAGACCGATCGCATGTAGTGCCGTGAGGCAGCAAAGATACATTTGCATGATAAGCACCAATTTACTTCGAGAAAAGCAGCGTCGTTGAGGAATTATCAGGGTACTGCTATAATAGAATCAGCGAATAGTAACCGATATCTCTTCGTTTGAAAAGTTACTCAGCTTGTGTCTCGATGCCTGCGTAAGCAGTCGTTGCGCTTCGCCCCTTGGAGTAACCAGGTATATTCACCGTATAAAAAAGCAGATAAGTGTCTGTAGATTGGCTCAAATTGTGAAAAAACATGCAGGATCAGTTGAGATCATCAGCTCTTCGAAAACCTACCTAAGCTCAATGAGTGAGCCGTCACGCGAGGCAATTGCGCGTATATTGCGACAGCGATACGAAAAAGTGAGCATATCATTGATAGATACACTGCCAGATCTCGAAAGACTAGTCGCGAGAGATCCGGACCTGGTTTTTCTGGGCCTGAAGTACATCCCGTTTATTTCAGATACAGATTCAAGCAATACAGATAAGATTTGGGTGAGCCAGTATCTGACAGACCATGCGCTTGCCCATACCGGTTCGTCACACCGGGCGCATCAGCTCGACGTCGATAAAGCATTGGCCAAAACCAAATTAAAACGTGCTGGCTTGGCCACAGCTGACTTTGTGCGGGTAGCGACCAGCCAAGAGATTACGGAACGAGACATACAGCTTAGTTATCCCTTGTTCGTAAAACCGACCGACCGCGGCGGAGGATTGGGTATTGACGAAAACTCAGTCGTTAGTTCTTTTACTGAATTACGTCAAAAAGTCAGCTCCATTCACCATGACCACGGTTCCGACGTCTTAATTGAGCGGTATTTACCTGGTCGAGAGTTCAGCGTTGCCATCTTACGTAATGTGCAGGCTCGGTCATACCAAGTTGTCCC
>CAZGPJ010000002.1:0-34026 GCA_964527485.1 uncultured Candidatus Saccharibacteria bacterium
ACCAAGCCAACATAAACAAATATCTAGAAGAAAAGTACCGACCAATAAAAGATTTTGGTTAAATAAGAGCCTATCTTCCACCAACGAAAGCGGCCCAATGAATGGGCCGCTTTCTTTGGTGGAGCTGCCGGAGATCCGCCCTCCGGGTCCATTAGTCGATCAGTTAGTCTATCCTACAAGCTTAGTTTGTTTGGTATTACTCGAGAAAACATCAAAACAAACAAAAAGTTTCAACGAGATGATCCGAACTGCTTTCCGCACGCTACGGATCAGTTACATGCGGGCATCCAGATAATATGGCGTCACGCGAATCTATCTGGCGTCAATAGGGTGACGGCACGAGTACTTAGACTCGAGCTGTTGCGAAAGAAAACTGAGGTAGTGCGAAAGCACTAGCAACGGCGTTCTTTACGCGATCAAATGCGTTTGCATCTAAAATAGTGTGCCTATAACGCTGACAAGCGGCTTGCTGAGCTAACTGTTAACGTACCAATGTCGAGCTTAAAATTCAGCCCCACAAAAATGTTGCTCTCTGGCAACACTAGTATTATACCACTTTTGCTTTCATAAATCATCCATTTGGCTCGGTCAAGCCTGACCGCACATATGCAGGAGGGGAGCTATAGCTACTCTGTGTGCTGGTCGCAACCATAGGCTGAACTACTGCACAGGCTATCATGCAGCAAGTTCAACTCGTTTTGTAAGCGCCGTACAGACTGCGGACCAAGTGCCGCTTGCAGGACGCGCTGATAGCATGACTGACGGACTCGCGTGGCAGCCGCAGCCACTCGCGTGGCAGCCGGACACAAAACAAGCAGACGCTGCCGGCCGTCATTGGGGTTTTTCTTGCGGATTATATAACCGTCTTCTTCAAGTAATGCGACCTGTCGGCTGACAGCCGACTCACTCTGCCCAAGAAACTCAGCGATTGAATTTTGCTGAGCGTTTGGCTGCTGTTGCAGCGCGTTAATAACCCGCAGTTGCGACAACGTGATACCAACGCTCTCCTCTAGTTCTGCTGCGAACTGCTTGTCCAGAACAGATGATATATGTTGCAATAAATAGGGTACTGTGTCAAATACGTTATTTTGTGTGTTAGCTTGATTCATATTCCTCTTACGTTAACGCACATATACTTAACACGTCAAGTATTTTTATGAGGGCGAGGGAAGGGGGTTTACGTCGTTTTTTACTCGGTTGAATCGATAACTTGGTAAATGCTGTACCACTCTTCTAGTGACAGCATTTGTGCTCGCCGGTCTGGATCAATTCCAGCCTGCCCGAGCAGCTGCTTTATGTGCGATTTATCACGCCGTAACCCTGCTGCTAGACTGCTGCTCAATTTTTTGCGTCGAGCGGAAAAGCCTGCCTTTACAATACGGAAGAACTTCGCCTCATCTACCTTAAATAGTGGCGCTTGGCGTCGCTTGAGGGTTAAAATTTGTGAATCAACCTTGGGTGGCGGCCTAAATAAATGCGCTGGCACAACAGCACTCAGCGACACCTCCCAATAGAACTGCGTCGCTACACTGAGAAGTGACAGAGAGCCTGGATCTGCTGCTACGCGCTCAGCCACCTCCTTTTGCACGAGTAAAGCGGCCTGCTGTGGTGGATTGGTTGATTCGGAGAGGATTCGCAGCAATTTACTGGTCAAATAGTATGGAATATTTGCAACGATCTTATACGGCTTCGGTAGCTGCGTCAGGTCAAACGTCAGTATGCTCTCTGTATGGAGCGTGAAGGCGGCATTGGCAAAATCCTGCTGAAGCTGATGAGCCAACCGTTCATCAAGTTCGACGGCCACGACAGAGGCGCCTTTTTGCAACAAAACCCGCGTTAGCTCTCCAGTGCCTGGGCCAATCTCAAGAACGGTGTCGCCCTCACGAACATCAGCGGCTGCACACATCGACTCGAGGCTGACTGCGTCATCTAACCAGTGCTGGCCAAGTGACTTGCGTGCATACTGCGCCCCATCGTTCATGATTTACTGCTGTGGCTGCTGAACTTGCGGTTGATCAAGCAGCGTGGTGAATGAGGCGGTGCCACCGCGAACCGTCTCGCCATTGGCCGTACCAAAACACCGGTACGTATAAATGCCGCCTGGCTCAAGTTCAGCACCAGGTATCGAGGTAACCGCGCTGGCGTATAGATCAGGCTCGGATTCGCCAATAGCATCACGGTCGCGCGCAGTTTGGTTTTGTGGTGCAAGTGTATTACCGTAACGCAACCAAACTTCCTCTACCGCGTCGCCAAAAACGTAGCACTCAACAAATACGTCTTCGCCAGGAGCCTCTTGGCGTGCCTGGCCGGTTATGATTTCACGATCCGCTTGGCTGGCGTCAGCGTCAGCAGGATCACTGCTGTTGTCATCATTAGGTTGCCCCACATTCAAGCTGCTGTCACGCTCGGAGGTGTCTGCGCCTGCCGCTTGATTTAGTGCAGCGTTCTGTTGCTCGAGATCGTTGAGCTTGCCATTAAAAAAATAAGCCGCTGCGCCAATGCCAACCACCAGCAAGGTCACCAGTACAGAAATTGTTACTTTTTTGGCGGTTGCGTTGCGTTGTTGTCTCTGTTCCATGTATCAGACCTATTGTATCACTCTCACTCTGTCGGATTGTCTAGTTTCAGGAGCGGCAGTCCAACTTCTTCATCATACGCTCGCGTCAGTTGCTGACTGCCCTGCATCATATGCAAGAAAACCTCGCACGTGCCACCAACAGCCAGCTCTTTGACGTGCCCGCCGTAGCCCTGCATATTCTCATCAGAAAAAGAGCCGTGAATGTGCAGCTTTGGTTCCCCGTCCACCCAAGCAACATTGCCCTGCAGGCTGGTTATCTCGAGGGCGCCGGCAGCTGGGTCAATCCGCCTGAAGCTGTATTCCTGAGCGTCCAAGTGATAGAAGCCGAGCTCACACCACAGTGCTGCACCGAGCCCGCTTATCCAAGCGCCGGCAATACTCTCTTCCCGCACCAGCTGTTCGAGCGACTGCATCATGAGTTCGCTTTTTTCAAGCCGAACCAAATAATTAAATCCGTCAAACGTATACGTCATACTCTTAGTCTAACAGACCTACCACCAGCGATTTCGCTGCCAAAAATCGAAGGCATTTGACCAGCTACCGTAACGCTGCGCGGCATACGAGTCACACCACCGGAGCTGCGTGACCGGGTTAGACGACCAATCCGAGCCAGCAGACGCCATTTTTTGTGCCGGCAAGGCTTGACATAACCCATACGCTCCAGAGCTAGCGTTCTGCGCAGTGATTCCCCAACTTGATTCTTTCTGGATAATCAGATCTACGTAATAAAAATCGCTTTGGCTAATACCCGCTGCGCGCATGACTTCTGCTCGGTCACCAACAACTGTTGGCGGCTTTCTGCCACGTGCCACGACCTGCGCAACTGGCTGCTGAAGAATAACTTCGTCTAAGATGGTACGTGAATCGTCTGGGGAAATTTCATATACGACCACCCGGCGACCTGAGCGACCTTCTTCACGCACCTCAGAATTGCCCAAGAGTATATCGTAGTCATCAACGTACTCTATGGGCTGGTCTATTGCTTCTTCTTCCATGACGATTTCTTTACTGGGGTCTGTTACAAACACTGCCATGTCGGCTTCAAGTGGTTCGTCTGACTCAGGGAAAACTGAAGCTTCAGCGAGCGTGATATTCCGCTCTGCTAACAGCTCTTCAACCGTATCGGCGTGTGTCCGTATATCGTAGTCGACGCCAAATAGATTCAATAGTAATGGCGTAGCTCGCTCAATGACAATGCGCTCGGATATAGCCCCTTCCCGAAGGGCGTCGATTGCGTCAATCGGCTCGGAGGTATCTTTGCTCACTATGTCATCAGGGTGCACCTCAATACCCGCCTCCGCAACTACTCCTCGAGGTGCGGGAGTTGCTGTTTCGGCATACAGCCGATCCTCGCCATCAACAATCACGACACTACGCGAACGGTAGAGGTTTATCCGAAAGTCATTACTGTTAATAGGAGTATCCAGGCCCGGTTCAATAACATCGCTTTCACGTATAGGCACATCAAGACGCAGCAAGAGATCCTCCACTGTTTGGGCGCGGGTTGGCAACGACTGCTCCACCCCATCTATAGATAAAGTGACGACACGAGCGTCGCTGGCACCAAGAGTAGTTGCACCACTTGTGATAAAAAGTCCTAAGCTGGCAAAAAATAACAGCATAAATACCGTGACTGGCAGTACAAGCGGATGCTGATGAATACGCTGTAATAATGCGCCGGTTTTTCGACGTGTGGTGTGCGACTTGCTCATATATAGAGAACTTCCTGAGACGGTTACTCCACATACTCGCCTCAGAAAGCCAGCGCTTATAATAACAGATTTAGTCAGCGATTTCTATGAGCGCACGGGCCTGCTTGGTGCTGGGCGAAACCTTCATACCATCTAGCTGATCTAACGATATCCAAGCAATATCCGCAATCTCGATTGGCGCTTTTTTGACACGAGGCTTCTTGCTCAAAATAACCTGAAAAATATGCGCCCGAAACGGTATGCCTACCTCGCGTACTGGTATTGGCTCTTTTGATTGCTTTAGCTGGCTTTTTGACAGACTAATACCTGTCTCTTCACGCACCTCACGCACAGCAGCATCCAGCGCTGACTCGGCGCGCATCAGACCACCGCCTGGCAACTGCCACGCCCCACTACTGAGCCACGGTCGAACCAGTAAGACCTCATCGCCACAGCGAATACATACTCGCGCTCGCTGACTGCGACCAATGACTACGTAAATAAGCGGCCACATGAACCAGAAACCAACACAACCACACATGCGCCACACTGCCTGTGCGTAACGCCTCATAGGACCTGGATAGGGGCAAAGCTGATGTTAATTTTCTTTGGCCCTTTGCCCTTAAAGTAGATTGTCGCCACGTCGCCGTCGAGCTCAACAATAGTACCTTCGCCAAATACGTCGTGCTTGACGGCCTGACCTTCGCTGACTTCGGGAACGTAGGTTGGCTCGTCGAGCTGCTTGGGCATGAGGCTTTCGAGGTTTTTTGCTGGCTGCTCGTCGGCATCAACGTCAGCCAAAAATCGGCTCGGTGGATTATGCTGCATACCACCGTAGAGCATACGCGCATTGGCATGGAGAAGATATAGCTCTTCCTCGGCCCGCGTGATGCCGACGTAACACAAGCGGCGCTCCTCCTCCATCTGCTGTTGGTCATATAACGAGCGCGAATGCGGAAATATTGACTCTTCCATGCCCACCATAAAAACCACTGGGAACTCCAGGCCTTTGGCGGCGTGCAGCGTCATCAAGGTTACTGCGTCTGAGCCAAAGTCAGCGCTGTCAATATCGCTAATCAGAGCAATCTCTTCGAGGAACGTCTCTAGCCCAAGCGATTCATAACTTTGGGCAACGCTCAAAAGCTCTTTGACGTTCTCGACCCGGGCTTCGCCCTGCACCGACCCGTCAGAGAGAAAATCTATGTAGTCAATTTTGCTCACAAGGCTCTCTATCAGGACGGGAAGCGGCACCGTGTCTTTATGGTCACGCAATGTTTGCAGGATCTGGTGGAGCTGGAGAAGGCTGTTGCGCGCTCGTGCGGTCAGCGACGTGTCTTCACTCCGAGATAGCTCAGTAAAAGCAGCCTCAATACCACCAACTTCTTGTATGAGCTGAAAGAATTTACTGACAGAGGTACCGCCAACCCCGCGCGTCGGCGTATTGATAATGCGCTCCAAGCTGACGCGGTCTTCAGGCTGATACAACAAGCGAATGTACGCCAAGATGTCTTTGATCTCTTTGCGGTCATAGAAACGCACGCCGCCAACCATGCGGTACGGCACGCCGTAGCGCATAAATAATTCTTCAATGGAGCGGCTTTGCGCGTTGGTTCGATACAGGACAGCAAAGTCTTTGTGGGAGCGTGCACCCATACTGACCGCCGATTGCACGCGGTGAATAATTGCCTCGGCTTCTGCGCGTTCGTTTTGGGTTTGCAAGACCTGAACTGGAGCTCCGGCTCCAGCCTCGGTCCAGAGCTCTTTGCTGGAGCGCTGCTTGTTATGCGAAATAACAGAGTGGGCGGCATCAAGTATTGCTTTGGTGCTGCGATAATTTTGCTCTAGTTTGATGATGGCAGTTTTCGGATAATCTCGCTCGAAGTTCAAAATGTTGCGGAAATCAGCCCCACGCCAGGAATAAATGCTCTGCCAATCATCACCAACGACAGCAATATTCTTGTCTTCATTTACCAGCAACGAAATGAGCTTATACTGCGCGTTGTTGGTATCCTGATACTCGTCAATCATAATGTAGCGAAAGCGCTGTTGCCATTTTTTACGCACGTCATCGTGCTGCTGATATAGCTGGACAGTGCGTGCAATAAGATCATCAAAATCAAGCGCCCGCGCGTCTTTTAGGGCGCGCTGATACAGCGGAAACACCTTGCTGGCGGCTTCGTGCAACGGACCAGAGCCAGCACCCGTAAACTCGTGTGCAGAGACAAGCTCGTTTTTGGCCGAACTTATCAGGTTACTGATTGCCCGTGCTGGAAAACTTTTCTCGTCAATATGCAGTTGCTTGGAGGCGCGCTTAATTGCCGTCTGACGATCGGTTTCGTCGAATATGACAAAACTGCTCGGTATTCCCAGGTGCTCACCGTCTTCTCGTAAAATCCGCACACAAATACTGTGGAAGGTTCCCATAAACGGCATAAACCCGCGCGAAGCAGCAAATGAGTTGTCTGAGCTGCCATAGAGTTGCTCCGCCACACGCGTACGCATCTCAGCGGCAGCTTTGTTGGTAAATGTCACTGCCAGGATATTTTCTGGTGCAGCTTTATGACTCTCAAGCAAATGCGCAATACGGTACGTCAGCGTTTTGGTTTTACCGGAACCCGCGCCAGCCAATATCAGCAGTGGTCCGTCGGTAGTCTCTACAGCGCGTCTTTGTTCGGGATTTAGGTCGTCTCTTTTTTGTTCTAACACCACGACATTGTAGCAAACATATCACGCTTATGGTGGTGATAAATCGCCGGATTACCTTAAAGTGGCAGCGTAATAATGCCGCGTTGATCAGCTATATAAAAAATTCCCGCGATAACAAGCAGAAGTGTCAAGATGACCAAAACTGACAGTGCGTTGCTATTGCTCGCATGAGATATTTTTACAAAATACGTTTTATTTTGGATATGCTCCTGAATAGAGCTATCGACTTCATCGCTGCCGATTTTTTTGGTGGAGTTGTTGCCGCCAGTTGTTTGATCAATCACTGCATCAACGATGGCGTTCTTTGGCTCTGCCGTGTCCTCAGGTTCATCGGCATCCTGGTCTGAGGAGGATACTGCAGTTTGAGTTTCATCATTAGACGAATCAGCTGTTTTGTCATCTGTTTCGGCCGACGTTGAATCGCCGGATTTGACCGCAACGTTGACGCTCTCTGCCTTGGTTGTGTCGTCATCTTCACTATTGATGTCCTCATGCAGCGGCTGAAGCGTCCTACCCTTCTTGGTTTTACTCACCTCGGATTTACTGTCATCAGAATCTGACCCTATATCGGATGAGCTTCCTTGAACCATCGGGTCTTTCATTATTGCACCGCTGCCAGTAATAACCGGTTTTGATGTAGCGCTGGGAGCTGAAGTACCCGGGTGTGACACGTCAAAGACCTGCTTTTTACCGGAATCCTTCGTCGCCATTAGGACTCAGCTCCGTCCGTATGCTGTAGTCGATAGGCTACATCAACAATTCCTGAAAATTTGTGATAATTCAAGCTAGCACCACCAACGAGAACACCATCGCAGCCATCTATTGCCAAGTAGCCACCAACTGTATGGTCATCAACACTGCCGCCATAGAGCACGCGCATAGCATCAGCCACTTTTTGGGAGTATAAATCAGCGACTTGCTTCCGAATGTAGTCAATCGCATCGCGGATATCGTCCGGCTTGGCGACCTCGCCACCAAAGGTGCTAATCGCCCAGACCGGCTCATAGGCAATGACAGCGTGCTTGACCTCTTCGGGGGTTAAGTTACTCAAAGCTGTCGTCACTTGATCGTGCAGGACTTGCTTGGTTTCGCCCTCGGTTCGCTCCTGGTGCGTCTCACCCACGCACAAGATAGGCGTGATCTCATTACGGACCGCGGCGGCGACCTTATCTCGGACAACCTCAAGGTCTTCATCAAAATACATGCGACGCTCGGAGTGTCCAATGATAGCGTAGTGCACCAGGTCTTTGAGCATCGTGAAGCTTATTTCGCCCGTGAAGGCGCCTTCATCCTTATGATATGCATTCTGTGCGGCCAACCGGAACTTTCGTCGATCTATTTGCGTACTCAAGGGTTGTAATAGTAGAGAGCTAGGAGCCAGTACAACCTCAATATCTCGGTGAATTTTTATACGTTCGTGAAGACGATGCAACAGCATACTTGCCTGACTGGCGTTGAGGTGCATCTTCCAATTGGCTGCGATGAGTGTTCGTTTCATAAAATAGGACAATCCTTATGCTTATTGTATCATTGCCGGCTATTGCTTGTCGCGCAGCGCCTCGACTCCTGGTAAAGCTTTGCCACTCATTAGCTCGAGGCTGGCGCCACCGCCTGTTGAGACATGGTTAAAGGCCTCGAGCATACCAAGACTTTCTAGATAACCGACCGTGTCTCCGCCACCAACGATTGAATAGGGCTTGTTCCCCCGTTGACCGCTAATGGCTTCGACCAGCGTTTCTGTGCCGTGGGCAAACGGGCCAATAGGACCCTGGACCCCATTAACCTCTGTGACGCCCATAGCGCCGTTCCATACGACTGTCTTTGCCAACTGCATCGCACCAGCAATAAAGGCGCCCGAGTACGGCCCGATATCGAGCAGCATGTCGTCATCCTCAAGCTCAACCGCAGAGCGAGACGGCTTGTTCGGATAGGCAGATATATCGGCAAAAACGTGTGAGCTCCAGTCGACAATACGCGTGTGGGCTGTCACATCGATTTTCTTCGCGGCAACGCCGTCTTGCGGTACATAAAACACGAAGTTCGTCTCGCGCTTTTTCTGCTCGACCCGCTGCAATAGCTCTTCAGCGAGAGGCACGTCTGCTGCATCAAATTTACTTTTGGCGACACTCACGCCATGGATATGGAGAAACACGTTGGACATGGCGCCGCCAACAGCAACAATATCTGCCGTATCAACAAACCGGTGTAGCACTTCAATCTTATCCGAAACTTTGGCTCCACCAACGATCGCCATGAGTGGTCGTTCAGGCTCGTGCATGGCATCACTTATGGTTGTGTATTCCCTCTCGAGCAAGAGGCCGGCAACACTCGGTAGATGCCTGGTGATTGCATCTGTTGAGGCATGCGCCCGGTGCACCACCCCAAAGCCGTCCTGCACGAACACTTCACCGTGCTGAGCTAACTGTTGAGCAAAGTCATCATCATTAGCTTTTTCTTCGGGATGAAAACGTAGGTTTTCGAGCACCAGAATATCCCCTGGCTGCAGCTGATCAACCTGAGCTTTTGCGTCATCACCAACCGTATCGTGAGCGAATTTGACTTCTCGGTTAAATGCCTCTCTCAAGCGCTTGGCAGCTGGCTCGAGTGAAAACTCCGTATCCTGTGGACCCTTTGGCCGGCCAAGATGAGAAATAATAACAATCGAGCAAGCTTGCTCGAGTAGGTACTGCAGTGTCGGGATTGCTTGTGTGATACGGTAATCGTCACGGACACTTCCGTCATCATTCATCGGTACATTAAAATCGGCCCGCACCAAAACACGCTTGCCGTGAAGGTCATAATCTCGCAGTGTTTGTTTATGAAAAGCCATCCGTCCCACCCGTTTCGCTTTTATAGTGCTCGTACTTTAATTGTATCCGTTGTGCCAACCACTCCAGGGTTCTGGCCAGACGCCGACACAATAACATCGCCTTTCCTCAGGGCGCGTTTGTGTTGGAGCCAATCAGTTAATTTCTGTGCAGCGTGCTTATCATCAGGGCGAATGTACGACTTTGCACCGTATATTATGGCCAGTTGCTGCGCCACACGAACAGCTGAAGTGACTACCAAAATTGGTTGCGCTGGCCGGCGAGAGGCGATTTGCAGTGCCGTAGCGCCAGATTTTGTTTCTGCCACAACTGCCCGTGCCCCCACCTGATCGGCGAGATGTATAACGGCGTCGCAGATTGCAGCCTGGCGACGTTGATCTTCATCGTGGTCAAAGTGTGGAGTTACCGGTGAATTCGCTTGTGTGTAAAGAATGATACGTTTCATGACCTGAACGGCCTCTACAGGATACTGGCCGCTGGCTGTCTCGTCAGAGAGCATGACACAGTCCGCACCCACAATAACCGCCGTTGCCACATCAGAGACTTCTGCTCGGGTTGGGTCGGGCATCTCCGTCATGGTTGCCAGCATCTGTGTCGCAACAATAGTTGGCTTGCTGTAACGTATACCAAGCCCAATTATTTTTCGCTGCACAATCGGTACCGACTCTGGTAAAGTTTCGATCGCGAGATCACCTCGGGCTACCATGACAGCATCGCTGGCTCGCACAATTTCTTCAAGCTTATCAACTGCTGCTCCGGTCTCAATTTTGGCAATAATTTTGGCTTTACTGCCCAGGTTTTGCAGCATCTTTCTGAGCTGATGAATGTCTGCAGCTGACTGCACAAAACTCAGAGCGACATAATCGATATCAATTGTGGAGCCAAAGTTTATGTCTTTTTTATCTTTCTTGGTGATAATATCGCCACCAAAGTCAGTATCAGGTAGGTTAATACCTTTGCGCTTAATGAGAATGCCGTCATTCTCTGCTCGAACGTGAACGACACCGTCGCGCACAGCGGTTACCTTGGTTTGAACCTTGCCGTCATACAGATATAGTCGCTCGCCGCGTTTGACCTTTTTGCTTAGGTCATATTGCAAAGGCAAGTGACCGCTTCGCTCGTAATCTGCTTTGTACGCGAATGAGATACTCTGCCCCGCCTGTACGGTGAATACACCGTCAAAATCGCCCAAGCGGATCTTCGGACCTTGAAGATCCTGAATGATGGCAACTGGCTTTCCGTATTCGTTGGAGGCTTTGCGTATCCACTTGACCTGCTGTTCACGTTCCTCTTCGGTGCCGTGACTAAAGTTGAGCCGCAAACCGTTTGCACCAGACTTAATTAAGTCAAGAATAGTCTCGTAGCTATTGGATGACGGCCCAACGGTTGCGATAATCTTGGTACGCTTGAACTGATCAATAGACACATTTGGTGCCATTTGTGTCATTTTCATATAGTCCTAGTATAGGCTTCTATACATATCAGGCAAGTGTAATTGCATTATTTTTCTATGTTTCTATGTTTCTATGTTGCTTGAGGACTTTTCGGACGTATACTGGGGCTGATGATACGCACAACACACGATATCAAGCAGCTTGGAGCTATTATGGGCATCTGGGCACACCCAGATGACGAAACATTGAGTTCAGCCGGGATTATGGCAGCCGCAGTTACCAACGAGCAACGGGTCAGCGTACTCAGCGCGACGAAGGGTGATGCCGGGCAAACGTCAGATGAAGCTACCTGGTCACGTAAAGACTTGCACCATATTCGCGAAACGGAGTTCGGTGAGGCGCTGACCGCGGTCGGTGTTGAGTCGGGTGTTTTGTTGCACTATGATGATGACAATCTCAAAGAGGTCGATGAAACTGAAGCTATCGAAGTGCTGACGCAACACATACTTGCCTTTGCGCCCAACACAATTCTGACGTTCGAGCCACACGGCATTACCGGCCACAGCGATCATAAGCTCATTTCCAAGTGGGCGCGGCAGGCAGCCAATCAAGCCCAGCCGTCCATCACGGTCTACGGAACGGTTGAGACGAAGCAACACTATGAGGCAATCGGCAAACAAGCGGATGAGTTATTTGATATCTACTTCGCTACCGATCAACCTGAGTTGTATGACGAGAAAGACGTCGATATCTGCTTTGAGCTACCCGCCAACATTAAACAGAAGAAGCGAGCGGCCATACAGGCTCACGCCAGCCAAACAGCCGCTCTATCCAAACACCCAGTGGGTAAAAAATTGCTCGAAGCCAGCCTTGCCAAAGAGTGTTTCGTTAAACTGTAAAATACCCCTGTTATAAACCCGACACACTATAGTCTGTCGGGTTTAGACGGTGGCCTCACGAGTAAAGCGCTGTTGCTAATTAGATAAGTTACTACAGTAAGGCTTTAGATTATTGTCATATCGACGGTCTTCACACCTTATCTTCCATTTTTGCCTTGCGGATGCCTCCATAGCATCAGCCTTCTGGATCAAAGACTCATTACAATAGTCGTCAGCCCTCACTGTGCTCCTCGTAACTGAAGAGTCGAGGCAACCATATACTAATGGCGTACCCGCGTGTATTTCTTCGAGTAGTTTTGTGATAGGGTACCTCTGTAAATAATTTGACCCATCAAATCTATCAGAGCGTGTTAATAAATACCTGAAAGAGCCGATAACAAAACAATAAGTATAGTTATTGTATTTATCTTGAGGTCCCTGGCGCCCACTACTGCTTTTATATTTTATTTCTACTGCCTCAGTGTAGGTGTAGCCGCTCTGGGTTGTTTTTATCTCACTGCCGCATTGCGATACGATTTCGCGGTCTTGCGGCAAAAGAAACTCGTATCTAATACGATCATAGTTTTGATACGTGCCAGCATCGTGCTGCATTGGAGCATAAATGATATATTCACCGTCACTGAAAATACCATCAGAATCCGGCAGGTATATTGTGTTAGCTATTCTTTGCTGCCTGTGATACAGCTGCGTTCCAATGGTATTTATAGTGACGATACTACTTACGGGTATAACGATAAGTAATATAAACGATGCCACTATCCGGCTGCGCCATAAGTTTGTATTAATTGTGAGGGCATAACGTACGCCGAGGACAAATAAAAACGCCATTATATATGCGAATGGCACAAGAAACAGGTTTATATTATCACCTGTAAAACGGTCTTGGGGTGCCTGTGCATAGAGTGAAAGAAACCTAAAGAAATCAAGATTAATATGCTGCTGAAGAGGCTCTAAAAGACCACTGGAGGACACGAACTCATACGTAATTACCGGAACAAGAGCTACCCATTTTGCCCTAAATAAAAAGCCAATTATTATGAATGGCATTAGCAATTGTATGCTTTTGATGATGAAAGACTGGAGGACAACCCCTAAGTATAAGGGTTGAAAAATCAAACCCAAAAATGACCCTAAATAACCCTCAGCGCCGCCAACAACCCATATCATACTGGGTTGATAACGACCTATGATAAATCCGTATGTAGCAGTAATTATAAAAAGAACTACTGATTTTGGAATGTTATCTTTTTGCGCTAAATTAAATTCACGCGTAGCCCACTTGTTTTGTAATTTACTTTTAATTTTTGTTATACCGTTATTGTTGGACATCTTTATGGGCATAGTTATACCAAACTATCCTATTCAGAGAAAGTTCTGATCTAACATTTAAGGGTGTGTCATATAGTGAGAGTTGCTTTCATGTATTCAAACCACTACCTGTCAATAGGCATAAAACCTCACGGGGAAGACTTGTACGCTCGTGTCATCCTCTCCGCCTCAGGCGGATGCGGGTGACTTCGTCGGCACCCGAACCGACGTCTGAGATTAAAATTAACCAGAGGCTGCTGATTTTATTTGTCGCAAGGCGAGCCGCGACGAGCGAAGGAAATGTATAAAAATACTTCGACTGAGCGAGAGAGCGAGCTCAACACCGCGAGAGATGAAAAACTCCTCAGGACAAACTACTTGTTCGTTTGTCTGTGGAGTGGTCAGCGGCTCTGGGGCCTCACGGGGAATATCTCCCTTTGGTCGATGCGCTCTGCAGCCATGCTCGAAGCGAGCTTCTGTGCGTGGCCTTGATCTTCGAACCCGCCCTCCGGGCATTGGGTTCGCTTCCCGCGGGGGACAGCCAAGAAAAATACCCCAACTTTCGATGGGGTATTTTTCTTGGTGACCTCACGGGGAATCGAACCCCGATTGCCAGGATGAGAACCTGGTGTCCTAGCCGTTAGACGATGAGGCCGATGAGGCCATTGCGGCGAGGTCTATACTACCACAGTTACACTGATTTTTCCCAGTGTCACCATGTGAAATTGTCGACTTTTCCCGTATAATCATGATTAAGCTTAACAAACCATAACGACAGGTGGGCTGTTCACACCATGCATATCGCAAGCGAGCGCTGGCTTCATTTATACAAATACGTCACCATTGGCATTCAGATACTACTCCTCGTAGCCTACGGGTCGCTCTTTATTTATCCTGACATATCAAGCTCTCTGGGTCTTCTGCAGGCAATTACGCCCTTGCATGTCGCACTGGCCACCATCGCCGTTGTGTTTGGAATTTTTTTCTATAAAAAAGCGGAACAAAAAAGCAAACTTCTGGCCCCTTCGCTACTCGGGGGCGTCCTGGTTATTAATGTGATTAGCCTCATGCACGCCAGCGGCGGGTTGTATTCACATTGGGTAATCGTCTGGGCGGTCATATGTCTTCTCGGTGGAATACTTGGGCCAGCAATCGCAGCGATACCTGGCTTTATTATGACCTTCTACTACGTTTTGCTGCGGGTGGCTGTCTTTAACGATACAGACGAGCTGCAATCACTCATCGATGGGCATGGCTTAATTGTCCTCGGCGGAACGTACATGCTGTCACTCATAAGTTGGCTGGTTTGGCGAAAGTTCTATATTGATACCACCGATGTGGAGGTTGAACGCCTAACAGGACAACTGAAGAGCCGTCAGCAGCTCTCTGACGTCCTCATCCAATCTATCACCGATGGAATTATCGTCACTGATACCCAAGGAAAGATCTCTATTACCAACCCGGCCGCTGCCGCTATGACCGAGTGGTCTGTCCAGGAGGCCGCTAATATTAACGTGCGCCTCGTGGTAAAACTATACGAAGAAGATGGCAAAGAAATACCTGAGGAAAACAACATTTTTGTGCAGGTTTTACGCACACGCCAATCGACAGAAAAAATCGCACAACTTATCGGACGAAACGGAAAAAAACAAACCGTCTCAATGGCCGTCTCTCCCATTAGTGTGCCGGGTAGTGATGAGCTGGCAGGTGCCGTCGCCGTGGTTCGTGATGTCAGCGCCGCCAGAGAAGAAGAGGCCCGTCGAGCTGACTTTATTAGTACGGCTAGTCACGAAATGCGTACTCCGGTCGCAGCAATTGAAGGGTACCTCGCTCTTGCCCTCAACGACAAGGTGAGCAAGATTGACACCAGCGCCCGCAGCTATCTCAAGAAGGCCTACTCCAGCACCAAGCACCTCGGCAAACTCTTTCAAGATCTGCTCACCAGCGCTAAGGCTGAAGATGGTCGGCTCGTTAGCCATCCGCAAGTTGTTGAGATTGGAGCCTACATCGAAAAATTGGCTGAGGACTTGCGCTTTACAGCCGAGAAGAAGGGCCTTCTGGTCGATGTCGTTGTCGGTTCTGCAGGCGACAGCGAATCAACTGGTTCAGTAGCTGGAGGCAAAACCGTCCGACCACTCTACTACACTATGGCTGACCCCGATAGATTAAGTGAAGTTATCACGAACTTATTCGATAACGCAGTCAAGTACACGGAAAGCGGTAAAATTTCGATTGGTTTGACGGGAAATGCGGAAGTCATCCAGCTCTTTATTCAAGACACTGGCCCAGGAATACCAGCCGAAGACGTACCGCACCTTTTCCAAAAGTTTTACCGCGTCGACAACTCTGCCACGCGTACAATCGGTGGCACCGGCCTTGGGCTATTCATTTGTCGAAAAATTATTGAGCTCTACAACGGCCGCATATGGGTAGAAAGCGAAGTGGGCAAGGGAAGTACTTTCTATATCAACTTGCCGCGCATATCATCACAGGAAGCCACAAGCGCTCAAAAAGCCGAAGCAGCCTCCTTTTAAACGAAGGGCTGACACACGAAATAATCATGGTACAATAGCAGTAACATAAGCGGTATACTATCAGCAATGAAGGAGCGATCACTGACATGTCAAAAATAATGCTCGTCGAGGACGACAATAACCTACGAGAAATCTATGAAGCTCGTTTGTTGGCTGAAGGCTATCAGGTTATTTCGGCGCAAGATGGTGAGGAAGCACTAGCTCTCGCTACCAAGGAAAAGCCCGACCTCATCATATCTGATGTCATGATGCCAAAAATCAGTGGCTTTGACATGCTCGATATCCTCCGCACCACACCTGGAGTTGAAAACACCAAGGTTGTCATGATGACTGCTCTATCCCAAGCAGAGGATAAAGAGCGAGCCGACAAGCTTGGCGCGGATAAGTACCTTGTAAAGTCGCAAGTGACGCTGGAAGATGTCGCTCGAGTAGCTGGTGAATTACTGAACGGAACACCAGCAGGCGCTAACTCTGATCCAGCACCCGAAGAAAGCGAACCAGCTGAACCAGCGGAAACTAATGAAGCTCAAAACAACCCCCAAACTATCGAGCCCGACAGAAGCCAATCAACACAGCAAAAGACTGAAGAACAAACAACAAAGGAACCAACTGTGCAAGACCAGAACACAGAAAACCAACCACAGACACCGCAGCCGAACCCAGCTCCAGCTCCATCGCAGCCAGCCGCGCCCGCAGCCCCAACACCACCGCAGCCGCCGGCACCCGTTATGCCAGAAGTGAACACAGACGCTAACTCGACGCCACAACAGTCGTCAGAAACCACGCCAAGCCAACAGCCTGCCGCGCCCGCAGCCCCAACAACACCGCAGCCGCAAACTCCCCCCGACCAAGAGATGCAGGCGCCAGCAGCGCAGCCAAGCCAGCCAGCCGATCAAGTAACGCAAGCGCCCGTCCAGACTACGGCGCAGCCGCAACAACCTGCACCGACACCAAGCCAGCCGTCCAACCTTGGCGACCAGGCGCAATCAACAGCTGAAGAAGAAGCTGCTGTTGATGCGAAAATTGATGACTTTGTCAAAAACCAGCTGCAAAGCAATGAGCCAGCCGAGACAGAAAAGCCTGACGCACAGCCTCAGCAACAGCAAGCTAATCAACCTGAGGCAGCCCTTGATCAAGGAAGCGGTGTCACTCTATCGAACGCAACTGCTTCGACTCCGACCCTTGAAGTCAAGCAGGCCCCTCAAGACGATAATCAGCCAAGTCAAAACAATGCCCAAACACCACCAGCTCCAAGCCCAACGGTGCCTCCTGCTGCACAACAGCCAGCACCCCCAGCAGCAGCCCCTCAATCAACAGCCCAGCCTCAGCCTGAGCCCGCCAAACCTGCTCCTGAGCAAAGCAATACGCCGAGCGCAGCCGGTGGACAACGTATCATTCAACCTTTACCTGCCAATGAACAACCCAATAAACAAGACATCAACACGCTCGCCTCACAAGAACAAGAAGAAGCATACGGCGCACCGCAAGGCGCACCTCCTGCCTCAACAGTCGTCTCGCCAAATGGACAGACAACAACGCCTGCGAACCCGAACGAAGCCCCAAGTGCGACAAACCCAGGCAATGTCATTCAGCCTGGTGGACAACAACAAGCACAGCAACCTCAACAACAGCCCCCGCAACAAGCCAATACAGAAGCTCCTTCCGACGACGACCCAAGCAATATCGCGCTTTAGAGGGCCGGGATAGCTATTCGAAATACTGGCTCTGCTATGCTAGGTCTATATGCGTATTAACAGTTACATCGCCAAGGCAACGGGAATCAGCAGGCGAGCCGCAGACACGCGCATTGAAAACGGTGCCGTTAGAATCAATGACACGTTAGCAAAACTTGGCCAAACAGTTTCTTCTGGTGATACAGTGCAGCTTGATGGCAATATCATTACCATCAAAGAGCAATCGCATCTGATTGCGCTCCATAAGCCCGTTGGCTACGTCTGCTCACGCCAGGGACAGGGCAGTAAGACTATCTATGACCTCTTACCAAAAAATCTTCACCACCTAAAGCCTGCCGGACGCCTCGATAAAGCCAGCTCTGGCCTACTTCTGCTGACTGATGATGGCTCGCTTGCGCATCAGCTTACTCATCCCAGCTTTCATAAACAGAAAGTCTACCGCGTTCATATCGATCAGCCACTACAGCCCACTGAAAAGAAACGTATCGCCACATCCGGTGTTGATATTGGCGATACCCGGCCTAGCTCTTTTGAGTTAAAGCAGCTCGATAAGGCGGGCCAGATGTGGCTCGCCACTCTTCAGGAAGGTCGTAATCGGCAAATCCGCCGCACCTTCTCGGCGCTCGGCCACCGGGTCAGCAGACTCCACCGCATTTCGTTCGGGCCGTACCAACTTGGTGGCATAGCCCTTGGCTCGTACAAACAGCTGAAAAAATAATTCTCAGACGGATTATTAGTACCTGAGCCGTTTTTTTGGGATAATGCACAGTATATGAAGAAACGACTACCCATTGTCGCCCTCGTTGGACGTGCCAATGTCGGCAAATCTAGCCTGTTTAACACCATTATTGGGTCGCGGCAGACTATCGTTGCGCGCGAGGCAGGAACCACGCGTGATTCCATATGGGAGAGGACCGAGCACCGCGGACACCACTTTTGGCTGATTGACACAGCCGGCATGAAAGCCGCCGAAGACGAATTCGAGCTAACGATTCAAGACCAAATTCGTGAAGCGTCGCACAGCGCTGACGTCATATGGGTGGTGATTGAGGCTGATACGCCAATAACCAGCGAGGACCGACGAGTCGCCAAGACCGCACTGAAAAGCAAAAAACCAGTCATGCTAGTCGTCAACAAAGCAGACAAAGCACCGCGAGCACAGCCAGAGGAATACCAATCGCTTGGCATCACGCCGATTATCCTCACCAGCACCACGCAAAAAGCAGGTATTGATGACCTACTCGATATATTGGTGGAGGAGATCCCAAAGAAACAATCAAGCGAGCCGGAGCAAATAATTCACGCCTCCCTCATCGGACGCCCCAACGTTGGTAAATCAAGCCTGTTCAACGCTCTGGCAAAAAAACAGCAGGCGCTCGTGGCCGCTGCAGCCGGTACTACTCGCGATATCAATAAGGCTCTGGTGCGCTACGAACAGCAACAAATTGAAATCGCAGATACCGCTGGCATCAGGAAGCCAGGTAAAATCGAGCGTGGCGTTGAGAAGTTCAGTGTATTGCGCAGCATCGCAGCGATCGAAGCGGCCGACGTCTGTCTTCTCGTGATTGACGCCAACGAACCAGCAGTCGCCTTAGAGCAGAAAATTGCCGGCATGGTCAAGGAAGCAAACCGCGGCCTGATACTAGTTATTAGCAAATGGGACAGTGTCGATAAAGATGCCTACACCCGCGATGAAATCGCCAGGCGGCTGCAACACGAGTTTGACTTTGTGCCGTGGGCGCCACTTATCTTCACCAGCAGCGTCGATGGACAGAACGTCACCAAATTGTTTAGCCTCATAACAGAGACTTACCACAAGCAACAGCGACGCATAAAAACACCTGAACTCAACCGGTGGTTACGAGAAGTATGTGAAAAGCATCCACCAGCCGGACTAAAGAACTCGCAACCGCGCCTCCAGTACATGGTTCAAGAAGACGAAAATCCAACAAACTTCAAAGTTTTCGGCAAACAGACCCGCTTACTGCACTGGAGCTATAAGCGGTTCATGGAGCGGGAGTTCCGCGAACGCTTTGGCTACGAAGGAGTTGCTATTCGTTTCTGGTTTTTCGACGGGAAAACCAAACAGAAGAAATAGAGCAGAGAAGGACACTATGGCCCTACTACAGAAAAAACCTCAGCTAAGCAGCAACCTCCCCCTCTATACGACAGGCATGGGCGATAGCCGCTTTCTGGTTGTCGGTTTGGGTAATCCAGATAAAAAATATGAGGATACACGCCACAACATTGGTTTTACGAGTGTCGATAACTTCGTGCGCGAGCACGACTTTCCCACATGGAGCCACAAGAGTGAATTGCGAGCAGATATAACAACACACCAGCTCATGAACAACCACATCGTCGTCATCAAGCCAACCACCTACATGAACAACAGCGGTGATGCAGTGCAGAGAACCGCTCAGTACTATAAGATACCTCCATCTAATATTATTGTCGTCTATGACGATATCGACATCCTGTTTGGGCAGATTCGGGCGCAAGTCAGCGGATCATCGGCCGGCCATAATGGCATAAAGTCCATTATCAGTACCGTTGGAGAGGACTTCGGTAGAGTGCGCGTTGGTGTGGGCACGGACCCGGCGCCTGAAAATACCTCTGCGTTCGTATTGTCTCGCTTTGATAAAGAAGAGCAGGGTGGTCTACCATCCATCACACAAGAAGTCACTGCACTTTTAACCGAATACATCTTCAGCGGCGCACCGCTGAACAAAGAAACGCGCACGGTCCTCTAAACAAAAAACGAGCTTCTAGAGGGGGTGGGCACCGCTAGAAGCTCGTTTCATGAGGTATTGACGGCCCGGAACAGGTGACAATACCTCGGATATACCCTTCAACCCACCCCGGTGAAGCGTCGGATTGCGATAGGTTTACTCATCGCCCGCGCCTCCGCAAAAAGCGGAATACGGTATACTCACCATTTTGTTTGGGCCAGTCGCGCCTCAAAGAGGCTCCTGGCACCCGACTCATGCGAAGTGCACGAGCTGGGGCGTTAAAGGGGTTAGTTTGTTTTAGAGCGAAAAGTGAGCCAAAACGCTCGACAGAATTGCTTGCTCAATCATACACGTGGAGGGTAAGACGTATTATGTATCGTGCAGGCGCGCTCTAAAACAATCTAACAATGTTGTTCTAGCAAATAATTGCTAGAATGGGATATAAGGTACGTAAATCACCTTATTGGCGTTTACAGAAATATACTTTAGCAAATAAAGTTGTTTATGTCAATACTAAAAAAATATTTTATGAATAAAGTCAACAAGCTTACGCTAAAATCTCCTGACTTTCCCGAGGTTCTGCGGCATATCCCGGACCCGCCAAAACAGCTCTACGTCCGTGGCTCACTCGATAGCCTCACTCACCACGCAGCGCTTGCCGTCGTCGGTTCACGCAAAATCACTCCGTACGGCAGGGAAGTGACGCAGAGGCTCGTCTCTGACATAAGCGACCGTGATATCGTCATAGTAAGTGGTCTCGCCCTCGGCGTAGATGTAGTCGCCCAACAGTCTGCGCTCAGCTCAAATCTGCCGTCTATCGCCGTCATGGCCTGTGGTCTTGACGTTATTTATCCAGCAAGACACCGCACGGTGGCGAAAAAAATCATTCAACAGGGCGGGGCAGTGGTGAGCGAATATCCGATTGGCACGCCGCCACTGCGCCACCACTTTATTGAGCGAAATCGGATTGTTGCCGGCCTAAGTCAGGCTGTGCTGATTACCGAGGCAGCCCAGAAAAGCGGCACTCTGCATACTGCACGGTTTGCACTGGAGCAGGGGAGAAGCGTCCTAGCCGTGCCAGGCAACATCACCAGTTACACGAGTCACGGCACCAACAATCTTATTGCGCAAGGTGCACGCGTCGTTCGTGATAGTAGCGACATTACGGATGAGCTCGGATTAGACAGCCAAAACCAGCAAACGCATATGATTATCGGTGATACTGAGGCCGAGAATACCATCATCGAACTACTCCGGTCCGGTCACAGCAGCGGGAAACAGCTGCTCGAGAGCAGCAATTTATCTGCCGAGGAGTATAACCAAACCATAACCATGCTGGAAATATCAGGTAAGATCCGCGCCCTTGGCGCCGATCACTGGGGGCTAAAATAACCAGAACAAGTTGCAGATGTATATATGTTGTCTGTACACTAAGGCAATATGTCAAAAAATCTTGTTATCGTTGAGAGCCCAGCTAAAGCCGAAACTATCAAAAAATACCTCGGTAAAGACTACGAAGTCAAAAGCAGTTACGGACATATCCGTGATCTGCCCAAGAAAAACCTCAATATCGATATTGAGAATGACTTCGAGCCAAAGTACGAAATCACCAGCGACAAGAAAAAAGTCGTATCTGAACTCCGTAAAGCCGCCAAAGATAAAACCGTCTGGCTCGCGAGCGATGAAGACCGTGAAGGAGAGGCTATCGCCTGGCATTTGTGCCACGCGCTGAAACTCGACCCGAAAAAGACCAATCGCATCGTTTTTCACGAAATTACCAAGCCAGCCATCCAGGATGCCATAAAACACCCACGCACGGTGAACGAACAGCTCGTCAGCGCACAGCAAGCCCGCCGCGTCCTCGATAGAATTGTGGGTTATCAGCTATCTCCCGTCCTCTGGAAAAAAATTCGCCCCGGCCTATCAGCCGGTCGCGTCCAGTCGGTTGCCGTCCGACTGATTACCGAACGAGAGCGTGAGATTCAAGTCTACGCACCTGCCGCTTCTTTCAAAGTACAGGCTACTCTCCAGACCTCGAGTAAGCCGGCAGAAGATTTGCAGGCCGAGCTCAAGGATAAGCCAGAAACGAAGCAAGAAGTCCTCGACCTATTCCAGTCCTTACGCGGCGCCCTGTTTCAGGTTACCTCCGTTGAGCAGAAGCCCAGCAACCGCAACCCCTCAGCACCGTTTACCACAAGTAGCCTGCAGCAAGAAGCAGCACGGAGGCTCGGCTTTAGCGTCCGTCAAACCATGACCGTGGCTCAGCGGCTATATGAAAGTGGTCTGATCACCTACATGCGTACAGACAGCACGACGCTATCAAAAACCGCCCTTGATGCTGCCGAGAGTTATATCACCAAGACCTTCGGCGCTGACTACTTCCAATCACGCCACTACAAGACAAAGCAGTCATCTGCCCAGGAAGCTCACGAAGCCATCCGCCCAACTGACGCCGCGCAGCCATCTGCCGGCAAAGACGACCAACAGCGTAAGCTCTATGAACTTATCTGGAAACGAACTGTGGCGAGCCAGATGGCGCCAGCGCGCGCCGACAAGACAAACGTAACGATATCTCCAGAAGGTACATCAGATGCTGTATTCATCGCCAAAGGCGAAGTCCTGCGCTTTGATGGATTTCTCAAGGTGTACGGCGGTGGAAAAGATGACGTTACCCTGCCTGACATCAGTGTTGGTGACACATTAACGCAACAGCGTATTGTAGCCGAAGAGACCTTCTCACGACCACCGGCACGCTACTCCGAGGCCAGTCTCGTTAAAAAGCTCGAAGATCTCGGTATTGGTCGCCCAAGCACCTATGCACCGACAATCTCCACCATTCAAGCGCGAGGCTATGTCGAAAAAGCCGACATCGAAGGCGTTGACCGTACCCACCACATTGTTGAGCTAAGCGCTAATGACATCACAGAATCAGAAGAATCCCGCCTCTACGGATCAGACAAAAACAAGCTACTGCCAACATCAGCTGCTTTGGTGACGACCGACTTCCTCAAGAAACACTTCTCCTACATTGTTGATTATGATTTTACTGAGAACGTCGAGGCTCGATTCGACGAGGTGGCCGGAGGAAAGCTCGACTGGGTCAAGATGTTAAAGGACTTTTACGCTATCTTTGCCCCCCTTGTAGAGAAGTCGGAGTCTGTTAGTAAAAAAGATAGCATGCAGGCCCGAAAACTCGGTGATGACCCAAAAAGTGGCAAGCCCATATACGCTCGGTTTGGTCGATACGGACCAATGCTGCAACGGGGTGAAACTGAAGATGACGAAAAACCTGACTTCGCCCCCGTACCTGAAGATAAAGACCTTGAAAGCGTGACGTTTGAAGATGCGCTCGAGATGTTTAAGCTCCCGCGCATCGTTGGCCAAACCGAAGACGGCAAAGACATAAAAGCCAACATCGGCCGCTTTGGACCGTATATAAGTGTCGATAGGACCTTCGTATCTATTAAGCCGCGTGATCCGATGAAAATCACTCTCGAAGAAGCGCGCGAGCTCTACGCAGAAAAACTACAGCAACTCAAAGATCGCCAGATTCAATCATTTCCCAGTGGCATAGAAATTATCAAAGGACCATACGGACCCTACATAACCAACGGCAAAAAGAATGTCCGAATACCAAAAAACGACGACCCAGCTGCTATCACTGAGAAGCAGGCTCAGGAGATGATAGACAAAGCTCCCGCCAAAAAGAAACGCTACAAAAAGAAAAAATAGACAGTCAAAGCCTTGATGCAATTAAGACATCGTTATATGCGTATATTAACATGTCACGTATTAGGCATATACGTCCATTTCATGCTAAAATATAAGTAATACAAGTCAGTATTGACTTTTTTGTATATATGTTTTACAATTAATAAAACGTAAGCGTCGGTGGGCAGGGAACGAGAAAATATGACAGAGCCTAAATCTGAGCGTAATACTGAGAAAATCGTAACTGATATTTTACAGATTATAGATCGAGAACGAGAACGAGAGATTGTGTCTCGTCGCTTTGGATTGTTTGATCGCAAGGAGACGCTCGAGCAGATCGGTGAACTTCTTGGCATCACACGAGAGCGCGTTCGCCAGCTAGAAAAAGCCGTCGTCATACGGCTAAAAATGCAGGCAGAGGAGGGGAATGTCCCCCACGTCAAAGAACTCGAGCAGGAACTCGTCGATCACCTGACGTCATCGACAAAAGTTGCTCGGGTGAAGGATGTTACGCAGCAGTTTGTCGAAAAACCAAACCGGATTGAACATGCCCGCGTCGCCTTTATCGCTTCTTTGTGCGCCAACCTCGTTGTCGTCGATGAAAACGACAGTTATTATCAAGTTATTGGCCTAAAATCTGAGCACGATGAAAAACAGCTGAAGACACAGGTGACGCAAGTCCTGCAGGCTGTTAAAGATATCGGAAAGCCAACCACTATTGCTGCAATCGCTAAAAAAGCTGGAATAGCTGACGAGAAGCACGTTGAAGGGCTCGCCCGCGCTTCTAAGCAGATAGCGACTCTCAATGGCCGTTGGGGTCTCACCAAGTGGCCAATGGTCAATCCAAAGAATATCCGAGACAAGATCTACGTGATTCTATACGAAAACGGAAAACACATGCACTTCAACGACATCGCCAAAGCTATTCAGGAAAGCAGCTTCAAGCGAAATGACGTGACCGTGCAAGCTATACACAACGAACTCATCAAAGATAAGCGCTTTGTGCTTGTCGGCCGAGGCATCTACGCTCTCAAGGAATGGGGCTTTAAAAAAGGCACCGTCGCCGATACCATCACCGATGTTCTGAATGCAGCCGGAAAACCTCTACACCGCGATGATATCGTACGAGAGGTTCTCAAGAGCCGCTACGTCAAAGAAACGACGATTCTGCTGAACCTGCAGGGGAAACCCCAGTTCAAGCGCGTAGCTAAAGCTACCTACACTGTGGCCGAGTAGCGCTCCGCACCGCGACGGGTACTTGTAACATGACTTTATAGGTCTGTAGACAGACCTCTGCGCCGCTTGTTAGGCTGTCTATGACATATACGAACAAATTACGAACATAATGATACGCTAAAAGACCGCATGTACGCATCACATATATGCAGTCGCACATGGCAAAAAAGTGCCACCATACAATAAGACAGTATCCACGCAGCAGGTAACATACAAAAAACCTAGAAAGACAATGAGGCATAAACACCGAGATGAAATGCCAAGAAATAGAACAAAAACGCACACAAACCAGCTAGCAGAGCACTACCCCGGAGCGCTAAGTGCAACGTCGCACAATATATCTTTTACGACGTTATATCCGTAGAGCCTCATGCATCAATGATCGTTCCACTACGGGGGAATGTTCTCGCTTTGATCGATTCTTGTCGTGTTTTTATGTCGCAGTTTATTCTATCGTGCGCCTGTTGGTGCCCCTCAGCTATAGCACGCACACTCGCACGATCTTGTGTTGAAATATACATCGTTTCTTGACTTATCCACAGTTATATCGCCCAATACGTGAAAACATTGTGTTTTGAGGTTCTCGCTCAATCAAAATTTGCAATTTCCCTACTTTCCTGTTTTATATATATTTTTTTTGACATTCCCCCACTTTTGTATGTTTATATGTTTTTTTGGTTTTTTCCCTGTACGCTATTCGAACAAAAAGCGAACACCTAGCAGGACAGGCTGGGGGACACTGTGTTGTGCGTAGTCTTATCGGTAGTAGGCTCTACCTGGTATGCGCACGTCTATGTACTCATCGGGTCGCTCATTCTGCTGAATAACCCTCTCACGCACCGCAATAAAAGCTCCTGCCTGCTGACGAACGTCGCCTGTTATGTCGTATTTGCCCACGTAGCCGTCCCCTTCCACCTCAACATGAAGCTCGTTCGCAACCGCCGGCAGACGCATGGTAGTTATTGATAGCTCGGCGCTTTCTAGCTGTCGCCTGATGCGATCAACAAACACGATAGTCTCGACGGGTAGCACTCGGCTTCCGGGGACTAAATCCAGCCCGACTTCATCTGTAATAACTGGAACATCGACACTGCCTCCATCTTCTGTTTCGGCTATGACAACTCCGCGCTCATCGACATAGTAGCTATTGTCCTCATCCGATGAATTCACGATCAGCTCAGGGGCTCGTGGAACGACCCGTAGGACGGGGCTTCTATCAAAAACGTGCAGCTGGAGAGCAGCTGCTTGAAGTTCGGGAAACTGCTCAAGCAGCTGGCGCTCGATGGCAGATGTGTTAACGGTGAATTTACTCCGGTTGCGGATTTCATCATGAAGCGCAGCAGCCACCGTACTGCCGTAGTCTTCCGCGCGCAAGAAATTGTCTTCCAGCGATGATGTCATGTCGCGTGCGTCGTTTTGATAGGCAACGCGCACATGTACGTTGTCTGCATCAATAAGAGTACTCTGAAAGAGAAGCGCGCCGATGAGAAGAACTGTGATATAGAG
The DNA here is from genome assembly GCA_964527485.1 of uncultured Candidatus Saccharibacteria bacterium. Classification (GTDB taxonomy): domain Bacteria; phylum Patescibacteriota; class Saccharimonadia; order Saccharimonadales; family SLHW01; genus SLHW01. Next base: position 26,818 of record CAZGPJ010000002.1, read on the forward strand.
CGGCACTTGCCGCCACACACTTTTCTTTTGGTTAAGATGCGACCGCTCTGAACCACGAGAAGTGTCTGGCGTTACAGGACTCCATCGCGCACGGCTGTCTTTCACAGCCTCACGACCAGAAGGTTGAGGCTGCGCGGGTCGCGTTCGCGCACGCTGTTTTGTGTTGTTTTTTTTACGTAATTTCAGCTTTCTCATGATGCTGACGGTGTATCCCCTTGAGCAACATCGAGCATCAGCAGAGCTATACTGCGACTCGCGTCAGTCTGTGCTAAGCGGTGAATCCCATTGGCGAGTTTTTTCTGCTTCTTATCAGATAGTAAGACATCTGATACCGCACGCAAAAGGACACTAGGATCAGAGACCATTTCGGCTTCGTCGATAACCACCGCAGCGTTATGTGTGCGCACATAGTCGGCGTTTTTTATCTGATGCCCGCCTGCCAGATGCGGGCTCGGTATAACAATGCATGGCTTCGCCTGGACAGCAAATTCAGCCAAGGTATTTGCGCCTGCGCGTGTCACGATCACGTCAGCTGCACCGCTGTATTTGTACAATCCATCAAGAAACTCATGTATTTCCAATCGTTCAATGTCACTGCCCTGGTGAGAGTAAATCCCCTGATTGCCTTTCCCCACCTGGTGTATGACGTATACCCGTGGATCAAGCGCGACAATATCGCGCACGACTGCCGCAACTGCACGGTTTATCTCCACTGCCCCACTACTCCCACCGGTTATAAAAAGAACTTTCGCTGTCGTATCAATCGCTAATTCATGCCGAAACGAGGCTTGAGCATCTGCATCTACTTTTTGGTATTCATCACTCACGATTACCCCTGTTTGGCGCGTTTTCTCAGGCGGATAGTCATACGTCTCAATAGGCATAGCAGTGGCATGCACTGTTACCCATCGACTGACCAGGCGATTCGCAAGACCAGCGATAGCATCGGAGTCATGCGTCACAATCGGAATACGATAGAGGGATGCGGCCAGACCTATGGGCACGCCAACATAGCCACCCTTCAAGAAAACCGCCTGCGGCCGATGCACAGCCAATAGATAAAGTGCCTGCACGATACCGAGAGCAACAAACAGAATATCCCGTGTATTTAGTGCCAGCGTTCGTACGTCAGTCAGCTTCTGCAGCAGTGATTCACTATGATATCGTCGATATTTTCCCGAAAATATTCGCCGTGTATGGTCTATATCTGGGTTGCCCTCAAGTACGTGAGCAAAGCGGCCGTTTCGTTCACCAACGTAGGTAATTTCAGTCGCAGGGGCAAGTCGCTTTATATCATGAGCGACGGATCGAATGGGCGTAATGTGTCCGCCCGTACCGCCGCCGCTGAGAAGTATTCTCATAACTTCGCTCCTTCCGTTTGCTGGCAAATCTTTTCCCTAGCATATCATCATGGACGGCATACGTCGTATAGCGAGAAATATTGAATACTAAACCAATGGCTGCCGTCACAAAGATAAGGCTTGTGCCACCATAACTAATAAACGGCAGAGTGATGCCCTTCAGCGGGAAGAGTCCAACCATTGCCATGACATTAATGAAAGCCTGTGTACTCAGCCAAGCCAGTATGCCAACGACGATAAGGCGACTATCAGCCGTGGGCGCACGCTCGATAATCCGCACTAGCCGTGTAAACAAAGTTACAAAAAGACCGATGACAAGCACCACTCCCAGAAAACCAAACATCTCGGCAAGTACCGCAAAAATAGAGTCGTTAGCTGCCTCCGGCAGATACCCATAGGCCTGAGCACTGCGGTCGATACCCTTGCCGAACAATCCACCAGATCCGATAGCAATCAGCGCCTGGCAGGCCTGATACCCCTCCTCGAGACAATCGGCTTGCGGGTTCAAGAACGTTGCCACACGCTCTTGACGATACGGGCTCACCGCCACGAGCAGTAGTCCGCCAATCAACACCGTCGCTATTCCAAGGCCGATCCAGCGAAAAGACACTCCTGCTACATACAGCATAGCTACAACGACTGCAGCCACCACCCCAAAGGAGCCGAGGTCGCTTTGCAATACACCGATAATAAAACCAAGCACGAGCAATACAATTCCAACAGGCTGTAGAGTTTTCTTAACACTGTTGAGTTCGTTGTTGCGCTGCCGCACAGCCAGAAAACCAGATAACCAAATAATCAGAGCCAGCTTTACTAGCTCAACTGATTGAAACGATAAGCCGCCAATTTGCACCCAGCGAGACGCATTCGCCCCCTGGTCGCCAATGAGCTGAGTCGCCAACAACGCAATAAGGCTGAGCACAATCAGTGGCCGGGCAAAAGCACGCCACGCTGTAAATGGAATCTTGGACACAATGATAAATGCCAGCAAAGCCAAACCGATAGCCACCATTTGCCGGTAAATAAAGTGCGTATCAGCAACTTCGGCCAAGGCTCCCAGACCAGGGCTCATGGCATAGATTACAATAAGGCCAACGGCGAGAAGTACAAGACTGATAATGCCGAGCGTATAATCTGGCCGATGGCGGCGTGCGCCCGGCTCATGTCCGAGAATTGAGTTTCTTTGGGTGGTGCGGCGTTTGTTTTTCATAAATGTTTTTTTGATTTTAACCATAGCTACCAACTCGTCAATTGAGCTAGTAGATACGTCCGAAAATATACACGATCAAACCGAGGACAGCAGACACTTGCCCCAATATCCAAAAACGCATCGTAACTTTTGTCTCCGGCCAGCCCATTGCTTCAAAGTGATGATGAATCGGCGATGATAAAAATACGCGCTTTCCGCCGCGTAGCTTCTTCGAAAGACGATTAATAATAACTGACCCCGTCTCAGCAACATAGACTAGCCCAATTACTGGTAAAACATAGATTGTGTCTGTCTGCATAGCAATGACACCGAGAGCTGTGCCAAGCGAAAACGAACCGACGTCTCCCATAAAAAACCGAGCCGGGTAGATGTTAAACCACGTATAGCTCAGCAGCGCACCGACTATACTCAAACTGAAAGCGGCAAGCGCGTATTGACCTTGGATCAAAGCAATAACCGTATATACAGAGAAAGAAGAGACAAGTAAACCGCCAGCCAAACCGTCTAGTCCGTCGGTAATGTTCACCGCGTTGGCCGTGGCTATGACCACAAACCAGAAAAGTAAAATAATACCAAAGCCGAGGACAAGCTCGCCGAGAAACGGAATACTAATACTCGAAACGTCTAATTTGGCAAAGAACCACCAACCGCCAACCAGCGCCACTGCGCTGTGGAGGGTAAATTTAATCTTGGCCTGCATGCCAGCAAGCGCAGTATTCTTGCCGCGAATATTAATCCAGTCATCGACAAAACCAATCAGGCCTGAGCCGACCATAGCTGCCAGTGGTAACCACGTTTGCCCCCTATCTAGATTGAGGAGTATCGTCACCAGGAAAACACTGGCAACGAAAATAACCCCAGCCATAGTCGGTATGTTGCGTTTGTGTTTTTCGGCATGAAGCTTCTTGTATACGCTTGCTTCCCCGCCAGACCACGCTTCTGTACGTTGCTTCTTCCACCATTCCCCGCGAAATGCGATAGTGGTATATACAGGCGTCAGCAGCATGCTCACAACAAAAGATATAAACCCGAGAAGTAATATCTGCAGGACGACACCGGTTTCAGCAATAATTTCGATTGTTTCTATCATACTAAGTTACTCCTTTAGTGTAGCATTACTCTGGTTTTGGTTGAAGGTCGTAGGAATCAATCATAACTTCGACAAGCTGTGTAAAGATGGGTCCGGCGGCAGTCGACCCCGCATAGCCGGCAATACTCGGATCATCTACTCGAGCTATGATGACGTATGTCTGCTCACTCCCCTCAACAAAACCAATGAACGTACCGTTAAAACGATCCTCGTAATAGCCGCCTTCCCCGTCGGGCACCTGAGCTGTACCGGTCTTACCACCAATCCTGTAGCCCTCACGCAAACCATCCATGCCGTACGTTCGATAGTTCTTGGTAAAAGCGTTCTCCAGAAGATCGCGTATATCTTGACTGACATCAGCTGATATAACATCCGTCTGACGCACAATCGGCTCGCTAGCGTCGCCTCCATTGACAGCATCAACCAGTCGCGGTTGGTAGTATGTCCCGCCGTTCACAAGCGCGGAAAAAGCGCTGGCTGCCTGAAGCGGCGTCGCGGTCATGCCCTGACCAAATGCCGTGTTGGCATACTGGATATTCAGGCCATAGCCATCAACTGGTGATGGCACCGTACCGCTCGCTTCATAGCCTTGCTCAATACCTGTTTTCTCGCCAAAAAAGTACTTTTGCGTCATATACGAGTGCCACGTGGTGCGCGCCTGCTCATTGATTTCACCGCCGCCCATCTGCTTCATCAACCAGGTGGCCCCTGTGTTTAGCGATAGCTGGAGAATGTCTTCCATGCTCCGCGTGCCAACGCCACTCGACTCAGCAACGTTCGTAATAGTTGCTCCATCTACAGTAAACTGATTCGGGTCATAATAGGTTGTGTTTTTTTGTACGACCCCTTCATTCAAGGCCGCCGCCATCGTCAAGGGCTTCATAATCGAACCAATCTCCAGTGGCGCAGAAACTGCAGCATTGGTAAACACATGACTATCTTCTTGTGACACTTCAGCAAAACGAGCTGGGTCGTAGCTCGGGAGATTAGCCATAGCCTTAACGGCGCCGGTTTGCGCATCAAGTATGACAGCTGCGCCACTGTCAGAACCAGCATTTTCTAGACCCTCTTCAAGAATTCGTTCCAGTTGAGCTTGCAAGCCGACATCTATCGTCAGTAGCACCCGGTCCCCCTGCTCTGGCTCAGTCCGCACATTCTCTGGATTGGCCGCCAGTGGTATACCGCGCGCATCAGTGATAGCGCGGAGTTGACCTGGTGTACCACGTAGCTGCTCATCAAGTGCCTGCTCGATGCCATAAACGCCTTCATTGGCGTCGTTTACGAAGCCCAGAACCTGAGCCGCTAGAGTCCTTTGCGGGTAGGCCCGCGTCGGCTCATCGCGTAGGCCGACACCTTTCAGCTCTAGCGCTTCAATTGCTTCTGCTTTCTCTTCAGAAAGTTTTTTGGCGATGATTTCGTAGCGGCTATCTTCGTCCATGCGCTGGATCAATTCTTCCTTTGTTACATCCAGGCTTGGCAGCTCCGCCAGCAGCGCGTTAGCCGTCGCCTCTCTATCATCAATATGCAACGGGTCAATGAACAGGGTGTATTTCATTTCATTCAAAACAATCGGTACGACGCGCTGACCATCATGCGCCTCGATAACCCCGCGGGATGCCGGAATCTCGTACTCCTTGAACTGACCGCTGCGCGCAGCCGAAGTATAGTAATCGTGCTGAATAACCTGGAGATAAAACACACGCACCAGAACCACACAAGACAACAAAAGAAGCAAAACGTACCATACGCGGGTACGTGCAATCGGGTTTGTCTGTTTTGTCTGGGTCTCGTACATAAAAACGTGCCTTTGTAAGTCGTTACAGCGACGACAAGCCGCTGATTATTGAACGATGGCCTCGGGTTGTGCGGGCACGAGTCCTTGGGCTACACCACTATTCTGGATACGGTCAACTGATTGCAGTCGTGCCGCATTTAGCTCGAGCTCTTCCTGCTCGCTCACGAGCTGTGACTGCTGCGTTTCCAGTGTATCAATCTCAAACCCGTAGGCATTCGTTTTTGTTACTTGTGACAGATAGAGCAAGCCAAGTAGACACACGAGTACCACGAGGATAATCGTATTGCTAACTGGCCCGATGCTCCGTGCCTGAGTTCGATACGCCGTCACATTCTTGTTGCGACCCATAGCGCGCTGTCGACCGACCGCGAGTGAACTTGAATATGTCATAAATCTACCATTTTTGTTTTTCGTATTTTGGAGCCTGGTGCTTAAAACCTCGAAAGGAAACCAAATATAAGCACCAGGCAAACCACTAATCGCTTACTACATGACGCGGACGCGTACTTTGTAAGCTCGGGAGAGGTTTTTTACCTGAATTGGCATAATCCTCTATCCCCTTTCTGTTCGGAAGCTTTTGATGCTTCCTTTTTTGTTGTTGTTTTTTATTTTCGCTGCGGCTCGTAACTTTGCGCTACGGGCTCGCGGATTAAAAACTAATTCATCTTGCGCGGCGGTCACTGGTCGTTTTGTCAGGAGCTGAAGGTCGGCTTCGTAGGCATGCTTTGATCGCTGAGCGAACAGCTGCTTTACGACACGGTCTTCTAAGCTGTGGAAGCTGATCACAACGATTCGTCCACCAGGGTTGAGTAGCGCCAGCCACTCAGGCAGAGCTGTTTGCAGCTGCCCTATCTCGTCATTCACAGCTATGCGAATAGCCTGAAATGTCCGGATAGCTGGATGCTGCTTGCTCCAACCAGGCCATACAGCGGCTGCTGCATCGGCTAGATCTTTGGTGGTACGTAGTGGTCGCTTGGCCACAATCCGTTTGGCAATCGCTCGCGCTTTGGGCTCTTCGCCATATCGACGCAGAATGTCAGTTAATTCCTCTTCACTATAGGTGTTGAGAATGACGTCTGCGCTCAACGTTTGGCGCTGATCCATGCGCATATCGAGCGGTGCTTCGTGTCGGATGCTAAAACCACGACTCGCCTTGTCAAGGTGCGGTGACGATATGCCCAGGTCTGCCAAAATACAATCAAATGTCTGTTGCTCTTCGCGGAGCTGCTTGCTGGCCGTATAAAAATCCGCATGACGGATGTCTATAGGGTCTTGTGCAAACGTCGCCTGAAGGTGCTCAATCGCCTGCTCGTCTCTATCGACAAGCACTGCTTTTGCCGCATGGGTTCGATGCAATACTTCCCTGGCGTGTCCGCCATACCCTGCTGTTAAGTCAAGGTAGCTCTCGCCCGGCTGCGGGTCAAGATACTGGATTACTTCATCGAGTAATACGGGTAGATGTTTGGTGTGTGTTTTTTTATTTTGGTTTTGGTGCATATTTTTGTTTTTGTTACAAAGTCACCTATCCAGCAGTCAACTTTTTGTTTTTTATACGTTTTTGTTTTTGTGTGGTTGCTTCCGTGAGGCCGTATGTAAGGACAGTTACGTGTAGGATTTTAAAAATCCTCGAATGCCCGACTTCCTCTACTTCTGCAATCAAGTTTTGAGAGACTTATGTGTGAGGTGGAGTTTTGGGAGGTGTTTTAGTGTAAGGAACAAAGGTTTTTTGTGTGGTTACCTTCGTCCACATGTT
>CAZGPJ010000003.1:0-23080 GCA_964527485.1 uncultured Candidatus Saccharibacteria bacterium
CGCTCGTTTTGGATGGCCACGACAATACCGGTTGGCTTATGTGTAATACGGACGGCCGAATCAGTGGTGTTGACCGATTGCCCGCCCTTGCCGCCACTGCGGTAGACGTCAATCTTTAGATCGTCTTCGTTGATCACCACAGCGTCTGGTTCGTCAATTTTGGGCACCACCTCAACCATGGCAAAACTGGTTTGGCGCAAGTTATCACTATTAAACGGACTGAGGCGGACAAGACGATGCACGCCATGTTCACTCTTGAGTTTGCCGTAGGCAAACGGACCGCTTATATCTAGCGTGGCGTGCTTTATGCCAGCCTCATCACCGGCTGATTCTTCGATAACCTGCACATCCAACTTATTGTCCTCTGCCCAGCGCACGTACATGCGCAAGAGCATCTGCGCCCAATCTTGCGCATCGGTACCACCGGCCCCCGACTGCACAGTCAGGAGGGCATCTTTATCGTCATAGGTGCCGGCAAGCTTGAGTAGGTCTTTTCGTCGCTCGAGTTTGGCTGTCACTGCATCAAGCTGCGTCGTAATGTCTGCTGCCAGTTCAGGATCATCTAGACTAGCCAGCTCGCGCAGCTCGGCCACGTCTTGTTCGAGCTCCAGCCACGGTTGTACTTTGGCCTCGAGCTTGGCGTGTTTCTTGGCCTTTTGTTGAGCTACACCTGAGTCGTTCCAAAAGTCAGGCCGTGACATCTCCTCTGTCAGTTCATCCAGAGCTGCTTTATCAGCGCGCACAGACAACTTCTCGATAGCATCCGCTAGCGTTGCTTCAATCTCTGTCAGTTGCTTATCAAGCTCGTGCATAGTAGGTGTAGTATAGCAAGTGTCGCTGAAACGAGCCTACTTGATGTTCCAGAGGGGCTGCACCTTTTTTTGCAGCTTGTCGACAAAGTCATCGCCAACACTACCCAGTACACCGATACCCCAAACATTGTCATGGAACATGCTTTGGGTCACGCTGACAATACGGTTGCGCGAGACGGCACGGATGCGTTCTGGCATTTTGTAGTAATCATCAATCACTTCGTCAAAAAAGTAGCGGTTCGCATAGCCAGCAGCTACACCAGCAACCGTTTGCCCGCTGCGCTGGAACCGACCGAGAGCATACTGTTTGGCTGCTTGGGTGTCGTCTTCGCTGATGGTCCCCTCAAAGACTGATTGAATTTCTTTGCGGATGATATCAAATAGCGGCTCGGCGTTACGCGGCATCACCTGCGAACCAAACCACCAGTTGGCTGCCAGCTTGGTTTGGTTGACTGCAGAGTTCATGCCGTACACCAGTCCCTTCTCGCGTGCTGTGCCTAAAATACGCGAGTAAAGAGTAGCGGTCAGCATACTATTAACGAGATTCAGCGCGTCCTGTTCGGGGTCACGCAAGCGACGCTTCATGAAGGTGTCGACATAAAAGTAGAGGTTCTTGACGCTGTCGTTGTGGATGTACAGGGGCTTGTCCAATGTTGCTGGATCCTCGTTTGGCAAAGCGTAGCGCTCACCACCGCTCGGCAGCTCTATGGCCGAGAGCAGCTCACGAATGAGCTTGCGTCGCTTCATCGGCAGCCTGCCCGCAATCACAAAGCGCATATTCTCGCTGGTATGGGTTTTCTTGTAGTGCTCGCGGATATCATCAACCGTGACGTTGTCCATCAACGTGAGGCGTTCTTTGTCGGTTTGGGCATAAAAGCCAAAAGCCTGACGCATAGCCAAGCTCAGGTGGCGATAATGACTGTTGGAGCGCGAGTTTAGCTCCTCGCGCACATTGCCAAACTCAGCTGTAAACTCATCTGGTAAAAACAATGGTTTGGTAATAGCGATCTTGAGTAAATCAAGTATTCTATCCCACTCAAAATCAGCGCACTCTGCCTCATAACTAATCTCGTAGCTGTCGGTACTGGCGTTGCTGTAGGCACCGTTTTTTTCAAACTCTGCCTGAAAGGTACGGGCTTTGGGGATGAGCTCGTTGGCCCCGAGCACCACGTGCTCCATCAGGTGGGGTGCCTCCCACTTGTTCTTATCGACAAGATACTCGCCAGCACGGAAGTTAAACTCATAGCTCATCACTGTGGCTGTGGGTACGTGGATAAGCAATCCGCGGGCACCATTGGGCAATACCAGTTCGCTCACACTATGTTGCATACAGGCCTCTACTTACGTCGTTTTGCTTTTTTACGTTGGCGTTCAGCTTTACGCGCTTTTTTACGCTCTTGTTGCTTTTTCTGCTCGTTTTGTGTGGCTTTTTTCTTGGAGACGTACTGCGATTCTTTGTGTTCTTCTGGTGTCTGAATTTGCTTGGCGTTGCTAACTGAATTACGTGCAGCCCGAGTCAGCTCGGTCTCAACCGGTTGTGCCATGCTGTCTTTGTCGATTGGCTGCGCGTGGAAGAGTGAACGCAGTACATCGTGACGCAGGCTGCTTTGCATCTCTTCGAACAAGCGTTGACCTTGGCGTCGGTACTCAACCAGTGGGTCACGCTGACCAACGCTAATCCAGTGGATTCCCTCACGCAGGTGGTCCATGTTTTCCAGGTGCTGCATCCATAAGTTGTCCAGTATTTGCAGGTAAACGTCGCGTTCAATCTTGCGCATGGCTTCTGGAGTAAACGCGAATTCTTTCTCGTCGTATAGCTCGTAAGCTTCCTTAACCAAGGCCTCGTGAAAACGGTCGGCATCGGTATCAAACAAACGATCGAGCGAGTCTTCGTCCAGTGGAAATACGTGCGTCACAATTGACTCAAACTTATCGGTTGTCAGCAGTGGCGAGTCGGCCAACTTTTGAGATTCTTCTTCGATGAAGACTTTGATGCGTTTTTTGATGTCGGTTTCGTGCAGAATATCGCGCCGCATGACGTAGGTTGCTCGGCGGTGGCGGTTCATGACGTCGTCGTACTTCACCACGTTCTTACGGGCGTCAAAGTTATAGCCTTCCACCTTTTTCTGAGCGCCTTCGAGGCTCTTGCTGATAAAGCGGTTTTCAATCGGCGTCTCGTCATCAACCCCGAGTCGTTCCATCACTTGAGCGATTTTTTCGCCACCGAATACACGCATGAGGTGATCCTCGGTGCTGACGAAGAACTGGCTGGCGCCTGGGTCACCTTGACGACCGGAGCGTCCGCGCAACTGGTTGTCAACGCGGCGTGAGTCGTTGCGCTCGGTACCGAGCACAAATAGGCCACCTAGGTCAACAACACCATCACCGAGGACAATGTCGGTACCACGACCGGCAATGTTGGTAGCCAATGTGACAGCGCCTTTTTGACCAGCTTTGGCGACAATTTGCGCTTCGCGCTCGTTGTTCTTGGCGTTGAGTACTTGGTGCGGGATTTTGGCTTCGTGCAAGAGGTTGCCGAGTAGCTCGTTCTTCTCGATGGAGTTGGTGCCGATAAGCACCGGCTGACCTTTTTGGTGCAAGGCCTTTACTTCACGGATAATGGCGCGGAACTTGCCTTTTTCGGTTCGGTAAATCTTATCGGAGTGGTCTTTGCGAATAAGCGGTTTGTTCGATGGTATTTCGACGCTGTCGAGCTTGTAGATCTGGTGAAACTCTTCGCTCTCGGTCATGGCCGTACCGGTCATACCGGCGAGCTTTTCGTATAAACGGAAGTAGTTCTGGAAGGAGATTGTCGCCAGCGTCATTGACTCTTGCTGCACTTCGACGCCCTCTTTGGCCTCAATCGCCTGGTGCAGTCCTTCGTTGTAGCGTCGACCGTGCATTAGGCGCCCAGTAAACTCATCGACAATGACGACTTCCCCGTCGTGGGTGACCACGTAGTCTTTATCGCGCTGGAAGACGGCTTCAGCCTTGAGTGCTTGCTCGAGGTGATAAATGGTACGGATGTTTTCTGAGCCGTAAATGTTATCAACGCCCAGTATTTTCTGTACCTTCTCGACGCCTTCGTCGGTCATGATGACGGTGCGGCGCTTTTCATCAACTTCATAGTGCGTGTCGCGCTCGAGCTGCTTTGTTACCTTGGCAAACTGAGCATAGGCACTGCCACTGGTCACGGACGGAGCCGAAATAATCAGTGGCGTCCGGGCTTCGTCAATCAGAATCGAGTCGACCTCGTCGACGATAGCGTAGTGCGGGTCGCGCTGACGCAACTGATCAACCTCACGGACCATGTTGTCTCGTAGGTAGTCAAAGCCAAACTCATTGTTGGTGCCGTACGTGACATCAGCTGCGTAGGCCTCTTGGCGGCTGCACGGCTTGAGGTGGTGCAGGCGCGGGTCGTCGTGATCTTCGTTGGTATACGATGTGTCATAAATGTAGGAAGCCTCGGCGACAATCACACCAACACTGAGGCCGAGGAAGTCATAGACGCCGGCCATCCAGCCAGCATCACGTTGCGCCAGATAATCGTTGACGGTCACCACGTGAACACCTTTTCCGGTCAGGCCGTTGAGGTAGACTGGCGCTGTCGCGACAAGGGTCTTTCCCTCACCCGTCTTCATCTCTGTCACGCTGCCTTCATGCAAAGCCATGCCGCCGATCAGCTGGACATCGAAGTGCCGCATCTCGACGGTGCGTCCAGCCGCTTCACGAACTAGCGCAAAAGCGTCGGGCAAAATTGCGTCGAGTGACTCTTTCTTTAATCGTTTTTTTAGGACATCGGTTTGCTTCTTTAGCTGCGCGTCCGACATTTTTTTGTACGTGTCAGTGAGCTGGTTGACCTCTTGCACTCGCTTGCGCAAGCGACGAATGGTTCGAATCTGCGGATCACCTAATACGTGTTTTACAATGCGTTTCATAAAAAGTACGTTCTCTCCTGCCTATCCTCTATTCAGTTGGTAGTGGCTGTCATTTCTGCGCCAAAATACTAGCCACTATTGTAGCGTACTCTTGATAGATTGGCTAAATGGTTTTTTGGCTTATTGGTCGATTTTGCCGCCGGTTTGCCGACGCATACGCGCCAAGACTTTTTTGTGCAAACGCTGTGTGCCGTGTGTTTCCTTGTATTTGCGGATACGGTTTTTTAGTGTGTCCTCGGCAATGTCGATGGCGGCGAATGGGTTGATTGTCGCCTGGGTAACCGTAATAGTGTCTTGCGGCACCTTGAGAATAACCTCACAGGTGTAGGTCTTTTTACCTTTGCTGCTGGATTCTTTCATGATGACCTCGGCGTGCGCTGACTCACGCGCGTGGCGCGGCAGATAGCGGTCGAGCTTGCCAATTTTGCGGGTGATGTACTTTTGTAAGTCTGGTGTCACCTTGGTTTTTTTGCCGGTTATTTCGAGTGTCTTTATCATAGTAACTCCTTCCCTTGCATAAATGGTTGTAATACTTTTGGTATATTAATACCGCCTGATGCTGTCTGGTGGTTTTCCAACAACGCAATCAGTGTACGCGTCGACGCCATAGCTGTTCCATTGAGTGTGTGTGCATATTCTTGTTTACCAGCCTTTGTTTTGTATTTGATATTTGCCCGGCGGGCTTGATAGTCAGTAACGTTTGAACAACTCGTGAGTTCACGATACTGCTCTTGGCTCGGTATCCACACTTCACAATCGTACTTTTTCGCCGCCGGTGCGCCCAAATCACCAGAACCAATATTTACCACTTGATAGTGCAAGCCTAGCTCGCTCAATATCTCTTCCTCTACCGCTAACATTTGCTCGTGCATATCCCAAGATGCATCTGGGTGTGCGTAGGCATACATTTCGAGTTTATTAAATTGGTGCACACGAAAAATGCCCCGCGTATCCTTACCGTAACTGCCTGCTTCACGTCGATAGCATGTTGAATAGCCGACGTACATGCGTGGCAAATCTTCTTCCGTTAGCTGATCAAGGATATGCAGGCCAGTCAACGGAACCTCAGACGTGCCTGCTAAAAACAAGTTGTCTTCTTCTGGGTTAACGCTATATATTTCATTCCGTTCAGCCGGGAAAAAGCCAGTTGCCTCCATCATGCTTTCGCGAACCATAGTAGGCACACTAACTGGGATAAAACCCTTCCCTACAAGCTTCTGCAATATCCATGAAACTAACGCCTGTTCAAGCAAGACAATATCGCCTTTTAGATAGTAGAAGCGCGAGCCAGAGACCTCTGCCGCCGTCTTCGTGTCAATAAAACCTTTTTCTTCACCTATTTGTTGATGGTCTTTTACGGGAAAGTCAAAGACGGGCTTGTCGCCAACTGTGCGTATTACCGTATTACCCTCTTCATTTGGTGCGAACACCACTGATTCATGCATAACGTTCGGAACCGCAACCATTAGGCTATGATAGGAGTCCTCAAGTTGCCGTAAGTCCGCCTCAGCAGAGCCAAGTTCTTCCTTAATCCTTTTGCCTTCAGCAATTTGTGCAGGCTCTGGTTTGCCGCCCTTCATGGTATGCGCTATTTGATTGCGTTCCGCGCGCAACTTTTCTACTTTCTGCAGAAAGTCTAGCCGCTGGGCGTCAACATCTAGCAGCTGTTTGATGCTTATCCCTACACCTTTCGCATCAGCTGCTGCCTGCACGTTATCTGGATTATCCCGAATATATTGAATATCTAGCATATATGTACTTCTAGTATAGATTATTTTTTGGGCTTTGAGCCACGATTTTTTATTGCATCCAAGGTTAGCTCTGTTCGTGAGCGGGCATAGCTGCAGAAGTCACACGGGCCACCCATGACAGCCGTACCAACGGGTGGTATTTCTTCCTGTTCTAGCGTTTCTTTTAGCTGAATCAACGTATCATCAACCCAGCTCGCATCACCTGTGTAGGGGATAACTTTAGTGCGAAACTCGACCTTATTGTCAAAGCTGTCCAGATCCATCCGACCATTGGCATAGACAAAATAGCCCGTATCACTGACGTCAAAATCATTCTGGCGCAGCAGCCACTGGTAAATTTCCATCTGCCGTTTGTAGCCGATTTGCCAATCAGCGTCGAGACTGACTTCTTTGTTTTTGGCGGTCGCTTTGTAGTCAACCACGATGAGCTCGCCGGCATCATTCACCCACACATCATCAACCGCACCGAACACGTGTAGATTGGTCGGCTCATGCAGCGTCGACACGCCGGTAAAATTGGCGCGCCAGGTGTCCATATCATCATGAGCAAACGGGACTGCCTTGACGCCGTACTCTTCCATAATCGGGTGGGGTGTACCCTTTTTGCGATGAACGTCGAATTCTTTCTTGAACAATTCATCAATGGCTTTATTAATCTGAAATGGTGGACCATCCGGTCGCTTTAAGCGCAAGCGAGCATCTAGCCAAAAGCAGCGCTGGCAGTTTTTGAACAGCTCGATTTTACTCCGAGACACCTTAAACGGTGTCGTCTGGCCCGGCTGATAGGGCCGAGCGCGTTGTTTCCAATAACTCATACCTCCATTGTAACAGGACGCCGACTATAAAACAGTCAAGCTATGCCACAGTGCATCGCGGTTGCGCTGCATCTCATCATCATACATGGTGCCGAGCTCAACCAATAAAGCGGGTATTGCCAGCTCATCGTTCAGCCAGTCCTCGAACGCGCCAGTTGCGCTGTAGTTGAAGACTTGGTTTAGCTGATCATTGGTAGCGAATTCATAGCCAGCTTGGTCGGCATACGTCTTGGCCCAGTCATTAGCCTGACCGACATCATTGCCGATAACCACAGAGGCGACAGCATGATAGGTCAGTACCAGCTGTGGCCGCTGCGTTCGTACAAACTTCGCCAAGGCTTCAGACTCCGGCTCCGATAACGCAGATGTGCCGCCACCTTCTGGCAACAAAGTTGGGCCAGGGATTTGTACCTCTGACTGCCAATCATCAGTTGGAAAGTTTCGGTTGAGGTCTACTTCGTTGGCGTTGAGACGGCTGTCTGCTACGCCACTATCTGGACTACTATTTGGAATGACGATAACTGTGTGGTCATCAGGAATCTCATGGAACCGCTTATCGAGCTCGTCCATCCAGGCGTTCATCAAAACCACACTACTCCACTCGTTGCCGTGCATCCCGCCAACATAGAGCACCTTTTTGGGACCGTCCCCAAATGAGTAGGCAGTGATTGGTCGACCCTCAACCGAATAGCCGATAGTGCGGCTCTGACTACACGTTGTGCGTGCCGTCGTACGCCAATTAACCGACGCCTCAACGGTATATTCGCTCACGAGATCCCCGGCGATAGCCAGGGCGAGAGTCTGGCAGCGCGGCAGCGAGCTACTCGGTGTGATAATGAGCTCATCATGTGAGACTTTTACTGACGCATCGATAGGATTGCCCTGATGAGTCAGGTTTACGAGATTGTCCAGCGGCTGTGACTCTGCCAGCGGCTGGTCGAACTCTACCCGAAAAGAATGGTCAACCGATAATTTACCCTCGTGCACATTGCTGCCTGTGATAGTTGGGCCGGCCGAGGTATGAAATTCTAGCTGCCAGGGCTCAATCAGGACCGAGTTATCGTCCGCCTCAGCATATTCTATAGTGAATTGATACGTCTCTTCGCGCGGCAAATCTTCGATAAATTCCAATTGGAGCTTTTTTTCGCCTGGCGTCAATTCATGCTCTACAACCTCGCCCGCTTGGTTGACGAAATCTGCACGCAAAGTTTCAGTTTTCAGCGGTTTATTAAAGGTGATGTCAAGCCGATTGGGTCGTTCGTACACCAGTTCGTCTGCCTCGATTGAGCTGTCCGTCACTTCTAATGGATCAAGGGTTCTGATATTGCGCTGCTGGACTTCGCCAACTACTGAGCCACGGAACGTTCGTAGTATCTCAACCTCATACTCATGTGCTTGCAGGAGGTTCAAGCCGCCAAGACTGCAGCGGAGAAATACGCGCTGTTTTTGACAGGCCTCACGCGATTCATTGCCGACAAGATAGTACGTAAATAGACGGTCTGGCTGGGTAAAGCGTAGTTCAATATCATCGCGGATAGATACCGCTTCAACCGGACGCGCAAACTCCATAACTTCTGGCTCTGGGTACTCAGGTACCTCAACGCTCACCGATTTTTTCATAGCCCCAAAACCTGGCAACACAACATTGCCGTGCATAGTTTTGCCGGGTACTGGCACCTGTTTTGGTGATACGCAGACCTCCCGTGCCAGCAGCGGGTATCCTGCTATTTCTACTGTCTTATCAACATATATATCAAGGCTTTCGCCGGCAGCAGAGACCAAACCAGGCAGAGGCACAACAGTCGATGCGCACGTTTCGTGGCTATAGGACAGCACTGTAGCGCTTGGCAGCCTGAAGCTCAGAGAAGTGACCACGATAAAGACGAAAACCACGCCTCCGATGCTGATATATACCTTTTTACTGCGCGAGTAACCTGCCAGCCGATCGCGTAGGCGCTGTATGAATAAAATAATCGGTTGTGTGAGCGGAGTAAGACGCATGCGTGGTTTTTATGGTTTTTTATTTAAGCTTTAGCTTATGCGTATCTTAGCACATACACGACGGGCGTGCACGAGCTGTATCAGATCAGCGGGTCAGGTGGGCGCTGGCGACAATGGCGGCTGTTTCGGCTCGCAATGTAAAATTAGATAGCTCGAGTGAGGGCACCTGGGCCTCTTCAAACTGCGTATTTTCGGGCTCTGACCAGCCGCCTTCTGGGCCAATACACACAGCAATTGGACCACGTGCCGCGTCTGCAGACAATGATCCGCTACCCTGCTCTGCTCGATATATCGGTATGCTTTTCTCGCGGAGATACTGCAGCGCGTGCATAATCGGCTCCGGCTCAGTAATGCGCGGGATATCACTGCGACCCGATTGCTCGCTGGCCTCTACGGCAATCTTCTGCCAACGGTCCAACCGTACATGAGAAATATCCGCGCGCATACACCGCTCAGCCTGAACAGGTATGAAATGCGTCACTCCGAGTTCGGTCGCCTTTTGAATAATCCAATCGTTCTTATCGCGTTTCAAAAGTGACCAGACGAGATACACCTGACGAGACGGTAACTGACGCTCACGCGCAGCCACAAACTGAAGCTTAGCTTGCGATGATGTGAGCGTCTCCATTTGGTAGACGGCCTCGTGAGTGTCATTAAATAAAATAACCTCTTGACTGGGTGTAAGGCGCAGCACCTTACGCCATTGATGCAAAAGCCGTGGATCATCTATTACAACACGCTGATTACCCAGCAGGGTGGACGTATAAAATCTGTGCTGCTTCATGCCTGTTACCTTGTCACTGCTCTACATTCACGAATATACACGCTGCAGGACACGAACCTGTTAGACCATGAAGCCGTGAATGAACGCAGCAGCAAAGAGCAAAGTTGCAACGCTGCTAACGATTACGTAGTGGCGCTCTACCTGCATTGGCTGCGTGAAGCCACGACGTCCTCGTAGCTGGAATAGCCGGACTACCCCAAAGCCAAGCGCGGCCAACGCCAGAATATCAGCAAGAGCATAGGTGTATAGCGGCAACTGATGAATGCCGTAGACAACACTCGCTCCCACAAACGTCGCTGCCGCAACTGCAACAACAGCAGCAGCAATGACTGCGCCGAGGAAAAGACGCGTCTTGTCACGGGTATCTTTGGTTTGTTCGGATCGATAGGCGAGATAACCAGCCAAAGTAAGTAGCGCCGCCAAAACTCCGAGCAGAATGAGGTCATACAGACCGAGCAGCAAGGCCACAACAAACAAGGCCACAATTGCCATGACGACTGAGGTGACCCAACGAAGGCCGAAAGTCGATGCTTCTACCCGTTTATAGTATTTTTGCCACCCGATAGTGGCAACAGCGAGGCTATATATGATACCAATACCGAGCAATGCAGCTACAGCATGTCGAACATCGAGCGACCACAGCTCACGCACTGCAGGCGCGAGCACATCGCCCCCTTCAACAATATCAGGAGTCGCGTAACCAATAGTTACCGTCCGGATTATCGGCTCAACAACCGTATAAATCAGCGCTATCAAAGCTGCGAAAACTGCTGCGCTGAATATATGGAGACCTTGCAACCCGTGCATAGATTGTGATATTTGCTTCAAGCTGAAACCGGCTGCTGCAGTTCGCTTGCTCTTTGCCGGCGCTTTCTTCTGCGTCTTTTTATTCTTGCTTACCGGTCGCTTGGCCGATGCCTTTTTGCTTGTTTGTTTGGTTTTAGAAGCAGCGCTCTTTCTCGATGCGCTTGCTTTCGAAGTCTTCCCCACACTCGACTTCTTCGTCGTGGATTTCTTTGCCATGCCAAAAGTGTATCACAGATGAAGCGACTTGCTAATAGCTACCCACGCGGTTGGTAGGCGACGTGGCAACCACCACGGCCAGTCTTCTGGGTGTATTTTTGGTGGTACTCCTCAGCTGCGTAAAACGCATCGATAGGACGGACCGATGTCACAATAGGCGCAGAGTACTGCTTTTGCTGAGATTGTATGGCCGTGTTTATTTGCTCGAGTTGAGTTTTGTCCTCATAAAACACGACAGAGCGATACTGTTCCCCAATATCCGGTCCTTGGCGATTAATCTGTGTTGGGTCGTGGATAGCAAAAAAATGTTCGAGCAGAGTGTTCAATGACACCACAGCTGGGTCGTACTGCAACTGCACTACCTCAGCATGACCGGTCTTCCCTGTGCAGACGTCTTCGTAGGTTGGGTTGGCTGTATGGCCGCCACTATACCCAGCTGTTGACTCGATGACGCCCGGTACGTGGTCAAAATAATGTTGCACGCCCCAGAAACACCCGGCACCAAATAGTATCTTTTTCATGCCCCTATTATACAAGTATCTCGTTCGCTGAGGGAAAGCCATTGTAGCCGTGTGTGCCCATACTGGCGCAATACGCACCCGTTCCATGAATGGCCACCAAGCTACCAATCTTTACTCCGTCCATGTGCATCGGACGCAGCTCCTCAGGGTTGCTTGGTGAAACCGTCAACACATCTCCACTTTCACAGTTGTGCCCAACAACGACGACGTCACCACTTACGCCATCCGCCTGTTTTTGACTTATGAGCTCAATGGGGTGCTGCGCCCCATACAGCGTTGGGCGCAAGATATCATTCATGCCGGTGTTGAGTTTTACGAATTGGTGACCGTCGGCACCGGTATCAACGATGTCGTCGACTGCGGCAATCAGCACACCAGCTTTGGCGACAAAAAAAGTGCCTGGCTCAAGTTCAGCTGTCAGTTTTCTATGAAACTTTCTTTCGAACCCCTCAATTGCCTGTGCGATGATCTCACCAACGTGTTCAATCGGTGTTTCGGCCTCGTGCTCTGCTCGTGCGACTTTAAAGCCACCACCAAAATTTACAGTTGTTGCCGAAGCAACGTGTTCGACAATCTTCATGGTTCGATCAACCGCAGACTGCCACACAGCAGGGTCGGTTCCACTGCCTATGTGGGTGTGAATGCGATCAATTGTCAGGTTGTGCTGCTGCGCGATAGCCTGAGCTTCGTTAAGATATTCATGCCAGATGCCGAAACTGCTTGTTGGACCACCAACGGTGGCCTTTTTGGAATGGCCTGAACCGATTCCTGGATTGACGCGTATCCCCACGGTGCCGCCAGGTGCAGCTTCTCCATAGAGTTTTAGCTGGTGGAGACTTGTCGCATTGTAAAGAACGCCCTTTTTCACAAGTGTATCTAGGTTATGCGCCCTCTGTTGGCTCGTCAAAAGTATATCTTTCGCTGCAACTCCTGCCTTCAGCGCGTGATCGACTTCATAGCTACTACTCGCGTCAACCTTTATGTTATTGCGGTACAAAAGCTTGATGATATTCGGGTGAGGATTTGCTTTCATGGCATAGCGAACCGTGAAACCATGCGGCATGCGTAGTTTTTGGATTCGAGCAGCCTGATGCTCGATTGAGGCCGAATCGTAGACATGAAGTGGTGTACCGTACTGCTCGGCTAGGCTTTGGAGGCGATTAGCCTGTAGTGTACTCATGCCGAAAACGAAATATCTGGATATATATCTTTGGTTGTTTCGCTAACCTCATGGCGTAATTGCGGGAATGGCACGCCTTCACGCGCAGTCACTCCTTCAAGCATCCAAAACAGCCGCTCGCTGTAACCGAAGCCGCAAGCTGGCGGCATGCCGTACTCCAGCATCTCGACAAAATCGATATCTAACATCTGCGCCTCATCATCCCCTGCTTCACGAAGAGCCTGTTGTTCCTGAAAACGCTCCAACTGGTCAACGGGATCGTTGAGCTCAGAGTATGCTTTGCAGGCTTCAGTGCCGCCAAGTATGAGGTTGAATTGTTCTGTCAAACGCGCGTCACGGGGCTGGGTTTTGGCAAGCGGCTGCAAGAATGTTGGGGTGTCAATCAAAAATGCCGGCCCAGGCAGGGTTACGCGGATTTTCTTCCATAATTTATCAATACCGCGCGCCCGGTTGTCCTGCTTCTCGACTTCAATCGAGTGCTTTTTCAGCTGAGCCTGAACTTCTTCCAGGCTCGCCTCAAACACGTCCAAGCCGTAGTGCTCCCGTATCAGCTCAACAAAACTTATCTTTGGCCAATCAGTATTGTCCTCTCCCAAATCAACTTCCTGGCCATTGAGGAGCGTGAACTGGCGCGTGCCCCAGGTTTTATCTGCCACGTAGCGGACCAAGCGCTGGGTTAATTCCATACCGTCCTGCCAATCAGCGTAGGCCCAGTACCATTCCATGGCGTTGTGCTCGGGAAGATGTTCGTCGGAGTAGTTTTCATTCCGAAAACGTGGCCCGATGTCAAACACCTTTTCGTAGCCGCCACCAATAAGTCGCTTCAGCGGTAGCTCGTGTGAGATACGCAAGTAGAAGTCCTGACCAAGTGCATCCATGTGCGTGACAAACGGTTTAGCATCAGCACCGCCGGGAATGTTTTCCAGAACGGGTGTCGCAATCTCGTAGAAATCGTCTTGAAGTAAAAATTGACGCGTCGCTTGCCAAAATTGACTGCGGCGCAGGTAGCGTTGGAAGACCTCTTGGTTGACGTTGGTGTCGACGTAGCGGCGGCGCATTCGCTCTTCTTTATTGGTAAAACCGTCTTGTGAGGTCGGCATCGGGCGCAAACTTTTGCCCAATAGCCGTAGCTGCCCTACCTCGAGTGATATTTCACCAGTTTGTGTCTTGATGATGGTACCGCGCGCTTGCACAAAATCTCCGGGGTCGAGCAAATTCAGCTGGTCGAAGGCTATCTCGCTCTGCTCCGGCGCGCTCGCCTGCAGTACGTTATGGCGGAAAAATAGCTGTAGCTCGCCAGACTGATCCCGCAATACAAAAAAGGCAATCTTGCCAAATTTACGCGTACTGGCAATCCGGCCAACAACCGTCGCCTCTTGACCTTCAAGCTCGGCAAACTGTGAAACTATCGCATCTAGCTGATGTGTACGCTGCACTCGTGCTGGATACAGCGCTACACCTGCTTCTGCTAGTTGTTCTCGTTTGCGGAGCCGCTCATCACGCAGCTCTTTGAGGGTTGCCATAGACGTTTCCTGCTTCTTCCCTGTATTGTACCACTTTGCATAGCAAACCGTCTGATTCGCTACCAGTACCCGGAATATGTAGACCAGCGGCAGTTACGTTGTAGTTCTGCTGTGGGTGCTGCCATAGTGCGACCTGACGTAGAGACCTCTGGCCGAGCTGGCGCTGAAATTGCTTAGCTACCTTCACTACGCGCGGCGCCAAAATAACTTCTTGCGGCTCCTGCCACAGCGAGCTATACGAGAGTTCGCGTGCTGCCGCAGCCGGCTCTGTCGCCCAGCAGCCAGCAACAGCCACAAAGCCCATTTTACTTAGGGTGTCGGTGGTTCGGTTAGCTTGTTCAGCTGACGTTTGCATCACCTCGGTAATCGCTTGATGAAACGACTCATGCCGAAAAAATTCGGTTATTCCTGTATTCATAATTGTATCCTTTTCTCTATTAAAAAATCCCCAAGCAAACAAGAAAGACGCCGGCTTCGTCGTAAGAATCTGTTTACTTGAGGATATGCAGGTTTAACACTGCCCTGGTTTGCGATTCTTACGACCAGAGCTTTGGCTTTAAATAGAGATTTGAGAACGTATGATATGCCATGAGAATTACTTTTAAACTATATTTTATATGCGTCAATTAGGCGATGGCTTCAATGGTGTAGATTTGTGTACCGTTGCCAGTTTTAAGCTCAACGTCGTCGCCAATTTTCTTCTTCAAAAGAGCTTGCCCTATGGGCGACTCGTCGCTAATCTTGCCTTCGAGTGGATCGGCTTCTACAGTACCAACAACCTGGAGTTCTTTGCTGCTCTTGCCAGCTTTGAGGGTAACTTTGCTGCCCAGGCGCACTTCTTTGCTGTCACCGTTTTGCTTCTTGATGATTTCGACATTTTGCAAAATGTGCTCGATCTCAGAAATACGGTTTTCTGCCTTTTCTTGTTCTTGGCGTGCCGCGGAATACTCAGCGTTCTCTGCTAGATCACCGAATTCGCGAGCGGTTTTGATGCGTTCAGCAATCTCACTGCGCTGACTTATCAGCTGGTCGAGTTCTTGTTTTAGTTCATCAACACCTTCTTGCGTCAGGTGGAATTGTTTGTTCATAGATTTTCTCCATTCTTTCACGGCTCGACACTGTTTTCGCCAGGAGGTGGCTCAGTATTCGTACCATGGTATCAAAGTTCTGTTATTTGGCGAGTAGTTTTTCGACAATTTTTTCTGCCGAAAGCATAGTTGGCTCATCAGCTGTTCGAGCCTTGTATTCATGCTCGCCGCTCGCGGTTGTTTTCTTGCTCACAACGATGCGGTGCGGAATACCAAGCAAGTCGGCATCAGCAAATTTTGCTCCCGCTCGTTCATCGCGGTCATCGTATAATACCGAAATATTGTTCGACGTCAACTGCTGATACAGATTATCAGCCTCAGTAGTCACCTCGGCGTCATCAGACAGCCGCGCCAGGTAAACGCGCATCGGCGCGACATTCTCCGGCCAGACAATGCCCTTGTCATCACTGAAATGCTCAACAATGACACCCATGACTCGTGTAATCCCTATACCGTAAGAACCAAGAATAACTGGTCGCTCCTCCCCAGATTCATCCGTGAAGTAAAGCCCCAGCTCTTCTGACTTGGCTCCACCGAAACTAAAGATATTGCCCACTTCAGCGGCGGTCCGCTTTTGTAGCGTGTCCCGTGATACGCCCAGCTGCAGCAGAACCTCATCGGTGAGAACCTCTTCGTTGATTGCCAGCTGTTTCTCCTCATTAACATAAACCGTATCCTCGCCGGCTTCGGTCAGCGTCTGAAACTCGTGGCTAAACTGGGTAAACGATCCGCCCGATGCAAATGTGAGGTAGGTATCGTCACCCAGGCCAACACGCTCAAATACCCGCATATAGGCATCGGTGGTGTCGTCGTAGAACTTCTTGTGGGCTGTTTCGTCAGTCGTGTATGAGTACATATCTTTCATGACAAACTCGCGCCCACGCATGATTCCACTCTTGGAACGGAGTTCATTGCGCAGCTTAGTTTGGAACTGATACGTATACACCGGGAGGTCCCGGTAGCTCGCAATATAGCGCTTCATCATGTCGGTAATTTGCTCTTCGTGCGACCAACCAAACCCAACTTCGGTGCCATTTTTTAGCTGTGACTTAAACCAGACGTCTACCTTTTCGTCATCCCATCGATCGGTCGTTTGCCACAGTTCTTTTCGCTGCAGGCTCGTCATAATCAGCTCTTGTCCGCCAATGGCATTCATCTCTTCTCGGACAATCGACTTGATGTTTTCAAGAACCTTGATGCCGAGCGGCAAGTAAGCATAGACCCCCGCCATTTCTTTGTGAATATACCCAGCGCGCAGAAGCAGCTGCGCGTTTTTGGCTGTTTCGTCAGCTGGTACATCTTTTTTTGTTTTCGTGAATAGCTCGGATACTCGCATAGCACTCCTCTTATCTCTCGTTATGTCTCTAGAATAGGTCGTTTAGAAAAACTATATGCACCCCACAGGGGGAATCATCGGTAGAAACGAGAGGCGTTGTGTCATCTGGTCAATCATATCTGGGGATATTGTACTACACCCCCCAAACTTAGACGAGAAACAAGAACGTAAACGCCATGCCGTTTTTAAAAGCATGAGCAAATATGGCTGGCCAGATAGTACGGTAGCGCTCGACGGTGTAGCACAGCACCATTGACAAGACAAAGGTGTCGATAAAGGCGACCCACAGGAGCGGCTCACCGCTTGCAAACTGAAAGTGAGCAAAACCAAACAGCAGCGAAACCACCAAGGCACTGTGCCAGAACCGGAGTTTGCTACGCAGACTCCGAAACAGAAAACCGCGCATCAGCAACTCTTCAATGAAGGCGGGCAAAATAACCAGCGCACCAAATATGAGAACAAGCTCGGCTGTCGACGCTGGGTCAGTAAACTCCAGCTGCTGTTCTTGCTCAAAGTCTACCCCACTCTCCAGGCCCTGCAATACAGTTGCAGCAACTAAAAATATACTGATATAAACGAGCCAGCTAAGTACAGCGCGTGCGATATCAGCCGCCACTGGGCGCACCAAGCCAAGATCAACAAGTTTTTTCCGCCGAAGGCGGAGCAGAAATAAAAGACCAGCCAGTTGCACGAGAGATATGGCTAACGCGACGAAAAACAGGTTGCGATTCGACTCTAAGAGCCCTTCGATGAGCTCAATCCCGCCACCATTTACGGTAGCGTACACACCAATGCCGAACAAAACCACAATCTGCGAAAATAGAAAAAGTCCAACCACAACAACGAGCGCGAGCAACGGACCAAAGCCTGTTGTAGGCAGTGACGGAGTGGTCTTTTGCTGCTTATCGGGCGGCTGCAGCTGTGTTTCGGTATCGGGCGGCATCAGTGGTGTCTTCATGATAACTAGAAGAAACGCTGAATATCAACGATGGTGATGAGAATAAATAACCCCATAAGGACAATAAAGCCTGTGCCGTGTATCTTCTCCTCTAGAGGTTTATCAAGCGGCTTCTTCAACGCGCGAAAAAGCAGCGTCACAAACAGACGACCACCGTCCAAAGCCGGTATAGGTAGCACATTCATAATCGCCAGCGCCAGCGAAATCAGGGCAATAATAAATAGCATAATCGAAAAACCCTCTTGGCTAACAGCTGATAGCGTAAAGAAGATACCTACAGGTCCAGTCACCTGCGCGCTTGCCTGCGCTTGCGAAGTCTCACGCACTGCCTGATCACCAGTTATAAACGAAAACAGGTACGACCCAAAACCACTCAAAGCATCGCCTAAACCAACGAATGTCAGCTGAGTAAACTGTGCCATGGTGCCGGCAGCAACGATTGGTGCAGACCAGCTGTAACGAACGACCTCAAATCCTTCTTGGCCAGAGTATGGCACGACACCGAGAAAACCTTGTTCGGCCGCCGTCTCACGGTCATTCAGTTCAACATCGATTTGACGCGACTCTTGGGTCTCGCTAGACACCAGTTCAAGCGTTACTGTTTGTCCAGCGCTCGACTCAGTTAGATCAACAATGGTTTGTGGGTCATCTATAGCTGTCTGGTTTATGCTGAGGAGCTCGTCATCAGGTTGTATGCCTGCACGTTCAGCAGGCGAACCTTCTGTCACTTCCCCAACGAGTACAACATCGACATTGCGCGGCTGAGTCACCTCCGTTTCATCGCTAGCCACTGTCAATTGGTTTGGTACGGCAACCTCGGGTAGTCGCGGCATACCAGCCCAGGCAACTACCGTGAACAAGACAAAAGCCGCCAACAGATTCATAACAACGCCGGCGAGCATAATTTTTATCTTGGCGGACAGGGGCGCGGCACCATATGCACCCTTCTCAGTAGCATCATCGCTCTCACCCTTGAGCCGAACAAAACCACCCAAAGGAAGCCAGTTCAGTGTGAAGTCGTAATCACCTTTCTCGCTGCGGACCCGTTTCTTCCAGGCACGCGGTGGAAAACCAATACCAAACTCTTCAACATCGACACCATTGCGGCGCGCCATAATAAAGTGGCCGTACTCGTGTACAACCACCAATGCAATAAAGAGAATAAGGCCGAGAATAAGCAATAGTGACATTAGTGACCAAACCTCCGCTGACGCGTGGCGTATTCTGCCAAAATACTGTCGACATCACTAACTTCCATGTCCGGCCAGTACTTCTCAAGGAACAGTAGTTCGGCATAGGCGGCCCGATACAGCATAAATCCACTCGTTCTCTGCTCCCCCGACGTACGCACGACCAAGTCCAGTGGCGGTATTTCTGGGTAATACAAGGCTTGCTGGACCACCTCATCAGTAATGTCTTCGGCCGGTGTGCCCTGAGAAACGATATTCTTGACCGCTTGGGTAATCTCTTCATGTCCGCCGTAGTTAAAACAGAACGCCAGGGTACCAGCGGTATTGTCTTTGGTAGTTTGCTCGGTTTTCTCGATTGATGCCAGGACCGATTTTGATAGACGCTCGCGCGTGCCCAGCACCACCATGCGGATACCCGCCTTGTGAAAGGCATCTAGCTCGTCTTCAACCAGTTTGACGACAAGCTTCATTAAATATTTAACTTCTTCTTCGGTGCGCGACCAATTTTCTGTCGAGAAGACAAAGGCAGACACATACGTCACGCCACCGTCGAAAAGCTTTTGCACGATGTCACCAAAGTTCTCGGCGCCCCTTCGATGACCTTCCAGGGTTGGTAAGCCACGCTCACGCGCCCAGCGACGGTTGCCGTCGAGAATGATGCCAACGTGACGAGGAACAGAATCAGCTGCTGTGTTCTTTGCCATAGACGCCCCGCGGCTACACCGTCATTATTTCAGTTTCTTTTTGTTTGGCGAGGTCTTCAGCCTGCTTTTTTTCTTCACTCATACGTGAGTCAATTTTCTCAGCCAACCGCTTGGCATCATCTTCGCCAATATCTTTGTCTTTCTTGGCCTCGTCAATTGTCTTCATCGCCTCTTGACGGACGGTACGCATGCTGACCATGCACTCCTCGAGCTTACTACCCACAAGCTTGGTGTATTCGCGTCGACGCTCTTCGTTCAGCGGCGGAATCGGTACACGGACAACCTTACCATCGTCCATGGGGTTCAATCCAAGATTTTGCTGCTCGCGAATCGCCTTGGCGATCGGCTCCAGGTTACCTGGGTCAAACGGGCTAATCTGCAGTAGCTGTGGTTCTGGCACACTAATAGATGCCACCTGTATCAGCGGCATTGGCGTACCATAAGCTTGCACGGTAATGCCATCGAGCATACCAGGGTGGGCTCGTCCGGTGCGAACCTTCTTTAGGTCTTCTTCAAAGAAAGTAACTGCATCATGAAATTTCTTTTGTGCTTGGCTTACAATTTGTTCTGGACTCAATCTTATACCCCTTGTTTAGGTTGTACATCAGTATAGCTACTGGAGGCGGCCTAACGCAACCGCATAGCTGGCTCTCTGAGCTGTTATGACGAGAGGCTATTCGCTTACTTCGCCAAGTGCAAGGCGTGAGAAGCGACGAACGATAATGTTCTCGCCGAGCTTCGCAATGTGTTCTTTCGTAAACGTATCAATAGTAATATCTGGGTTTTTGACGAAGGGCTGCTCAAGCAAACAGCGCTCTGCGAAGTGCTTCTTCAGCATGCCGTCGACGATAGAGTCAAGCATTTTCTCCGGCTTGCCTTCCGCCTTGGCTTTTTCCTGAAACTCAGCTCGTTTGGCCTCACGGACATCTTCTGGGATGTCTTCAGCCGATACGAATTCTGGTGCTGATGCAGCAATGTGCATAGACAGATCCTTGACGTAATCGGTAAACACATCGTTACGGGCGACGAAGTCCGTTTCACAGTTAACTTCTACGACCACACCAATACGATTGTCGTGGTTATAGGTGCTCACAACGCCTGAACGAGCCTCGCGCTCGCCACGCTTCTCTGCCTTTGTCAGGCCTTTTTTACGCATGGCTGCAAGAGCCTTGTCAAAGTCGCCATCGACTTCTGTGAGGGCTTTTTTTGCATCAGTAATACCGACACCAGTTAGTTCACGTAGTCGCTTAATTTCTTGAACATCAATTGCCATAACTATTTACGCCTCCTTGCTTTGCGTTTCGTCTTTATCGGCCTTTTCAGTCTGCTTCTCAGCTGACTTTTTGGCTTTTTGGGCACCCTCTGCGACTGCAGCCGCGATGTAATCAGTAATCAGCTTGATCGACTTAATCGCGTCATCGTTCGCCGGTATCGGGTAATCAATGTCCGTTGGGTTTGTGTTGGTGTCCACAATGGCAACAACGGGGATATTGAGCTTACGAGCTTCGCGGACAGCGTTATCATCGTGCAAGATATCGGTCACAAATACCGCACCTGGGCGAACATTCATCTGCTTGATACCACCATATAGGTGATTCATCTGGTCAATTTCCTCTTGGTAGCGCTGCACTTCCAGCTTGCTGTATTTACTTGCCAGCTTGCCAGACTCCATGTCTTCTTCGAGCTTTTTTAGATATTTAACGCGGCCACCAATAGTATTGCGGTTCGTTAACATGCCGCCGAGCCAGCGCTCGGTCACGTACGGCATACCCGTTTCTGCGGCAGCATCTTTAATAGGTTGCTGGGCGTGCTTCTTGGTGCCGACAAACAATACTTGCTTGCCTTCACCTACCACTTGGCTGACAAATGTTAGCGCCTCTTCAAGGCGAGTTACGGTTTGCGTGAGGTCAATGATATGACTGCCCTCGCGCTTGTCAAAAATATATGGCGCCATTTTCGGGTGCCAGCGACTGGTTTTGTGCCCAAAGTGGGCGCCAGACGCCAATAACTGCTTGATATCTACTTTTACAGACATCGTGTCTCCTTCTTTGCATCCTTGCTCACTGTCAGAGAATCTAGTGGGCGAGCGGACCAAGCGGTTGCTCGCACCTCGAGGATGCCTACCTCTGACTGCTTATTTAATATCTAGGCAATCATAACAAATCACTAACAGATTGACAAGCCCGTGTATTCTCGCTATAGTGCATCAGGTCAAAACAACGTGTTACGAAATAACACGGACGGTGCAATACATTCATCGACTGCAGAAACGGCTTGCTGCTAACCGATGGCACCGGATTATATAAATCAAAGATAGCCTCAAGATAAGGAAGCTCCTATGAAGAAAGATATTCACCCAGATACCTACCGTCCTGTGGTATTCCAGGACTTAAACGATAAGACCACATTTGTCACCCGCTCAACGATTGCAACCGAGGAAACCATCACGCTTGATGGCACCGAGTACCCCCTGGTACAAGTGCACATATCTAGCAGCTCACACCCCTTCTACACCGGTCAGGAAAAACTGATGGATGTTGAGGGTCGTGTTGATAAGTTTAAAGCGCGACGTGACGCAGCCAAAGCCCACGCTGATAAGAAGAAAACAGCTGGCAAAAAGTCTGAGAAAAAGTCCGACGATAAGCCGCAAAAGCAAAAGATCGGCACGCTCAAGACAAACGGCTAGTCTTTGGTTTCATAGTTTTCAGTTATAGTATGGGGTATGGCGAGATAGTGCCTTTTGATTCGATACAAGCCGCGAGCCATTAGCTGCATATCGATCCCTCGAAAAAGCCGGCGAGATCCAACTCTGTCGCAAGGCATATTCTCCTCAATGAAACACTAATCAATGAACCGTAGTGAAAGAAGCATGGAATCGAAAGAACAAGCACTCCGAGATGAGCTGAAAACAATCGAAGAAAAATTTACTGATACAGCTATCTTCAGTACACCCGAATACCCCAAGCTCGCCAAAAGGCAAAAGTATTTAGAAGATACACTCAGCCTTATGGACGAGCTGAAGAAACTCGAGGACGACAAGCGCCAGTCAGAACAGCTCGCTCATGGTGATGATGAGCTAGCTACTTTTGCAGCGCACGAGATCGAAGAACTTGATAAAAAAATCGCCAAAACCTCACAATTGCTTGATGAAGCCCTTACCCCAAAGGACCCGAATGACGAAAAAGATATCATAATTGAGATACGTGCAGCAGCTGGGGGCGATGAGGCCAGCCTATTTGCCGGTGAATTATACCGTATGTATGCGCGCTGGGCGGAAAATAACAACTACAAAATGCAATTAATCTCAGAAAGTGCCAGCGAAGCTGGTGGCTATAAAGAAATATCATTTGCCGTCAAGGGAAACGACGCCTACTACATGCTTAAATTTGAGGCCGGCGTACACCGTGTTCAGCGCATACCCGCTACCGAAAGCCAGGGTCGCATCCACACCAGCAC
>CAZGPJ010000004.1:0-19294 GCA_964527485.1 uncultured Candidatus Saccharibacteria bacterium
TAATCGGAAAACAACTCGCTGATGAGTTTCAAGGTTACTTACTCGCAGAATCTTCTTCATTCAGAGCTTATTTTATATTATGTGAAAATATGCATGAAAGTGAAGTACAGAATTCTATACATGAACTCTCACACAAAGCCTTTTTGTCTGAGCTGGGCTTATCATTTGAGGAGCTAAAGAGTGTGGAAGAAAATGGATCAGCCAGGTTAGAATTTGGCAGGGATGAAGATATTGGCCATGGTGAAGATACTATTTTAGAGGCTAAATTCCAGACCTTGCCTGACGCCGTAGAGCCGTTCGCAATATATTATGCAGCGAATAGAGACGCATTTCACTTAAACGATCAGCACTCATTCATTACGCCAAAGACAAGGGCCTAGCTTGCGTGACGTGTGCTTATGTGTTTAAGTTATCAAGTTTGTATTGAGTATAACGTTCCGCTGCCAGTCTGGTTAGCTCGGGGTCTTCGTCTTGATTGACAAAACGCATGGCCTCCCCAAGCATCGGGTGGCGCTCAGACAGCAGTTGATGCATCTGATTGACTAATTTTCGGTAACCCGGGTGACCCTGAGGACTTGTACGTAGTTCGTGGATATGGAAGGCCTCCCGTGCATTGTACGTGACGGTCCAACGCATCCTGTGACCTAACAGGGTGGCAAACTGCGCTTGGTAGTCATAACCGGCGGCAACGAGTTTGCTGTAAAGCTGCATTGATATATCAAAACACTGTTCAAATTCGTCGCTTAAGCCGGCGTCTTCAACGAGTTTCGGTATCTCGTAACCATAGCGTGGGGTCAACTTTTGCCATTCCAGGTCATCGACCATGCGGTGACGCTGTAAATCTCGAAAAATTCCGTAATCACATAGGATATCCCACGTGTAATGTGCTTGTTCTAGTGCGCGGCCCGGACGGTGACGACGATTTAACCTTTCTCCCATGTACGTAGAAAAGGCTTTGTGTTTTTGATCTATTGTCCAGCTATCGACAGATTTTTCTATATCGCGTAATGACATATTGGTGTGCTCATATAACATGTGTGGGAGTAGGTCGAGTTCATTTCGGGGCCAGGTCCGTACTAAGCGAACTTCTTCAGAAACGTCACCATGCGACTCATGTAGGCTACTGCTCGCAAGATCAGCCATTGTCTGTCGTGTTTGCGCTATATAGGCCGTTGTGGCGCCCCCACGCTCCGGTTTATCGGCCCGTTCGAGAAATGTTGGTATGACCTGACGCGCTTGCTTCAGTATCTGGTCGCCTGCTCGGCGGGCTTCTGAGCTCTCGCTCGCGCGCAGGCGCATTATGAGTGATTCAATTGCCTGGCCACTTCCATAGATTCCCACAGTCGACTTCGTCGCAACTGGTAAGACTGCACGGACTGCGTCGCAGGCCTGAGCTCGCGTAGCACCTTTCCAGGCTCCATCTTGCTCGTCTTTGGGTACGTCAGAATTCGAACGGACGAAATCTGTTAGTTGGCGCACCATTTTTGAATATAGCTGAAATATACTATCGATATTGTCCTGATATAACTTTTTCGTTGCTGCGTCGAACTCATCAGGTGTGTAGTATTTATATGAACCTGCTTGATCTTTCTGGTCGTAATAAATATAGCGCGTCGATTGCTCAAGGTAGGCTGCTAATCTACCCCACTCGAGCTGTTTTGTCAGCAAATTACTTGCACCCTCTATGACAATGTGTGTACCGACAAGTTGCTGGACGGAATCGTCACCGTAAGCGGTGATGACGCGCTGCAACAAACCTTTATCCTTTTCGGCTGATTGAGCAAATTCATCCAGTAGCGTCACGCGCATGTCGTCACCACGCCGGCTGAGGCGGGCCATAGCTGCAGCAATTGTTAGGGGAGTGAGTTTGTCGTTAAAAGCGTAAATATCACCAGTAGAATCAGTCAAGACGTTCTTGAGATATGTCGATCCCTCGCCTGAGATATCCCACCCAGACTCTGTTTGTGTAATATATGGATTACTATCTTTTTTTGTCATGGCTATATTCTCCTCATTTTGCCGTGGCTTTTCTGGTAGTGGTAGAAGTGGCTCCAGTGTTTCCCAGATATACGTCTGTATGGTGTCAATATCCATAAGTTTGCCACTGCGCACACAATCTATTCGCTGAAAATCCTTTGGAAACAAATCGCATAGATCATCGTAGACCTCGACTGATCGCTGGAGGTGCGAAAGGTCTGCTTCATGAATATCACGCTTTTTATCGGTATATGTCCGTGCCTCTTTCTTGTCAACCATCGTCTGAGCAATAGCTGCAGGGACCCGCAAAACTAAGTACATGTCAGGACGCGGAATACCAAGCAGCTCAAACTCAAGGTTGTCGAGCCAAATAAAGAAACCGCGACGTTCTGCCCGATTCTCAAATTTTGTTCCCTGGTGTGCCATGTTAGAGCCTGTATACCTATTTGCAAGCACCACCTTTCCCTGCGCAAGAGCAGACTGGATGTCACGGGATGCAGCAAAGCGATCGAGCGCGAAGAATAGCGAACTTGTATACGGGCCAACGTCGTCAGCCTCGCCGTATTTTCCATTCAGGTACTGTCGTATAAAGTAGCTCGAGTCTGCTTCGTAACGCGGAAAATCAAACACTTCAACATCATAACCCTCGTGCCGCAGGCGTTTGGCTAGTAAATCGCACTGAGTGCCCTTGCCCGAACCATCAGTGCCTTCAATGACAAAAAATGAGCCTCTGCGCGCGTTCATCGTGACATGTCCTTTACGGGCAGCGGTTTTCGCCGAACGTCTTTATAGGCACGAGGCAGCATGTGCTCCGGACGCCAATCGCGTACGAGCTGTTCGACATCCTTGCTGGCATCCGACTGATACTTCCCACTAATATGGGTATATTCACCGTCGACTGGGCCCGTGTGATAAAACACCAATTGGGCAACGCGTTCGCCAGCCGGTAATACAACGCTTTCGTGTTGGTTCATATTATAAATCTCCATCGTCCAACGATTAATGTAGCCCGGGTCTCCCCAGCCAGCATCAAGACAGACGGCAACACCATTACGGCCCCAGGTGCTCCGCGCCTGCATTGTGCTTGTTCCCGGGGCCTTAATACCAATAAATTCGTGGGTATGAGCCAGAATGCGCTCACCAGGTTTCAGTACGATGATTGGGTGGTCCAGTGGTATACCAGTAAATGGCGTGCGCCCATTTTCTTCCGCCCAAATCTCATGAGTTTCAGCGTGGAAGGGTCCGTCGAAATAGCGTTGTACATCTGTGACATCGAACGGATTGTAGACGCCAGTATGGTTACTGCGTTCGGTTCTGTAATACCAATAGCCAAGTGTGACGTCGATACTGCTGCCCGCGATGTGTTCGTCGATGTAGGGGTGGAACACGATATGTCCCCGCGCCACCGCATCGCGGATTTGTCGATTACTGTATACACCTGTTGTTTCTGTTTTGCTCACGTTTCCCCTCATTTCTCTTGGTTAGTGTAGTGGGGAAAATTTATTCAAGCAAGCACAAGCATGTTAGTCGTCGTGCGGAGCCTGTGAGGTTTGATACAGCACCTGCAGACGGTTATGTGTAATATCATCAAGCACTTGGCGAGCACAGCGTTTGACGTCATCCACGGTGCCATTGCTCATGATGGTACAGTCAGTCGTTATATTGTCGCGCTCCCGTTCTGTTGGGTCTAACATATCGTTTTGTAGGTGTCCTGGACGATATACTTTCAGAATGATTCCCCCGGCGTGTCGTATGGCCGCAGCGTCGTTGGGATAACGCAGCCCTCCAATGATACAGATTTTTGCACCCGTGGTCTGCGCATCATAAATCATACGAACAATTTCACGGAACCAAAGGTTAGGATCAACTTTTTTTATCAAATAACCACCCAACCATTGTAAAAATGGCCGGTAGGTTTCTTTGTTCTCCAAATTAATTGCCTGCTCTGCCAGCTCTGGTTGACGGTGAAGGTTCTCAACATGCATGATGAGCTTTTGGTATTCGACAGGGTGTTGCTCAATTGAACTTTGATCTAACCTAACTTGCTCGAAGGTGCACGTTGAATGTACCGTCTCTTGAAGGATGGCCGGTAGCGCATGCAGCCATGAGTTCAAAGATTGCACATCGTAGGGATCGGGCAGCTGGCGTAGCGAGGCATGCATCGCGTTCGCGACACGAGCAATGACCAAGCTCGATTCAAGGTGAATCGTGTGAGGCTCGAGTTCCATTATTGCATTTGCAAATGTCGTCTTGCCATGACTAATTGGTCCTGTCATGCCGACAATAATCATAAGCGTATTTTAACAAGAATAGACAGCAATAGCTACGCGTGGACGAGATTTTGTGTTATTACTTTACAGTTCTGATACTTGAACTTGGATGCTCGGGCCCATACTTGTCGATATGTAGATAGAGCGAACAAATGAACCCTTGATGCTGGCTGGCTTATTGGTCTTAATGCTTTCGAACAGCACGTTCGCATTCTTGCGCAGCTTGTCTGGCCCAAAGCTCACCTTACCGATTGCTGTGTGTATAATACCCGTCTCATCAACTCGATACTCAAGCTTACCAGCACGCGCTTCCTCAACTGCTTTCGCTACGTCCTTGGTAACCGTTCCGCTCTTTGGGTTCGGCATAAGACCTTTAGGTCCAAGGACGCGAGCGTGCTTGCCAAGCTTTGGCATCATCCCTGGCGTGGCTATTAGTACGTCGAAGTCAAGCACGCCTTTTTCTAGTTGCTTCAAGAACTCGTCAGCTTCGGCAATATCTGCCCCTGCTGATTTTGCAGCGACGAGTTCTTCACCGTCAGCAAAGACGGCTACGCGTATGTTCTTTCCCGTACCTTCTGGCAATACAACAGAATCTCGAATATTTTGATCAGCCTGTTTTGGATTGACATTCAGGCGAACATGGAGTTCCACTGCTGCGTCAAATGCCACGTGACTCGTCTTGGTTGCTAGTTCTAAGGCGTCCTTCAGTTCGTATTGCTTGTTTGTATCGATCAGCTCAGCTGATTTTCGATAGCCCTTGCCGCGACGTTCGAGTTTGCTGCGCGTCGGGTTCTGTTTCTGCTTCGGCTTACTGGACTCTTCGTCCTCGCTGGACTGCTTACGAGCTTCTTTTTCTGTCTGTTCAGCCTCTTCTCGGATCGCCTTAGCGCTCCGCTTACCTGCTTTGGCAACAATCGGCTTCTCGGGTGCTGTCTCTGCCTTGTCATCCTTTTGAGCAGCTTCAATGGCTGAGACTATTTCTGCGACGGTATTTTTGTCAGTAACTTCTAGCTGAAGTTCTTTAGCGTCTTGTAGTAATTCGGCTTTTTTCTTGGCCATCACTTATTCCTTTCGTGGTGCATGCGTATTACCTAAGCAATACTCCCACAATTTAGTTATGTTCATTATGCTTGGACTTCAACACCCATAGAGCGTGCGGTACCAGCCACCATTTTCTTAACTGACTCAATGTCCTCGGTGTTCATATCACCAGCTTTGGTTTCAGCAATTTCTTGCAGTTGTGCTTGAGACAGTTTTTTCTTAACCTTTTCTTTATTTGGTACACCAGAGCCCTTTTTCTCGCCAATTGCGTTAAGAATAAGTACATCTGTTGGTGTGCCAACGATTCGCCACGACATAGAACGGTCATCGTAGACAGTTATGTGTGCAGTCAGATCTTGACCCATTCGGTCTTTGGTTTCATCGTTAAAAGGATTGATAAAATCCATCATATTGACACCGTATTGACCAAGCGTTGATCCAACGGGTGGTGCTGCACTAGCTTGTCCGCCGCGAAGTTTCATTTTTAGGTTAGCTTTAATTTTCTTTGCCATAACAAATTATTCGGACTCCATCATTAACGTTGCTTGTATCTCATGAGAAACGAGGGTTTAAAGAATGCATGATTCGCTCATGCTGTGCGTAACTAGGCTATTATACCTTTTTCACCTGTAGAGAGTCAA
The DNA here is from genome assembly GCA_964527485.1 of uncultured Candidatus Saccharibacteria bacterium. Taxonomy (GTDB): domain Bacteria; phylum Patescibacteriota; class Saccharimonadia; order Saccharimonadales; family SLHW01; genus SLHW01. The sequence continues at coordinate 5,930 of CAZGPJ010000004.1, forward strand.
GCTCGACCGGTGTTTCTCGACCGAACATATTGACCAAGACCTTCAGTTTACCCTTTGTCTCGTCTACCTCATTAATTGTTCCGTCTGTGTCCTTAAAGGGCCCATCAACTATGTTGACGACCTCGCCAATTTTGAAGTTCATTTTGTACTTCGGCTCTTCTCGACCCATACGTTTGAGGATTTTATCTACCTCATCTGTTGCAATAGGGGTTGGGTCACTACCCGATCCCACAAATCCTGTTACGTTTGGTGTATTACGAACAATATACCAAGCGTCCTCACTCATTTTCATTTCGACAATGACATAGCCTTGAAAAATCTTTTTCTCAACAACTTTTCTCTTGCCATTTTTCACTTCAATCATCTTTTCTTTTGGTACGAGAATCTGAAAGATCTTATCTTTCATATCCAAGCTATCGGCTCGCTGCCGAATGCTTTCGGCTACTTTCTCTTCGTAGCCGCTATAGGTATGAATAACATACCATTGCTTGTGAGAGTCGTAACGTTTACTCATAGATTTAATATAACCCTTCTAAATACATTATCTAATACATAATCTACTCCGGCAATGAGCGAGCCGAAAAAGATGGCAAACAATAGAACGGATACGGTGAGCCGGAAGGTCTCCGAGCGGTTCGGCCAGGTCACTTGCTTTAGCTCTTTAAAAGCATTCTTCAATATTTGCGGCATAAATGAACGTCGTTTATTGAGCCAACGCCCAAAACGAGTATCAGGGAGCGGCAGGTAGTACTCTTTTTTGCCTTTTTCTGCGGTTTTTTGACGTGCTCGCCCGACAGTATCGGTTACCTTGCGAACCTGCCGTGGTTTTTTGTCGTCCTCGACCCGCTTTTCGGTTTTATCGCGGATCGTCTCGGTTTTTTTGATAACGCGGCGCTTCTTTTTGCCTTCGGCCATTGCGGGTTCTCCATAAGGTGTCGTCATTGACGTTTTCGCGTACTCAAAACACCTCTTTACATTAAAAAAACCTACGTATGTAGGCTGCTTCGACATGTCAACTATACTACGGCAACTGGTGCCAGTCAACTGAATTGTAAACGTCGCATCAGTGATGGATGTATACTATAATTGATACAAACATGCTTACGATTGAACAGATCATAGTTTTCGGTGTCGCCCTGGAGTTCATGCTGCTGCTGCGATTTTTCTGGCAATTTCGAAATATCGTGTTCGCCGCGGTTATGGTGCTGCACCTTTTAGCGCTTGCGCTGATTGTCCTACGATTCAATGAGCCGCTCTATGCATGGGCCGCCCTACTGATTGTCTTTCGTATTATTAACAGCGCCCGGACACTCGCCAACAGAAAACATCAACACCATTTGCGTAACATCACAGCACGAAGTATTACTGTTCTTGGTCTTATCCAGCTAGTTTTACTTGTACCGCTGATTATGGCCATAACACCGAATTATACTGTCTGGCTACTGAGCATTACGACTGTGCAGCTAGGCGTTGCTCTGGCTTTTCTTGCATGGGTAACAAACTCGCTGCACCAAACCCGCTACCACGGTCATAACGAGGCCTATTCTGACAAAGAGCTGCCGTCAGTCACGGTCGCTATCCCTGCCCGTAATGAAACGGCAGACCTACAAACCTGTATAGACAGTGTTATCGCAAGCAATTACCCAAAACTTGAAGTCTTAGTACTTGATGATTGTTCACAAGATAAAACGCCGGACATCATTAAGCAATACGCCCATGCTGGCGTCCGGTTCATCGAAGGAACGGCGCCACCAGACAACTGGCTTGCCAAAAACCACGCCTATAACCAGCTCGCACGAGAAGCGAGTGGTTCTTTTATTCTCTTTTGCGGCGTTGATGTCCGAATGTCGCCCGATTTCATTCGCAACTTGATAACGCATGTCAAGCGAAAGAAGAAGCGTATGATAAGTGTACTACCTATGCGACTCGCAGGTGACTTACGTAGTAGTTTTATTCAACCTATGCGGTACTGGTGGGAACTAGCTCTTCCAAGAAAGTTCCTCGATCGTCCAGCGGTTCTCAGTACCTGCTGGTTAATCGACGCCAAGGTTTTGCAAAATCTCGGAAGTTTTTCTGCCGTTAAACGGAGTGTACTTCCGGAGCGTTTTTTTGCGCGTGAATGTGTTCGCCACGATGCCTATAGCTTTATTCGGGCCAATGAAGAGCTTGATCTACGGACAACAAAGCAACCACGTGAGCAAATCCGAACAGCAGCTCGCGTTCGCTACCCGCAAATGCGCAACAGGCTAGAAAATACTCTTTTTTTCACGCTCGGCTTGCACGTATTTCTACTGGGGCCGTATATCGTATTTTCGTACGCATTCTTAACAGGCAGTGGCGTATTGCAGACGCTCAGTGGTTTGTCGATTCTGCTGCTTACCAGCAGTCATGTAATGATACTGGTAGTTACACATCCGACCAGCAGTCTAGCCGGTCTTGTGAACTTTCCTTTTGTTGTCACTGTTGACATGGCGCTGTCTATATATTCTATGGCCCGTTACGAATTCGGCCGCGTTATCTGGAAGGGCAGGAACGTCTGCATGCCTGTACTGAGCGCGCCAGACCACGTACGTTCGCAGGCTCACCGGCGAACGTAAAGTTTAGCTACACCTTGCGCTGCGTGTCGTCTGGTTTAATGTTGGGTATGTGAATTGTAAAAGTCGAGCCTTTGTTGAGCTGACTCTGAAGATCGATATCAGCGTGCAGCAATCGCGCGAGCTTCATCGTGACATACAGCCCCAGCCCTGTACCGCTATTAGCGCGGGTGCGATAATCCTCGCTCCGGAAAAACTTATCAAAAACTTTCTCGCGGTCACTTTTACTTATTCCAATACCTGTGTCTCGGACATAGAATTCGATACCGTCATCTGCTTGATGTGCGCCGATAACGATTTCACCTTCTTCGGTATATTTGATAGCATTGGTAACAAAATTTTGTAGAATTTCTTTCGCGTATAGTTTGCTTGACTCAAACAATTCAAGATGAGGGTCGAGCTCAGACCGTAGCGTCACGTCTTTGGCCTGGGCATCGTCTTGGTAGGCGTCGACAATTTCTTCAACGAGGTTATGTGCGTTTATTTGCTCGACTTCTAGCGTCAGCTTTCCTCTCTCCGCACGCGAGAGAGTTGCTAGGTCATTCACCATACCTGATAGAAAAGTGATCTGCTCGTGTGCTTGTTCCAGCGCCTTTTTTACGACTGGATTATCAACGCCTGATTTATCGAATAAGAAGACAGCGTTGCCTATGTTACCTTCTGAAATTGCAATGGGTGTACGGAGCTCATGGCTGACAACGCTGATAAATTCATCACGCTCTTCCTCGAGAGACTTCTCCCGCGTAATATCACGAATCAGTATAACGTAGCCCTGCATACCGCCTTTGCCATATCCCAAGCGCACAGGGGCAATACTGGTATACACGCGAACAAGGCTGCCGTCCTCATAGCGAATTCTCCAGTCGCGCGAGGCTGTTGATACTTTTGTCGAGAGAACAATGTCTTTTAGGTCTACCGGCTGGTTCTTTTCATCGATAAGTTCTAATGTGCGAAAAAGCGATTTTCCCGTCAACGAGGCATTACTATCGAGTATATTAAGCGCCGCACCGTTCGTAACAACGATTGTTCCGTCTTTTTCGGTTGCGATAACGCCATCGGCCATACTGTTAATGAGGCTGACTAAGCGCTCGTGCTCTAGCTCCGCGTTTTTCTGTGTGGATGTACGCGCCGCCGTCACATGCGTTTTCTTAGTCTTGTTTTTGTTTTGATGAGTTTTCGTAGATGATTTTTTGCTAGCTTGTTTTTTTGCCATATATCCATATTGTTGCACATATCTGCACGGTTGTCAGTCTTTTGTGGAGGCATTTTGCAACTGAATAGAGGGCGTCTTCTCACGCATTATTCGTCTTATGTCTGATAGATTTTCGACATATTGTGATAGCTCGCGCCAAAAAGCAGCATTATGCGATAGCACGCGCGTATGGACCAACTCATGCAGGAGAACGTAGTCAATCAATGCGTCATCGAGCTGCATTAAATACAAATTGAGTGATATATTTTTTCGACTCGAACAGCTTCCCCATCTACTTTTCATTTTTTTTATGGAAACTGTATTGTAAGAAAAATTATGCGTCTGCGCTAACTCGGCAAGCCTCTGCGGTAAATACACTTTTGCCTGGCGCCGCAGGGCGCGCTCACAGGCAGACCGCACTGTGTTCTGGATATCTGCATCAGCAATGTGCGTCCCAAATGGCACACGCAGTAGTATGCGCGTATCACTAACACGTGAAGTAATATTTTTCTGTGCAGAATACGAGACGACGACAGTATGTTGTCTGCCGATCACATCATCGTGCTGAATTATGCTTTGTTTCGGTTGATTCTGGTGGATCCAGGCACGTTTGGCGTACGCGAAATCTTTGGCTGCCCGGTAAGGCAGCCAATACGGGAGGGTTATGCGAACAGCACCGTCTGGTGTTATACGTAAACGTATTTTGCGGCACCCTCGCCGCTTGTAGACGCCGACCGCGCCAACACCATCAATGGTGAAATTTTTTTTCGGCATAATGTTTTAGCGAATAGAGATGTTGCGCCGCGTATTATCGACACGCCCCGCACGCGGGTTCGGTATGAGGTTTACCATACCTGGCCGAATTGCATCTTCTTTTTGTGGGCCCGTGGGACTTTTGAGCAAGCCTTTATTAAATAGCATTTTATACATGTTATGCTTCTGTGTTGCGAAGGTGTGTTTACCGCTAATCACGAGATAATCTTCGTTCATGTTTGGATTTTGCATCGCGCCAGCTAACTGCTCAAATGTCGTTCTGTCAATTGGCGAAGAATATCTATCATCTGTTTTACGTCGGTCTCTCTTTATAACGCGTTGAAATGCGCTCTCCGCGTCTATCTGGATCCAAACCAGTACTGGCTCAAACTTTTGCTTTCGTGCTAAGTCTCTCAACATGCGTCGCTCTGCCATTTTCGGCGTATTGGCATCATAAATAACGCTAATTCCTGCTCGCATGAATTCTTCTGTCATATAATCCATTATTTGATTAACGACTTCATTTTCCCTTTTATCAAAACGCGGCTTTTCAAACAGCTCATGACGTATACGATCACTATGAATGTGCGCCATGCCTAGTTCATTTGCGAGCTGCCGTGCAAAGAACGATTTTCCCGCTCCCGGGAACCCATAGAGCAACACAAAAATTGGTTTCGTCTGGATTGGCTTCATCATATCTCTGTATTGTATAACAGATTCACCGCTAAAAGAAAAGTTCAACAAGGTGACAAACTACGTAATTTATCGTACTATGGTCATCGTCCTTGATACGTACTATATATCTATGACATAGAGTTTAGGGGTATAGTGTTAGCGGCTAGCACGCAGGTCTCCAAAACCTGAGGGCCGGGTTCAAATCCTGGTACCCCTGCCACACACTACAGCAGACAATAATAAAAGCGATGCGCCCGTTTATAGACGCATCGCTTTTTTATCTGTTCGGATAGCTTAGTAAATGTACGTGAAGACACTAGCAGATACGCGACGTTGACTCGTCACATTCCATCCACTCCAATTCATCTCACTGACCGTGACGGTGCCGTCATTATGGACTGCTTCAACGTAGGCTACGTGTCCGAGGCTACTGGCCGGCTGATAGGCAACTGCGCCAACGCGTGGTGTTCTACCGGTTGAGTATCCTTGTGCGCTCGCTCGAGATACCCAGGTGTTGGCGTTACCAAGATTGTTTGGTAGATCACCGCGTCGGTTCTTTACGTAGTACGTGCAGTAGCCCGCCGTGTAGCCATTGCCTGCGCTCGCCCCACGAACAACCGCTGGCTGCGCTTGTGTTGTTGGCGCTGCTGTCGATGCCGTCGCGGACGGCTCGTTCACCTGAGCGACTTCCGCTGGAGCTGGCGTCAGGACAACTGATTCTGGAATATCTCGCTCTTCGAGTTCTTCCTCTTCAAATGGGATTATCAATACGTCATCAATGCTCAGCTCATCTGGGTGCTCAAGCTCCGTATTTTTATCCCATATTCGCGTCCAATCAATATCATAGATCTTACCGATTTTTATCAGAGAGTCGCCTGATTGAACTGTGTACTCCACTGGTTCTGGTATATCGCGCTCTTCCTCTGTGTCCTCACGGTCGTCCTGTTCGTGAAGCTCGATCCATTCTTCGAATGTCAGCTTGCTTTGTTTTTCTAAACTGAGAATATCGGATGAAAAATCGTCCGTTTCATTCTCTGTTGTGCTCTGTGTATTCTGCTCCGTTTCGGCATAGGCCGTTGGACTACTGAGCGTTACGAGTGCACTAAAAACTAGTACACCCACCCCGAGTGTAAATACTCGCATGATATTTCTAATCCTCCTTAAATTTGCCTGTAGCACTACCTTCGATCACGTGAATAGACACGACGATGTCACGCCAACGCTGTGAGCGCGGTTGATGCATCGTTATATTGTTCGTTATCTATTCATATTAATTGTGAGCGAATGACTTGCTCAGGTAGTTTGTGATTTTCCACCTCACGTGAAAAAAGACACAAAGGTAATCTTAGCGGGTTTATATGGATAGTCAAGCACTTATCCACAGCCCTCTAGTGTTTCATCTGTTACAGCACACACTAAATAGCCGATTTCGTTCTTTTCTATGTGGGCATTGATTGTCCGTAAAGACCCGCAGATGAAGAATTATGCCGCGTGTGGCATACTAGTATGAAATGCATACGCTTCTTCGTACAATCATTGGTTTCCTTGCACTTGCCTGGCTAATAGCGAGCTTAGTCCTCTATGGACAAACTCCGTTTAACCCTCAGTTTTCTACCACAGTGCTGGCCGGTATTACGGGTGTTGGTTTGATGATAACGGCTGTGCGTGGCTTGAATAAATTTTCAGCACTCGCAGGAAAAGTACTCATAGCCATGAGCGTGCTCACAATAGTCACCCAGCTTATTAACGATGGGTTCGATATAAGCAATGTTGATATGGCGGTGCGTGCACTTGTTTTGCTCATGGGGCTTGGGCTTGAGCGCATGAGCCCACATCAACAACTCTATGATTGGATGTTTCTCATGCTGGCCACAAAGCTTCAATTTGTTATTACTGCTGCTTTTATTGCCGCAGCAGGTTCAGCTCGCGCCAGTTACTTCCCTTTGTCCTCATGGTGGCTATTGCCCATAACAATGATTGCCGCAGTACCGTTCCTGGCGCGTAAGAAGCGCCGTGTGTATCGGCCACTCGTTCTTTTGACCACATTGATTGCGCTCGTCTTGTCGTTTGACTTCATAACGTCTCAGCCAGAGATTAGCGGCATAACACTTATAGCTCTAAGCGCGGTCATATGGCCCGCGATTACAGAACGGCTTATAGGCTACCGGACATTTGTATCTCGACGGCACTAAGAGGCATACCGCTGCTTTAGCTGTGCGTTAAATTCCTGGTAATCGGGGCTATTTTTGATAATCAGCTCTGCTGTGCTGCTGCCTGTTGTATATATATAAATTGTTCCATTTCTCCATGTTTTATTGAGCAAGCCCTGGCTCTGTTTGATGTAATCGATGCGCGAGAAAACAATAGTTGTTTGTGTGCGATACACAATCCCCGAACGAGCCACCACCCGCTGAGACTGTATCGTATACGAAACATAGCGCAACCAGATGACGCGCCCGAGTACACTCAATGGCAAGACGAGCAATAGTGGAAATGCCAGCATATGCATCAGTACTATAACGGACAGATCGTTCGCCTTGGCCGGTTGCGTAGAGATCTCATCCGCACTGGCTTTCTGAGGAGTACTCGCCTTCTCTGGTGGCGTGTTCGCTAAAATAGGATCAAGTATAGAATCGTGAATATGTAAAATTCCGTGCTCACCTTGAATGTAGGCGAGAGAGAAATGATACGGCACGCGCTGAGGTGACCCAGAATTACCGCTGGATTGCACCTGCTCGCCTGCAATATTGAATTGTAGCGTCCCGGCGCTACTAAAAGGATAGCGAACGGACTTTATATCTTTTACATTGTCGTTTTTCACAAAATATTCACGTTGAAATATCCAGCCAATGCGCATATACAAACCCTCTCTACCGATACGTATATAAGCCCGTTTATAGCGTCGGTGGAGTATGAACCACGTCAGAGTTAAAGTGCCTCCAAGAACAATCGGAATTATTACAAGAGGCAACAGAAAAACACTAGCAATCGCGCTAGAAACAAATATAAGGAAGAAAATTATTGAGGCATATATATGGGCAGCCAGAAATGTCCGTGCGTTAAATGCCGGACGCACACTTAACATTTCTTGATCAGGGGTTATTCCTGCTTTGTCGCGGACAATCTTTTCGATGACGTCGCTGTAGGGCACGTGCTGAAATCGTATAGCCTGCTGTGAGCCTATAGACCAAAAATCAATCTGACATGTACCGAGGTAGCGGTCTAGGATGGAGCGCCGTAATAGCACGCCCGTGATCTTTTCCTGAGAAAACTCAATGTGCTTTGTTGTGAGAAAATTGAAGTAGCTGCCGACACTTCGGGCACCAACTCGGTACTCAGTCCGTTTTAGTGTTACGTAGCTCCACAAGGGAAATATAAGCAAAGGGGGAAATATCCAGACAACGAATAATAGCGGTACGTATGGAATCAATGTCCGCGTCGCATCACGATAAAATGTCTGTTGGCTTTCTGCCGTCTGCAGCGGCATTGCCCCTTCAGTAGATGCAGCGTCCGTCACGACGGCGTCAGGCTGCTGAGCCTGGTCCGCTAGTGGATCAGTGTTAATAATGTCATCAACCAGTGCCTCTGTTTGCTTACCATTGCGGAGATTCTTAAAATGGATTTGACTGCCGCTACCTTGGCAGCTAATAACCACATCATAGAGTCCGAGAAGTTTGTCCAGAAAGGACTGGTGAAGCTCAGCGTCAGATAAATTCTCGACAGGCATAAAAGCTTCCTGTTGCGTCAAAAAACCACGAGTATAGCATATAACGTCACTGTAAATATAATAGGTCCGACGTGTTAAATCTTGATACGAGACAAATAGTATCCACGATCCGATTATCCCGACCACAAGAACTATCGCTACAACGGCAAGAAGTGGTAGCACATCAAATACGACGCCTATCTCGCCTGCACCAAGCAAGAACAAAAACCCAAAAAAAGTCCCAGCAGCAGCACCGGCTAATTCGAGTGCTACAGCCATAGGTGCTGGACGCTCTTCAGACAACTTGTGGGAATACGTCAGACGAAAAGTACCACGTGCCAAAATCCGTTGAATGTCAGCGTAGACCTGATCTGGGTCTTCTATAGCCTCCATAATTACTTCTGTGCCTGAGCTACCAGCGGCTTCGATCAAAATGTGCCCGGTGCCGAACAAACGGTATCGTATAAACGGTTTTACGAGCCGAACATGCGTAATATGCGGATATTTAAGGTCTGTTTCTCTGTCGCTAAATAACCCACCAGATCGGTAGTGCAGCTCATGCGATGTCCATGTGTACTGACGCTTGCGATGCAGCGCTGCTGTCCGGAAATAGTTCAAGGATATTGCTATCAGCGCAGTAATCATCAGAAAGCTCGTGATGACGATATGTGACCACGCTGAGAGGAAAATAATAATAAGGCCAACCGACAGCAGCAACAGAAGACTCGGGCTCAGGAAATACGTAACAAAAAATGCTCTTTTTTGTGGTCTATATGTAGTCGAGTTCATACCGACTATTGTAGCGCATCAGGACGTCAGATAACTGCGTTTTCACGCTGCACATGCATCACGCGCAGTTGCAGCATATATTTTAGGCTCACTTCGGCTGCATGGCACTAGTCTGCGTAATAAAAGCAATCGAAACAAACCGGATTGTAGGCGTACTTAGGATCTTGCGGATCTTCAGGAACCAGTTCGGCCAAACCCTCACGAATAACGTTGTTGGTTTTCAGGTCGCGAATTTGCGTAAACCGCGCATGCATATCTCCGCAGCTCTCGCTAACGCAGACCGCTTCGTGCTGCACAACTTTGGGGCCAGCCTGCAACAGGCGAGTATACGTGGTCATCGGCTTCCCCATAGCTGATAAATCAAGCGTTGCTCCAACGACGATTTTTCCTGCCTCACGCCACTTGATGACGTTCTCGTAAGCGTCCTCAGCATCGAACATAAACATTTCATCCACACCTATTACTTCAACGTCATCGAGGGCAAAACGTGTTGGCCATTCACCTAATTCTTCCAGGGTTATCGCGTCGTATCGCTCTCCATTTCGCGACGCAATACCATCGTCACGTAGCTCGGCACCAGGCTTAATGCCAATAACGTCATAGCCGGCATAGGAGAATTTTTTGAGCGCCCCAATAAGCGCCTTGGTCTTTTCGCTTTTCATCGGACCGATATGTAACGTAAACTCGCTCATTCAAGAGACAAGTATACCAGCTCAGCGCTTACAAAACGGGAGTAATTTTTACAGCTTAATTGTGAAGGCGTCGGTACAGTAACGAGCCACCTATCGAAGTGGCGAAGAAGAGACCTGCTAGTGACCCAGGGCCTGTCCGTGGCAAATCTTCAGTCGCTCCAGGAAAACTGACTTCAGATGAGGGCACTTCTGCAGACGGTTCTTCAGGCGTCCGTTTATCCGGTGTTTCGGTCTCTGGGGTTGGTTCAACGGGTAATGGGGCTGGTGTGTCCGGGCAGTCAATTTGCACCGCTACATCGGCTGAATAGCCAAGCTTATCCAGTGAAGTGATATGTACGGTAATTGTCTCCCCTAACTGCATAGCTTGACGCGACGTGGTCTGTGTACCCGCTGCCCGCTCGACATCGCTGAGCATAAAAGAAGACGTGCCTGTTGCGATACGAAGGTTATTTTCAGCGTGCGTTGAGCTATCGTTGGTGGCTGTTGCCGTGACAGAACACGTTGTGCCGATATATGCCCCAGGAATTGAAGCACGGCCTATCAAGTGCGGTGTTTCGACACCACGGATTGTGCCCTCATTTGGAATATACAGCGCGTAGCTTTGCGCTCCTACACTGGGTACTAAGCTAAGAAATATAACAGCGACTGCCGTGGTAACAGACAGGTACTGAAACATTCTTACTGCTTGAGTCATCTCTCGCCTCTCCTGCCACAGACGCATAAGCGAGAGGGCATGAATTACACATACACTCTACTACATTATTTTAGTTTTGTCAATAGCCCCACGTTACCTATTCCGTGGGAGAAATAAACTTCACGGTGTCTCCGCCTAGCTTATTTGCGAAATAACTATCGTGCGAGACATATAAAATGGCACCATGGAAGGCAATCAAGGCGTTCTCAAGCTCTTCAATACTGGGAAGATCGAGATGGTTTGTCGGTTCATCGAGGATAAGTATATGCGGGTCACCCGCCAACATCGAGATTATCTGTAGACGGGCTTTCTGGCCACCACTGAGTAAGTAAACCGGTGTCTGCGCATCAGCTACTGGATGAAATAGATAATCGCCCAGTATGCGTTTACTATTTTGGGGATTAATCGGCAGGCCATGCTGTCGGTAAATGTGCTCGATTGCCTCTGTCAGGGTCATCTCAAGATACTTCGGATCAATCGATTGATCGTACACGCCAATATTAACTTCTTTGGCGACTGATATTTCCCCGCTGAGGTGCACAGACGATGGCTCAGCCTGTTTTGCGTGCGCAATAATAGCCTCTACTAAGGTCGTTTTGCCAGCACCGTTACGGCCATGCAGGCGGATCCGCTCACCAGCTCGTAATATAAATGACACATCTGTAAACACAGGCGTGTCGCCGTAGCCAAGCGATAAAGCATCTGTCCGAATGAGCGTATCACCAGACGCATCATTCTGCTTCGCACGTGTACGCACTTTGATATTGGTTGCTTTGTATTTGGCGTACTGATCGGTCGCTTTATTGTTCATATCATCGGCTGTATCTTGGTCAATCCAGAACGAAGGCTTTTCAAGCTGCTGGAGCTGGGCAAGCTCTTTGCGGGCACCCTGCTCTTGACTCTTAAAACGACGAATTGTTCCAGGATTACGAGCCTTTTCTTTCATGCGCTGGAAACGACGCACGTCTTGCTCTAACGTAAGTATACGTTTTTGTGTTTGGTCATAATTACTAACCTCGGATGTCACCGTATCCCGATTGGTGCGTAAATAAGCGTTGTAATTACCTCTATAGCTGTAGCTTATCCCGTCACGGATTTCAATAATTCTGTCAACATGGTTCAATACGTCACGGTCATGTGTAATGACAAGAGCTGCTTCATCTGCCGATTGCAGCCAATCAATGAATGTCTGCTTTGCTACATAGTCCATATGATTTGTTGGTTCGTCTATGAGGATGACGTCGCCGCGGCTTCGTTGCATTTTTATAAGCTCAACCATACGTTTTTGACCCCCGCTTAAGCGATCAAGAGTCTGATGCATATGCGTTTTATCAATTTGGTAGCGGTCAAAAGCTTGCTCTATTTCACTCGTTATATCGTAGTAGCCGAGCTCGTTAAAACGTTCAAGTGCATCGCTGAAGGTCTGCATTTTGGCCTCATCTTCGGCCATGCTATCGGGGTATGTATCTATTATGTGTGAGAGTTTTGCATATTCTGGAAGATCGCCAAGAATGTAGGCGAGGACCGTCTTGTGTTCATGTCCGTGATGCTCCTGCCGACTACTGACGATGCGCGCATGCTTCCGTACCTTCATATCACCCTGAAAATCTGTATCTTCGCCCGTTAGGATGTGGAGCAGGGTTGATTTACCGCTGCCGTTTCGTCCGATAAGGCCGATTTTTTCACGATCATTTATATCAAGTGAGACGTCATTATACAGAACGGTACTACCGAACGACTTTTCTGTTACGTGTGCTGATAAAATCATAGTTCCGTTTTGCGTAACCTGCTGCTATGCAAGCTCAGAACAGTTAGCTTCGTCATGGCCCGGCGTCCTCTTCTTGGTTAAATACCATTAAAATGTATTAGGTTCGCATGTAATTAGCAACACCAAAGTTAGCGGCTTGCAGCGTAACCCCATCGTCAGCACTCGTTCGTTCGGCAGCCAGTTCAATAATTGCCTCAATAACTTCCTGGTGCTCCATCCCGAGACCAAAATTACATGCTTTTGGAAATGTACCGTAACCGGCTATTAAACTTGGCAATAAATTTGCCTCTAAAAAGTGTGGATTGCCGTGCTCGTCCAGCCGGATATCAATACGGCCGTAATCTCGCCCTCCCAACTGCTTGAAGGCCTGAATTGCTAAGTGACTAACACGACGGCGCAATTGTCCTGACTGCAGCTCAATGACCTTTTCTTTATTCGCAGACTTTGCTGCCTCGCCCAATATGCGCTGTCCTTTTTTATCAGCCTCTGCTATCAACTCGAC
>CAZGPJ010000005.1:0-18953 GCA_964527485.1 uncultured Candidatus Saccharibacteria bacterium
ATCTGACACAGCTAATTGTTGGCGCCCAGGGTACTCTTGGTTTTGTCACAGATATCACATTTCGGTTAGTGCCAGCGCCAAAACACTCAGGTACTCTCGTGATGTTTCTGCGGAAAACAGATGATTTGGGGCAACTTATAAATGACGTCCTGGATCACAAGCCAGCGACTTTCGAGGGTTTTGATAATTACACGTTAATGCTGAGCTTCAAGCTATTTTTCTACTTCCGGAAAACTCTTGGTTGGGGCGGCATGATGAAGCTCGGCATTCAGCTCATACCCGATGCACTGAAACTGTTCCGCGGCATCCCGAAGATGGTGTTGTTGATCGAGTTTAATGGTCAGACTCCTGAAGAAGTCGCCCAGAAGGTGCACGCTATGCGTGAGGCACTACGTCCTTACGGACACGACGCTCTATTTGAAGAAGATGAAACCGAAGCAAAAGCTAAAAAATTCTGGATTATGCGCCGAGAAAGTTTCAACTTGCTACGCAAGAAAGTCAAAGATAAGCACACAGCGCCCTTTATTGACGACCTGGTAGTACCACCTGAGCACCTACCGCAATTTTTACCGGAAGTGCGTGAAATCTTAAAGAAGTACAACCTATTAGCGACAATTGCTGGACACATGGGTGATGGTAACTTCCATATTATCCCCTTGATGAATATCGAGCGGCCAGAAGAGAAGGCTAAGCTTGAGCCCGCTATGAGAGAAGTCAACACCCTCGTACTCAAATATGGCGGCTCCCTGTCTGGTGAACATAATGACGGCATGATTCGTGGACCGTGGCTGGAGACGATGTACGGAGCGGAAGTATACGGCATTTTCAAGCAAGTGAAGAACATCTTTGATCCACAGAATATATTTAATCCGCACAAGAAGACTGACGCTGACTGGGAGTACACCATGTCGCACGTGCGCGATTCATTCTAGATATGAAGGTTTTTTGGGAAAACCAAAAACATAAGCTCATTGTGCTACACTACGAAAGAATAAATTAACAGAGAAACTGTATGCATACATACTACAACGACAGCGTGAAAGAGGCTTTGGCGGCTTTAGAGTCACATGAAAAAGGTTTACCAAAAAAAGAAGCAAAAGAACGTCTAAAGCAGTACGGGCCGAACGCGCTTGAAATAAAAGGTGTGCCACTCTGGAAAAAAATAATTGAGCCGTTCCGCAGTATTTTCATGCTTATCTTGTTTATTGCTGCGAGCATTAGTTATGGCACCGGTGAAAATTTAGACGGTAACATCATTGTCGCGATCATGGTGATTAACGCGGTGATCTACTATGTCCAGCAGTTTTCGACGGAGCGCGTGCTGCGATCCTTGCGTAAGTACGAAGCAGCGAGCGTCGAAGTCTTCCGGGACGGTTCTTCGCTGGAAATACCTGTAGAAGATCTCGTGCCGGGTGATATCATCCGGCTCTATGAGGGTCAGAAAGTGCCGGCTGATGCGCGCATGGTATCTGCGGAAAACGTCCGCTGTGACGAGGCGTTGTTGACCGGAGAATCGAAGCCCGTTAGCAAAAAAACCGATGCGTTGGATGGGGAGAAGCCTGTCTATGAACGCAATAATATCCTGTTCCAAGGATCATTTTTAGTATCCGGCGAGGCGACAGCCTTGTTCATTCATACTGGAAACACTACCGAGTTCGGTAAGATTTCTGTTCTGTCGAGCGATTGAGAGACTGAATCCCCTGTCCAGAAAAAGATAGATAAACTTATTAGTCAGATTGTTAGCGTGGTTGGCGTGCTGGCGGTCATCTTGTTGGGTCTGAGTTTTTACCGAGATATGGAGCTGGCTGACGCTTTTCACTTTATTGTTGCGCTCTCGGTTTCAGTTATTCCAGAAGGTTTGCCGGTAGCTATTTCTGTGGTCTTGGTACTCGGAATGCGCCGTATGGCCAAACGTAAGGCCCTGGTCCGCAATATGGCCGCGATTGAGAATATTGGACTGGTTACGACGATCGCGAGCGATAAAACAGGTACATTGACCAAGAACCTACTTGAAGTAAACACTGTCTGGCAACCTGAAGGTACGTCTGATATTGATGCCTTGGCCACAAGTCTTGTGCTGGGCGCCAATCAAAAAGATGGTGTATCGCACGATCCGCTCGATACGGCCTTTACTCTTTTTGCAAAAAAACATACCGTTGACACCAAAGGATACGAATTTGTTCAGGGCTTGCCGTTTGAAGCCGAGCTAGCCATGAGCGGTAATGTCTGGAAAAAAGACGGCAAGCACGTTATTTACGTCAAAGGCTCGCCAGAGCGAATCTTAGCCAATGCGGGCTTGAGTAAAGCCGATAACGATAAGGCAGCCGATCAGCTTCATCAGTTCACGACGCAGGGTCTGCGCGTGATTGGGCTTGGCCGCATAAGTAATAAAAATACTAACAAACTCGAAGACATAAAAGACGAGAAGCTGGAGTTTCTTGGCTTACTCGCTGTTGCTGACGAGTTACGTCCTGAGGCTAAAAAATCCATCGAAGCCACGCAAGCAGCCGGCGTAACAGTACGCATGATTACGGGAGATCACTTTGAAACTGCCTTTAGCATTGGTAAGCAACTTGGATTAGTTGATTCGCGTGATCAAGTCTTTGATAGTCGACGCATGAAAGACATGAGCGATAAAGAGCTATCTGAAGTCGTGGCGAAATCTCGCGTCTTTGCTCGAGTTGTGCCGGAGCACAAGCACCGTATCTTGACCGTCCTCAAAGAGCAAGACATTACTGCGATGACGGGCGACGGCGTAAACGACGTCCCCGCATTGGCCAATGCACACATCGGTCTGGCTATGGGCAGCGGCTCGCAAATCGCCAAGGACGCTGGTGATATTATTTTGCTGGATAACAACTTCAAGAGCATCACCGCTGCTCTAGAGGAAGGACGGAAGATTTTCGATAACATCCGTCGCATGCTCTTTTTGCTTCTCACAACCAGCGCTGGTGAGGCTCTGACGTTCATGACTGCACTGGTTCTTGGTATGCCACCACCGATTCTGGCTGTACAGATACTGTGGGTAAACTTGGTGACCGATACGGCAATGGTTATACCTCTTGGCCTAGAGCCAGGCGAGAGCGACCTAATGAAACGAAAGCCGCGGCGGCCGACTAAGCCAATCCTTGGTAAAGTCATCATCACACGTATGATACTTATCGCAATCGTCATGGCGAGCGTGACACTTGGCTTCTTCGCCTACTTCAACCAATTCATGAGTGAAGAATACGCCCGAACCGTCGCTTTTAGCGCCTTGATTGTCATGCAATGGGCCGATGCTTTTAACGGGCGAAGTTTGTGGCAATCAATATTTATCCGTGTCCGAACTATGAACAAAGCTTTCTACGTTGGGCTTGGTATTGCTGTCACCATACACCTCATGACTATGTACGGACCTTTCCAGCAGCTCCTCTCTATCACAGAGATTAGCATCGAACACTTTGTCGTAACGTCAATAATTGCCTTCATTCCAATCATACTGGCTGGTGAGTTCCACAAATTGCTCATCAAAAAGATTGACCCCGAATTCCGCTAGACACTTCATTCCTGATAATCATAGATCGGGTGCTTGCATATCATGAAAGATCTCACGTACTATGACTGCTCATGAGTAAATTACGCATACGAATACTGAAGCGCTATCTTCTTCTATGGGTACTTGCTCTGATTGTACTTGCTGTTTTTGCCGCCTATTCCTACTCTGCTGTCCAAGACTACCAACGCTTTCAGCTAAACAGTGTTGAGGCTATTCAATCTTTGCCTGAGGGCTTCAATACTGTTGTCGTCTTTGGGGCAGCTATTACACCAGATGGTCAGCCGCGATCAGTTTTGCGAGAGCGACTCGACACTGCACGACAATTACTTGATCTTGACGAAATCCAAACAGTCATTGTTTCTGGCTACAACGATACAGTGAATAATGACTATAATGAACCGCAAGCCATGCGTAATTACCTTCTGTCGCGTGGCGTAGCACCACAGGCTATTCGTGTTGATGAACATGGCGACAGCACCGCTGAGACATGTCAGCGCGCCTACACTGATCTCGGCATCAATCAAGCAGTCCTGGTGACACAGCCGTCACATATGAATCGTGCACTATATACGTGCCACCACATTGGCATGGAGGCGTATGGACATACAGCCGGTGTGGTTGATTCATCTTGGAACTATTGGCACCAGCGGATTCGTGAAATATTTGGTAATATAAAGGCAGTCGTTGAAAGCGAGATTTTGTAACTACACCATGACATATAGACCGACCAAAAAACATATTATATTCGCAGCAATTGGGCTTTTGCTATGTGTTGCCATAGGTGCGTACATATTCCGTGATACGTTGGTCACTCGTTTTTTTCAGCCAACTGATACTCGCTTAGATATTGGCGTTGAGCTAGAACAGATAGATACCACCAGCGAAGACATGTCTGTCGTGGCCGAGAATCTTGATATACCGTGGGAAATAGCATTTTTGCCAGGCGGTGACATGCTGGTGACGGAACGCAGTGGCTCACTCGTGCGCATAAACGGTGATCAACAGCAAAGAACAGAAATTGCCGGCGTATCACCGAGTGGCGAGGGCGGCCTCCTCGGTTTGGCGCTGCACCCTGATTTTTCGGACACTGGATGGCTCTATTTATATCTCACGTCCGAGAATGAACTGGGCCTGATTAACCGGGTAGTTCGCTACCGTTTTGAATCAGATACACTCAGCGAGCCAACGACTATCATCCAGAATATTCCCGGCGCAAGTTATCACGACGGTGGTCGAATTGCCTTTGGTCCGGACGGCTTGCTCTACATCACAACCGGCGACGCGGGAAATTCTGAACTTGCACAAGACCAAGACTCGCTGGCAGGAAAAACCCTACGACTGCGCGATGATGGCTCTATTCCCGATGACAATCCGTTTGGTTCAGCAGTTTATTCCTACGGGCACCGCAACGCACAAGGACTGGCCTGGGATGACAGCGGCGACCTATGGCAGACAGAGCATGGCCGCTCTGGTAGACTGTCTGGCTTTGATGAGCTGAACCGTATTAACGCAGGAGACAACTACGGTTGGCCAGTGATTGAAGGTGACGAGTCGCGCAGCGGTATGCAGCAGCCAGTCGCTCATTCTGGGGCAGATGAAACTTGGGCACCTGCTGGACTGGCCTATCTCGACGGTTCATTCTATTTTGCTGGTTTGCGCGGCGAATCGCTCTACCAAGCGCAGATACTCGAAGATGGCAGCGTTGATATAACGACCCACCTACGCCAAGATTTTGGCCGCCTGCGTGCTGTGACCGTGGGCCCGGACGGCTTTTTATATGTTTCGACATCCAACACTGATGGACGTGGCAGCGCGCAAAACAACGACGATAGAATTATTCGCCTCAACCCTGCCCTTTTTACAAACTAGCCATCTTTTGCCCTTATGAAACCCGACAGACTATAGTGTGTCGGGTTTTAGTCGGGAGCTGTATTTACACGACATAGCAGGCTCGGGTATACTAAGAGGCAGTTGTATAGTCATGAATGAGCCCTCAACCGCTCGCCATCGTCTATAGGCTTTATTATACTCAAGCACGCGGCAACCACACCTTGGTCACTGGGCGCCCAGCACAATACTCTTCACCAGAAAAACACGCCACTTGTGGGTAATACGCGCACCACACGGGCCCTACTTTTATACATAAAAGCGCGGTTATTATCTTACGTTAGGACGGTCTTTGATGGATCCTCATTCGTATATTGGCGAGCGCGTTGCCGTGGTGGCAACGTACCGTGTACGCGATGATATATCGCTATGCATGCCAGTAAAAATGCGCTGGCACGGACGCGAGATTGTTTTTCGTGAGCTTGGCTTGCGCCACCCGAGTGTACAGGGTAGGCGCATGGTGCACGTGTTTGATGTGTCGGATGGCACAAATGATTATCGGCTGGAGTTTGACGCCGAAGCCCTCACCTGGACACTCGTATCAATACTCGCAGGAGAGGCGTAACATGCTGCCTCGTACGCTGTGTACAGATCGGCCACAGATTATGCATATTGACCTGAACAGTGCTTTTGCCACGGCCGAGCAACAAGCGCACCCGTCCCTGCGCGGCAAGCCGATGGGGGTAACTAATCGTATATCAAAACACTGTTGCGTTATAGCCGCCTCCTACGAAGCTAAAGCCCGTGGCGTGACAGTTGGGATGCGGCTGGATGAGGTACGGCAGCTGGCGCCAGATTTTGTCATACTCGAGACCGACCCGCAGAAATATCACCACGTCTACCAGTCATTGGCGCGCATTATGAAGGATTACTCGCCGCATGTACGGATGAAAAGCATTGATGAGGGTATTATCGACTTTCGCGGAACCGATGAACACAATAGTCACCGTTCTTTGACGGATATCGGGAAAGAAATCAAGCACCGTATTCGGCATGAAATTGGTAGTTGGATGCGTGTGAATATTGGCATCGGTACAAATCACTTTTTGGCCAAGCAGGCTGCCAACTGGCATAAGCCCGACGGTCTCGACGTGCTTGATCACCGTAACCTGCATGCGTATTACGAGCAGATAAAGCTGACTGATATCAGTGGTATTGCGGCACACTATGAGGCGCGCTTGCAAGCGGCTGGCATCTTTACACCGCGAGCCTTTCTTGCAGCTTCAGCCGATTGTTTACGCCGGCAGGTATTCAAGAGCGTGGTGGGTGAAGATTGGCACCAGCGTCTCCGTGGTTATGAGGTAGATGCTCAGCCGACAAAACTTGGAAGCATTGGTAGGCAGTTTGTGCTTGATGTACGTACGCATGACTCAGCTGTCATCATTCCCCGCTTTCACTACTTGTGCGAGACAACGGCGCAAAAACTTCGTTTTCGTGGTGTCGACGCGCGCGGTATTTTGGTGTGGGTGCAGTTACAAAATGGCGAGAGCTGGTACACCCGCAAGATGCACAAGGCGTCATTCTATACAAACGCAGATGTGTACCAGCGAGCGCTGTATCTTTTTAATCAGCGACCCCAGCATGCGCCGGTGGCAGTCATGGGTGTTACGTGTTACCAACTATCGCCTTCAGCGCGTAATCAGGTGAGCCTACTGGATTCACTCAATAAGCAAGCCTGGCTGACAGAAGCTGTAGACGAAATAAACGAGCGTTACGGCATGTTTACCATAGCTTCGGCTGACGCTCTACACGGGCATGCATTTGTAAAGCAAAAAATACCTTTTGGCGGCACGGAGTATTTTCGCTTACTTCTGTCGTGAAAAATAGGCACAGATATGCTTAAATAGGAACACGATGGCAAAAAGACAAAAAAGTAAAAAGCAAACAACGATGACATATACTGAATGGCTGCGGCAAAGCGCTATTCGAGTCAGTCGCGTACACTTTGCCGTTGTGCTGATTTATCTGGTGACAATTATTCTCTATGATGCATTTGGCTTGATTACTGATCAAGCCTTACTGGAACGTTGGCTGGTGGCTAGTGGTATGGCTGTCGTGACGGCGCTCTTGTGGTATATGGCCCGCTCGTTCCAGCGCTCTCGGAGCAGTTTCTATGCTGGCCTGCTCTACAGCTTTATTGTGTTGGATATAGCTTTTGCCAGTTTTGGCGTGTTCACGCAGCGCGGTATGGCCTCACGGGCCGTATTTTTATACGTCATACCCATCGTCATTGCAGCGCTGTTGCTGCGGCGCGCAGCTATTTTTGCTACAGCTATCATCGCCGCGGCGGCCTATTCTCTGACAGCCATTTGGTATTACGTGGTCAACCCGAGTGAGGGGTATCGGATTGAGCTCTATGGCGAAGTTGGTTTTTATAGCGCACTCTTTTTTATCGTTGCAGCTCTTTTGTGGGATGTTGTACGATCAAAAAACGCTGACTCCGATTAATCTTGGCGTCGTCGTAAGAAAAGTGTATAGTATTTACAAATATACACGTATATCGTGTAATAAACGTAAGCAGTCGCATGTCTCAGAAAAAGCAGAAAAACATCGCCGATCACGTAAAGTCATTGAATATGAATGGACTGAATGGTCGCGTTCTGGATTTGCCGGCAAAAAAGAAAAGCCATAACCAGCAAATACTCTTAGTCTACGGGCACCATGCCAGTATTGAGCGTATGTTTGGCTTCGCCGAAGAACTGAATAGATTTGGCGCCGTCACGCTGCCCGATCTGCCAGGATTTGGGGGAATGGATAGCTTTTATCGGATTGGTGAAGAGCCGACGCTTGATCGTATGGCCGACTACCTCGCTACTTTCGTCAAAATGCGCTATAAAAACCGGCGCATCACCATCATCGGTATGTCGTACGGTTTTTTGGTTGTAGCGCGCATGCTGCAACGCTACCCAGATATTACAAAGAAAGTGAATCATCTTGTGAGCATTGCCGGGTTTGTCCACCACGAGGACTTCAAGATGAAGCGCCGGCACAAAAAAGCATTGAGTCTACTGGGGCGTTTCTTCTCCTATAGGCCGACAGCAGTATTTGCACGTTACGCTCTACTGAATGGCCCAATGATTCGTTTGGCCTATTGGGCGGCTGGTGAGAGTAATGACAAGATGCGCGGTTCAAGCTTGAAAGAGCGCAGAGCCCGCGTACTATTCGAAATCGGCCTCTGGCAAAGTAACGATGTGCGTACCTACTGCGTGACGGGCCGTTCAATGCTTGAAGCGAATCTATGCCACCAACAAAAACCACTCGACGTGAAGGTTATCCACGTGCATATGGGAGAGGATCGTTATTTTGATAACCACATTGTTGAGCAGCATCTTGGTATTGTCTTTAAAGAAGTGGAAAGTATTGCGAGTGTCTTGGCGGGACATGCTCCGACTGTTATCGCTACAGCCAAAGAAGCAGCACCGTATATACCCAAGAAACTGCGTCGTGTCCTCAAACCAAAGAGCTGATACTGGTATACTACGACTATGAAAATTGGTCTCGTGTGTCCGTATAACATATTTGCAGGTGGCGGTGTACAGGAATGTGTCTTTGCGATTCAACGTGTCTTATCGAGCCGGGGACATGAAGTCTATATCATTACTCCGCAACCACGCGGCGCAATGCACAAGCAGCCACCAGAGGGTGTCCTATTTGTTGGCTCAGCCGCAAAGGTAAAATCTTTTCATACAACGTCACAAATTTCCGCCAGTGCTGACAGTGAAGCGATAGACGACTTACTCGACAATCACACATTTGATGTATTGCACTTCCACGAGCCATGGGTGCCTTTTGTCAGCCGACAGATTTTATCGCGCTCAGAATCATGTAACGTGGCGACGTTCCATGCCAAACTACCGGAAAACCGTATGAATAAAACTATTGAGAAAGTTATAACACCTTACACACGAACAATTATAAAATACCTAGACGAGCTAACGGCGGTATCTGGAGCAGCAAGCGACTATATCGCGAGTCTGACGGACCGCAGTATAAGCATCATCCCAAACGGCATTGATTTGGAGACGTACCAGAAGATACCCGCGCTCCAGGCAGACTCGACGAACGAGCGTACAATAGTTTTCATTGGCCGATTAGAGCGACGTAAAGGCGTTATGTACTTGTTGCAGGCTTTTGAACAACTGCAACGCATTGATCCTAGTGTACAGCTGCATATTGCTGGATCTGGCCCCGACGCGCGACGCCTGAAGCGATATGTCGAAGACTACACTATTCCGCGCGTTCATTTTCATGGGTATGTATCGGAAGATAAAAAGCTTGAGCTCATGCGCACGGCCACGGTGTTGTCCTCTCCCGCTTTGTATGGGGAGAGCTTTGGCATCGTCCTCTTAGAGGCTATGGCGCTGGGTGTGCCCATTGTTGCCGGAGATAATCCAGGGTATCGCTCTGTCATGCAAGAACGAGGCAGCTTGTCTGTAGTCAACCCAAAAGATACTTTGGCCTTTGTTCGTCGTTTGCAATTATTTCTTGACGATGAAGTTATACGTAAAGCGTGGATTGACTGGGCGCAATCTTATGTGCAGCAATTCTCCTATGAGGCTGTCGTCGATCAATACGAGAATATGTATAAACGAGCGAGCGCAGAATATACCAATAATCCACCAACAGAGAGCGGATCCTAGGCACATATATGAAAATTGCCTTTGCGCTCGACGATAGCCTTGATTATCCAGACGGTGTTCAGCAGTATATTCTCACCCTTGGTGCGTGGTACGAAAAAGCCGGTCATGAGGTTCACTATATTGTCAGTACAACCCAACGGCGCGACCTGAAGCATATTCATGTCTTAGCCAAGAATATCAGCCTGACCTTCAACGGCAACAGCGTCAGAACACCACGTCCCGTGTCACGTCGGCGTATTGACCAGTTTTTCTCCGATAATCATTTTGATGTCGTGCACGCGCAGCTCCCCTGTAGCCCATTTTTTGTTGGGCGGCTCTTGCAGCAGGCGCCGGCGCATATTCGACGTGTTGGCACATTTCATATCGCACCCTTTGGTCGATGGAGTGCCGCTTCGGCACGTATTCATGGCTGGACGATACGATCAGCACTTCGCGAACTAGATGCTGTCTGCAGTGTTTCACCTACGGCACAGAAGTTTGCCTCTGAGGCCTTTCAGTTGCAGAGTCAGGTTGTCCCGAATGCAGTTGATCTGAGCCAGTTTCGTCAGGCACACAAGACGTCTTCAGCTTCCGGCAATAGTACTCGTATTGTTTTCCTGGGTCGACTAGTTGAGAGAAAAGGATGTCTCGTGCTACTTCGTGCCTTGCTGCGTCTTATCGAAGACCCATCTTTTAGCCATCCTATTGAAGTGCGTATTGGTGGCCGTGGTGAGCAAAAGCAGCAGCTCGAGAATTTTGTTGCGGCACATGGGATCGGTGATTATGTCCACTTTGATGACTTCATTGAAGAGGACGAGAAGGCAACCTATTTGGCGCAAGCTGATATTGCGGTTTTTCCAAGCTCAGGAGGTGAAAGTTTTGGGATCATTCTCGTTGAAGCCATGGCCACACACGGTCCTGTTGTCGTAGCTGGCGATAACCCTGGATATCGAGGTGTTCTCGCGGCTCATGAAGATCACCTGTTTGCTCCGAAGGATGAGCATGCTCTTGCGACGTTGTTACGCCGCTATATAGAAGATCCGACACTACGAGATACACGCATCGAGTGGCAAACCCAGCAGATAGCTCAATTTGACGTTGATCGGGTGGCGCCTCAGCTTCTGGCGCTTTATCAGAACAGCACAGACTAGAGACGGTACCAGATTTGTCCCGCTGCGGTATCTTTGATGCCAATTGCCTGCTCAGCCAGTTCATCACGAATAGAATCTGATGTAGCCCAATCGTGTGCCCGGCGAGCCTGGCTACGCTCATCGATACGTTTTTTCTGCGCTTCGGTAATGTCTGCGCTCTCTAAGAGCCCAAGACCGAGTCGATCATCAATTGTTTCAATAAAAACGGTAAAAGCGTCTGCTTCGCTGGCGTGACTTTCAGCAACATTGTCTACCAGACCGTCAAGTTTACTTAGTTCAGCCATGACTTTTGGCGTGTTTAGGTCATCTTCTAGGTGCCTGTTTATATTGTGGCTAATACTTTCGAGCTCCACGGAATTAATAAAGCGGGCGATAGACTGAAACCTCAGGTCAGCTATGGCCTGTAGGCTCTTCCGGCGAGACCGGGCCGCGCGCAAACCCTTCCACGTAAAGTCTGCTTGTGTGCGGTAGTGGCTTTGCAGTGCGAACAAGCGGAAATCATATGGATGAAAACCTTTTTCTTGAATGTCGTGTAGAGTAAAGCTGTTATTAAGTGATTTACTCAATTTGGTGCCATCAGCAGTTAAAAAATTACTGTGCAGCCATATATTGGCAAACGTCTTACCTGTTGCGGATTCACTTTGGGCAATTTCATTAGTGTGGTGGATGGGTATATGATCTATCCCTCCGGCATGGATATCAATTGTTTCAGCAAGATGCTTCATTGCAAGAGCGCTACATTCGAGATGCCAGCCAGGAAATCCGACGCCCCACGGGCTATCCCACTCCATATCACGCTGCCTGTCTTTAGGGCTAAATTTCCAAAGAGCAAAGTCAGTTACATGACGTTTCTGGTCGTTAAAGGCTACACGTGCACCTGCTTGCAGGCTGTCAGCGTCTATCTGTCCGAGCTTTCCATAATCCTTGCACGTGGAGGTATCAAAATATACCCCATCGTCGATTGTATAGGTGTGACCTTTGCGTTCTAACGTTTTGACAAGTTCTATCTGCTCTGTAATAGCATCGGTTGCTTTTGGTAGGTTATCACGTGGAATTGAGATGTGAAGCTTATTAAGTCCATCTAAAAAGTCCTCTGTATAGAACGCGGCGATATCCCAGGCTGACTTACCTTCCCGTTTGGCGCCTTTTTCTAATTTGTCTTCGCCCTCATCGTCATCGCTGACTAAGTGCCCAACGTCGGTGATGTTCATAATCCAGCGAACGTCTAGGCCACGAGCTGTGAGCGTGCGATAGAGTATGTCCCACCGAATAAAGGCTATCCAGTTACCGATGTGTAAGTAATCATAGACTGTTGGGCCACACGAATAGAAGAGCACGCGATTATTCTCGAGCGGCTGCAGGGCTTCTTTCTGTTTGCTGAGGGTGTTATATAGCTTCATCGTGAATAGACTCTAACAAATCGTGTGTTTTATCACTAAGCTGCTTGATGAGCGCGTCGAGCTCGCGTGTTTCAGTAAGTTTAAAGCCGGCAGCAAACGGGTGTCCACCTCCACCGAAATGAGCAGCGAGATCACCAGCAACCTTAAACCCTGCGTTTGAGCGAATGGCTGCGGTCGTCTTACCGTCATCATAACGCTTGAGTACGATTGCCACAGCCACATTATCAACTTGTAACATGTCTGCTTGAATCAGCGGTCCAGGGTTGTACATCGAACTATACTCGTCGATTTCTTGCTGGGTAACTACAACAATCGCTAACCGTTCATCAAGATAAAAGTGGGTCCGCTGAATAAGATCGGCTTTGTACTTGAAGATAGTACTAGGCATTTTGCTATATTCACGGCGACGATTCTCTAGGGTCGGGCGATTCGCCCCGAGGTCGACAAGCTCGGCCATGACGCGGTATGTATCGGAACTCACCAAGTCATTACTCAGACCTTGCGTATCTCCCAGAATGGCAGTCATAATAGGTTCAGTCGCGCTCAGCGGTATTGGCCACCCCACGTCGCGGGCGATACCAAAGAGAACCTCGCCAGCCGATGACTTGCTGCTGTCATTAATGATGACCTGAGCAAAGTCAATTTCCTCTTCTACTTCGCCATGATGGTCGATGACGATGCACGGTTTTGACCTTAGTGTTGCGTAGTTGGGTTGGTTTTCTATCTTTTCAAGCAGGGTTAAGGTTGAGACATCGACAAAGATACTGGCGTCAAATTGATCCGGCAAATCAAGCTCAACCCGGTCCCAACCTGGAAGATAGCGTAAGTACGACGGTATGTGTACGCCACAGTATAAATGAGGGGTCTTTCCGAGGGCGTGCAGAATTTGCTCCAGAGCCAATGCGCTACCAATACTGTCCCCGTCTGGGTTGTCGGCCTGAACGATCACAATATCCTGTGCGTCCTCGACAATATTTTTTACTTTTTGAAGGTGCTGGTTCATAGGTTAGTCCTCCCAGCGAGTGCTCGCCCAAGCGTAATCTGGTCGGCATAATCGATATCTGTGCCGACCGGTAATCCTTGGGCAAGACGTGTGATCCGTACAGAGTCAGACTCAATATGTTTTTGGATGTAGAGCGCGGTGGACTCACCTTCAACACTGGCATTTGTCGCCAATATAACTTCAGTGACATCATCTTCTTCTATACGCTCGAGAAGCTCTGGAATATGCAGATCTTCAGGCCCGAGCCCATCTATAGGCGATAAGAGGCCGCCGAGCACATGATACGTGCCAGAGTACTGCGCTGTTTTCTCAAGTGCAATGATGTCAAACGGGTCAGCCACAACTGCAATAGTGGTTTTATCGCGGGATTCATCACTATAGAGAGGGCTGATATTAGTGCCTTTTTCAACCAGAGCGTACGTCTTCTGGCAATAGGCGACTCCATCATGCAATCCCGATAAGGCTGATGCAATTCTCTCAGCATTCAGCTTGTTGCTGCGCAGCAAAAAATACGCATACCGCTCGGCGCTCTTCGGGCCGACACCCGGTAGTGCGCCGAGAGCATCCACAACAGTCTGGAGAGATCGAGGAATTAATTGCACCAAATACCCCTACAGCCCAAGATTGCCAAGGCTTCCCATCATCGGCTGCATTTTCTCAGATGCAATCTTTTGGCTTTCGCTAATTGCGTCACGAACAGCTTCTTCGATCCAGCGCTCCAACTCGCCAATATCATCAAGATCAATGAGCTCAGGGTCTAGTTTGACGTTTTTAATTTTTTGCTCGCCTGTTATTTCTACTTGTACGGCTCCGTCGCCCTTTTCGATGGTGATGACCATCTTCTTCAGTTCTTTTTGAATCTTCTTGACCTGCATCATCATCTTGGCTTGATCAAATTTACTCATAGTGCCTCACTTCTATTACGTATTACATGAACCTAGCTATTGTAGCAGATTACTCTTCTCGGTGGTGAAATTCCGCTCGTACTGCAGGCGTTTTTGGCCAGGCCTCAAAATAACGATGCATATTGTAGTACACGCTAAAGCTCGCTACGATAAGAACTAATATGACACCTGTATTGCGTGCGATTGGGTTGCGTGGGAATACAGTGAACCACTGCTGTAAGAGCAAGGCTAGACCAGCTGACGCGACGATGTAGATAAAAGGCATAACTGCATAGGCTGATATGTACTGAGATAGACCGGACAGGAGCACTAGCACGCCCATTACTGTGAAGATGACTTTGTGTCGTTCAAGCTTACGCTGCAACAATGCCACGTATACACCTAACAAGAATAAGACAGTGACCAGAGCGTCAGTCAGTGGCGCAATGCCGACCCACATCCGTGGATCATTGCCTGGGCCACGTAGAAATAATTCGCCAACTGTTGAGCCTACAGAACGCAAATAACCAGACACCCCAATAGCAGTTTCTGTTATGCCAAGCCACGGAAGTATAAGCTCAGGCTGTGCAATGAAAGCATAGCCAAGTAGCCCTGCTAATACGACTGCGGCAGCTATGATGATACTCAATCCAATCGCATTGATTTTGCGGACATAGCCTAAGAGTCGTTTGCGCTGCCACATTATCAGTAGAGCAACCAGCCATACAGCGCCGGGTATAGCAAGTAACAGGCCGATAGCAAGACCGTAGAGAAGCAACTGGGCCCATGTTTTACCAGTGCTGCGCACATAGAGAATAGCAGCTATGATGACTGGCAACAGGAGATACGTCGATGCAACATCTGCATGTCGGGCGGTATGTAGTAGTGGAGCGCTGGTGGCGTACAGCACAGTCATAAACAGGGCGATTCTCGGGGTGTGCCAACGCCGTATAATCAGATAGACTGCGCCGATACTCAAAAGACCAAAGATGGCGCTAATACTTCTCAGCGCCACTGCGCTATCAAGTTCAAACAGTTGAAGAACATATAAGCCAAGCGTGAAGGGCATGAACAACGGGTCTTGTGTAAGCGTGTGGCGCAAACTAATTGCATCATTCTGTACTCGCTCAACGTGGTTCAGTTCGCTGCTGCTCAGGCCCGGAACCAGTGTGCCCAGTGCAAACCATAGGATCCCGACTGCTAGTAATGTAGCGGCTATACTCGAGAGTACAACCGGCCACGAATCACCAAAACGATGAGCAAGTGTCCGCTGCAGCTTCTTTCGCTTTATCATGTCTCCACCTTCTGTATCATCTTATTCCGAGAAAGGTTCACTTGAGTGTCTTTTCTCTAAGCTACGAAAACGTTGCTTGCGGTCGTCAAAATATAGTTCAACAGTACCGGTCGGCCCATTACGATGCTTCTTGATGAGGACATCTGTGATATGTTTTCGGTCTGTCTCGGGATTATAGTAATCCTCTCGGTAAATAAATGCCACTACGTCAGCATCTTGCTCGATTGATCCCGACTCACGCAGGTCTGACAATTGCGGTATTTGTGGGCTACGGCTTTCAACAGAACGGCTTAATTGTGAAAGTGCTACAAGCGGTACGTTTAACTCACGCGCAATCTGTTTGAGCCCTCGTGATATTTCTGATATTTCCTGTACTCTATTGCCATCGGAGTTGAACCGGCTGCCACCACTCATCAATTGCAAATAGTCGACGATGATTAGACCGAGGGGTCGCTGGTGGGCCTCACGACGCGCCTTGGTGCGTAAATCGCTGACGGTAATACCTGGGGTATCGTCGATGTATATCTGAGCCTCGCTCAGGCTTCCCATGGCGTGGCCGATCTTTTCAAAATCTTGGTCGCTCAAATTCCCTGTCCGTAGAGCCCAGGCATCAACCCCAGACTCAACAGCCAGCATCCGGTCAACCAGCTGCTCTTTGCTCATCTCGAGACTAAACAGCAGGACAGGCATGTCGGACTGAACAGCCACGTTGTGGGCAATATTCAAAGACAGGGCTGTTTTTCCCATCGAAGGGCGAGCAGCGAGGACGAACAAGTCAGATCGCTGTAGGCCTGCCAGTATGTTATCAAGGTCTTTAAAGCCTGTCGGCACGCCACGAATTTTGCCTTTATCTTTGTGCAAGTCGTCAAGGCGCTCAAAGCTATCACTAAGGATATCCTCAAGACTGGTAATGTCTTGCTTGATGTGCTGTTGGCTGACATCAAATAGGCGTGTTTCCGCGTCTTCGATGAGTTGTTGCAAGCCGCTCTCTTCGTTATAGCCGAGAGTCGTTATGTCCTGTGATGCTTGGATGAGTCGACGTCGCAGAGCTTTCTGGGCAACAATATCGGCGTATTGCTCAACGTGTGCGGCTGTGGGAACAAAGTTGGTCAGTTCTGTCAGGTAGGCCGGGCCACCAGCTATTTCAATAAAACCGGCAGAACGCAGCTGATCGGCTAAAGTCAGTACGTCGATGGGGCTGTGTTTTTCATACAGCTTCTGGATAGCCTCAAAAATGCGTTGGTGTTTTTCTTCGTAAAAATCGGTCGGTGCAATCGTGTCGGCAATTTTGACGATTGCATCAGCATCGATAAGCACAGCTCCCAGTAGTGAGGCTTCGGCTTCACTGTTATGTGGCGGTACTTTGGGTGTATTTCTATCCATGACAGTACTCATGAGTCTAGCACTTCGGAGCTGCCAAATATATTGTTTATGGTTTCTAGGGGTTCACCTGGTTTTGCAGGTTCATCAGGGACATCGGGACGTTCTGGGTTCGTATTTTTTGCCGGCTTTTTTTCAGCCAAAGTACATACAACAACGTACGACGCTCCACTAGCTTCAGCTATGGCATCGGATAGTATTTTCTTGTGATGCTTATCGCTCAGACGTTTCTTGTGGAAGGCATATTTACACTCGAGTATAAAATCATCGCCATCGATAGCAGGAATAGCCATGCGTGCCATACCATAGAGTGTGTTGTGCGAGCCTTTCAGGGTATTTAGTACTGATTTCCATATATTGTCGGGATGTATTTGTTGAGCATCCTTAGCAGGTTTCTGCGACGGTTTGTTGGTTGACTTTGGCACAGAGGACGGCGTATCTTGTTTCTCTTTGGGCGACTCTGCTTTTGGCGTGGCTTGGACTGCTGTGGGTGCAGGCTGTTCTGCTTTTGGTGTGGCAGGTTGCTGCTCTATCCTTTGCGCCGCCTGCTGCCCCTTTGGTAGGCGGTATTCGAGTAACGCAACCTCGAGGGCGATACGGGTATCATGCATACCCGCAACCTGAGACAATGAACCGAGTAGTTCTGTCGTGGCTCGATCCGTCTGACCACTGCTCATAATTGAGTCGCGCAGTCGTATGCTCATCTGGCTGGCAATTTGGGCCGGACTGTATCCAGACGTACATAGCTCATCAACTGTTTGTAGTATTTCGCCTGGGCTCGATGACTCAAGCTGTTTACGCAAATTATCAACGGCTTCTGTGGGTACAGCTCCAATGGCAACGGCGATATCCTTGGCGCTAATAATTCTATCGTCGCTTGCAATATGGCGAATTTGATCCAGTAGACTGATGCTGTCGCGGAATGAGCCTTGGCCGTGACGCGCTATGAGCTCAAGGGCATCATCGGCAATAGGGATAGACTCCGTATCGGCAATATACTTCAAGTGTTGCACTACCTGCTGTACCTCTACCGGCCGGAACGTAAACTTTTGCGTACGACTGACAATCGTATCAGGCAACTTGTGAACTTCAGTAGTGGCAAGAATAAATATTGCGTGTTCCGGCGGTTCCTCTAGTGTTTTTAACAGTGCGTTGAAGGCCTCTTTGGTAAGCATATGAACTTCATCAATAATGTAGACCTTGTAGGTGGCTTGAGCTGGAGCATTGTGAACCTTGTCGCGTAATTCACGAATTTCATCAATACGCCGGTTACTGGCAGCGTCAATTTCAATTATGTCCAGATGATTGTCTGCTTCTTTGACGCTGAGTTTATTGACCTCACGTGCCAATATGCGGGCTATGCTGGTTTTTCCGACGCCACGTGGCCCGGTAAATAAATAGGCGTGCGCAATCCGACCATTCTCTAATGCATTCTGCAGAGTGGTCGTTATGTGCGGTTGACCGATAATTTCCGCCAAAGATTGTGACCGGTATTTCCGGTACAAGACATTTCCCATACTTAATCTATTGTAGCAATACGCAGGAGAGTCTGGCTAGGCAAAATAGAAAAAGAGCCGATGTTTATGCACCGGCTCGTGAGATTTCAACCCGCAACGGAGTAGCAAGAAGATTTTAGATTATAAAGCTGCTTCGAGTGCTGCCCACTCGGCGTTGGAGTCATCCTCAGGGATGTTCACGCTCACCTGGTCGCCTGGCTTGGCTTTAAAGTACGTTACGCTCGCGAGAAGAACGCGGTATTTCTTGTCTCCAACTTCGACAAAGTAGTGACCGTTCTCT
>CAZGPJ010000006.1:0-18298 GCA_964527485.1 uncultured Candidatus Saccharibacteria bacterium
ACCCCCGACCCCTTCGGTGTAAACGAAGTGCTCTAGCCAGCTGAGCTAAGCGCCCACGTGTCCTCTTTTGGTCTTTCCAAATCTGTAAACTAAGCTTTAGCTGTTTACAGATTTGTAAGGAGGAGACGCGCAGACCTTGCAAGATTTATCGCAAATTTATTTTACGATAAACCTAGGAAAGGTCGAAGCGAACTCCGACGTGGTGCGCGAGAGAGGACTTGAACCTCCACGCCCCGAAGGGCACCAGCCCCTCAAGCTGACGCGTCTACCAATTCCGCCACTCGCGCGAAGGCTCTACTAAAAAAGGTACGTTAACTCTAGTATATTACGGAGTTTCGCGAAAAAACTCAAGTAAATTTAAGTGCGAGGCATGTGGTCGGACAAATGCTCGATTGAATAGCTTTGTCGTAGCAAAGGCTTGACGTCGTCAAGCTCGACATTTATCTTCACGCCTGGATTGAGAAAGTTGTGTGGATCAAACACCTGTTTGACTTGCTGGAATAATCCGTATATCTCATCACCGTAGAGTTGCCGTAAGTATGGCGCGCGCAGTCGGCCATCGTTGTGCTCACCGCTCGTGCTACCGCCCATGTCGATAATCATGCGGTAGTAGTCATCGATAATTTTAAATACTTTCTGCCTGTCCCCGACTTGCGATAAATCCAAAAACGGTTGCATGTGTAGGTTAGCGTTTCCCGCGTGGCCCCATACAGATATCTTTAACCCGTAGGAATCGAACAATTTATATACTTTATCGAGATACTCACCAAACCGCTCAACAGGAACGATGCCATCCTCAATAATAGGAAGTGCTCGCTTTTTATCACTAGCGTGTGAGGTCACAGTGGCAGCGCTGTGTCGTATCTTCCACAGTTCGTCTTTTTTGTCTGGCTCGTTCTCTACTTGGTATTTAATCTGGTACTTCTTTAGAATTTTACAAGTCTTCTTGACCATGCGTTTTTGCGTGCGGGCGTTCGGACTGTCAAATTCTGCCAAAACCACAAGCCGTGGGAACGGTGGATCGATAATTCCCTTAAGCTGGTTCGGATTGGTTGAGCGAACAAACTCGAGCAAGTTTTCATCAACAAGCTCTAGCGCGCTTGGGGTGTCTGGCAAATTCCGCAGTTCAGCCATAACTTCTTCAGTAACGCGAATATCGTCAAAGAGGGCAACCACGAGAGTGGTGTCTGGGTTGTGTGGCTCAGTATCTAATGTGGCCTCGGTTACGACACCCAGAGTACCCTGAGAGCCGACAATCAGCGGCGTCAGGTCAAAAGAGCCATTCTTGCGCTTGACCTGCGAGAGGGCGTAACCAGCAGCATTTTTTGATACGTTCAGGACTGATCCTTCAATAATATCTTTGTTGTCTTCTATAAGAGTATCGATGCCCCGGTATACTTCACCTTCGAAAGATTGCAAGCCGAGCTTTTTGTTCAGCTCTCGTTTACTCAGCCGCTTTGTTTCAATAACTTCACCATTGGCGAGCACCACGCGTAATCCGCGTACATAATCACGGGTATCACCGTATTTTATTGTCTTCTCACCGCTAGCATTATTGGCAATAGCTCCACCAACTGAAGAATATTCGACTGAGGAGGGGAACGGTGGCAAAAAACGGCCGTGCGTATGGAGGGCCTGTTGCAGCTTGGCATAGTTAATACCTGGTTCGATAACGGCCACACCACTTTTGCTATCAAACTCGAGAAGGCGGTTTAGGTGGGCTGGAAACACCAGCATGACACCAGAACCCAACGATCCACCCGCTTGGTCTGTGCCTGAGCCACGAGCGGTAATCGGCACTATTCGGCCGCGCTCTGCTAGCTGCCAGGCAAACCGCGTGGTCTTGCGGACATCGTTTTCGTTTCGTGGGTAAACAACAATTGTCGGAGTCAGCTCAAACACACTCGAGTCTGTTGAGAAATACCGACGAACATCATCAGAAGTCATAACCTCACCGGCTAGGTGATCTTGTAGATAGTGCGCAACTTTACTCATGATGAAATGAAATACCCCTGTTCGTTAAGCATTAGCTGTATAGTCTACATCATAGCATAAGCATCTGTGTTTTCTCTAGGTACGAAAATGCGTAACATGGTGCGGATGAGAGGACTTGAACCTCCACGACCCGAAGGTCACTAGCTCCTGAAGCTAGCGCGTCTACCAATTCCGCCACATCCGCGCGGCCTGACGTGGCATGTATTGTAGCAAGTATCACGCCGATTATAGAAAACTTTTACTCTTTATCGACTCGTTGTTGGCGACTCATCCACTCGTGTGCACTGTACATGCGATCAGTGCTGGCGTTCATAAGAATTGGCTCGAAGCCGTAAATATCGTTATGCGCAACATAGATAAAGCGTGGTTGATACAGCATGAGAGCTGGAGCATCCTCACGCCACGCCTCGAGGAAAGGCTTGTACTTGACAGAACGCAGCTCGTCGTCAGAGCGAGTTCTGCCAGATTCAAGCGCGGCATCGGCAACATCAGAGCTATATTCGCTAAAGTTCAAACGATCATCGGCCAGAATATCAGCCTGTGAACTATGCCAGAACGCAAACACATCTGGATCGCTGCCGATAGATATTCCATGCATCAGGGCCGTAAAGTCATGGTTAGCGATTGTTGTGCGCAGGTCGTCCTCGTCTTGGAGCGTGACATCAACTTCTACGCCAATTTCACTCCACTGCTGCTGGAGGGATTGAGTAGCGGTACGTGTTTCTGCGCTATTGATGACCACAAGAGAGAAGCTGAGCTCTTGCCCGTCCTTAAATCGGACGCCAGCTTCACCCATCTGCCATCCAGCCTCATCGAGCAATTCTGTGGCTCGCTCACGGTCGTAGGGTAACTGCGTGATCTCCTCGTCGTAACCTTGATGTATCGGCAGTAGCGGGCTGTCGGTCTTGATGACCGGTCCATCAATTTTCTCTAGTACAGCGCCACGATCAATGGCATGGACCAAAGCTTGACGAATGTCCCGTTCGGCTAATACCGAAGTATTCGTCTTAAAGAACACACCAACCTGACCTGTCAGTGGTACCGCATAACGCGAATAGTCGCCTTCGATGAGCTCCTCATGAGCGTAGCTGTCCAAACCAGCAATTGCGTCAACGTCGCGCTCTATAAAGCTATCCACGAGACGGTCTTCGCTGCGGAACGTGCGCACGATGAAGCGGTCTAACTTTGGCTGGCCGCCGTGGTAGTCCGCGTAGGCATCGAGGGCAATCCGCTCTTCTCGGTCATCTTGCGCCAGTCCAACAACCTCTAGAGTATCCCACTCAAAAGGTCCGGTGCCGACTGGACTAACGCTGTTGAAGTTACTAGAGCGCAGCTGTGAAGGCGATTCTTGCTCCAGTACATGCTGTGGCACAATGCCATTGGTCATGGCGAGAGAAAAGGCGACAAATGGCGACGGCAGCTGAAAAGTGACTGTGTAGTCGTCAACCGCCTCAACGGTTGTGTCACGCCAGCTTGAAAATAGGGGCGAGCGCGCATCAGGATTGGAGATAGTTTGATAGGTAAACACGACATCTTCAGCAGTAAAATGTTCTCCATCGTGCCAATAGACATCATCACGGAGGTATACCGTGTAGGTTGTCCCCTCTTCATCAACCTCATAATGCGTCGCTAGATCACCGACGAGAACGTTAAACTCGTCATACTTAAACAAACTCGAGAAAACAAGTTTTGACACGGCCCCGTCAACTGAACCTGATGCATACAGCGGGTTAGCATTCGTAAAGCTGCCGAGCACTCCCTCACGAAACGTTCCGCCAGGCACTGCGCGGACTTCTTGGTAATACGGTAATAGTTGCCGCGACTGCACAAACAGTGCAACAAGAATCAGCGCAAGTAGGGCAACCCATGTCAGGACAAACCGTCGCACGGTCATTAAGCGCGACACACGGCGAAGCACATACCGCTCCAGCTGCACATCTGCACCCGAGCCAACACCGGCGACCTGTTTTTTGCCCTTACGAAAGCGCCGACGCCACTTTAAGCGGAGTTTTGGATCAATCATACAGCGAGGCTATGCGATAACATGCATAACAAGCGAGGCGCCATAAATAAACACCATGAATATAGTTATCTGGTGAATTGTCTTATCTGAGCCTCGTCGCTCTGTGTTTATTTCTTCGCCGCCACCGCCGAGACCAGCACCCAACGATGCGCCTCGCGTCTGCAAAATAATAAGTGCGATGATAATAACACTCGAAACAATAGTAATGTAGTTATAAATAGTCATCTGTCCTCCAGGATAGTCGTCACGAGATAGTTTACCAGCCCAATTACCATACCTGCAAGCATTGCCGTTGTAAAACTAGATATTTCAAGGCTTGGATACAGAAAACTCACCAGAGAAACCATGAGGCCGTTCACGACAATCATAAACAAGCCAAGGCTAAAGAGTATTGCCGGCAACGATAAAATCACCACGACTGGCTTTATAAGGGAGTTAGCTAAAGCAAGAATCAGGCCAGCGACGAGAATAACCCCAAATCGGCTATCGTAACCAATACGCTCACCGCCAAGCAGTGCCGCAGCCACCCAGATACCGAGCGCGGAAACACCCCAGCGGATGAGAAATCGTGTGAGAGCTTGTTGGTTCATAATCTGAATCCTATTGTACCGTGTGTACGCAAAACAACAACACGCTGCAGACATTGACTGTGCCTCATAATTTTTCGTATGCGCAATTTTGGCTCAGATTACGAACACCCTTCTCTTCGACAAGCACTGTATCTTCAATACGCACGCCAACCTGATGACGTGACATATATAGACCTGGTTCAACCGTCAGCACCATGCCTGCCTCGAGGGGGCGCTGATAATCACCCACGTCATGTACATCTAATCCGACAAAATGGGACAAACCGTGGGGATAATAAGTGCGAACCGCGGCTGAATTAATTTGTTTGATATATCCGAGCTCTTTCAACTTTTCACCCAAAAAGGCCACCATATCGGACTCATTCTGCCTTAAGGTTCGCCCTGGCTTGATCAGAGATAAGCCATAGCTGTGCGCCTGCTTCACGGCATCGTATATCGCGTGCTGCTCTCGCGTCGGCGTGCCAATTGCATACGTCCGTGTCAGGTCGGCTGCATACTGATCAACCTCTGCTCCTGCATCAATCAACACGTAACCGTTCTCGGGTAATCGTTGGTTATTGGCGACATAGTGTAGTGTCGTGGCGTTTTGCCCGCCAGCAACAATTGGCTCATAGGCATGCTGAGCACCCCGGCTGCGAAAACCATGGGTAATCTCAGCCTCGACTTCATATTCCTGATTATAGCTATGTAAGCCACCCTCATTCAATGAATTAAGTGTCTGTGTTGTTACGTGGACCGCTCGCTCAATTGCCGCGATTTCCTGCGGTTGCTTCACCATCCGCATATCCATAAGGTCGGGGCGAATATCTTGGACGGAAATCTTGCTGTTGGTGGCGCGAACCCGTTGCAGTAAGCGCGTTCGAGCTGGGTTGGTATAGAAACCTGAGTCTGCAATATAACGCTCGGGTGGCAGACACGTCGCAACAGACTTTGAGCTTCGCAAACGACTGTGCAAGCGATCCCACCCAGAACGCTCTGGCTGAATATCATCAATACCCGAACAAGCTGTAAGCTGCTCGTGCGTGAGTGACCCGTCAAAGATTGCTTGTTGAGGCGAAAGCTGGGGCGCAATAAGATACTCCTCCTGCCCATCAATAACCAGAATATAATCTGGATCAGCTACTCCGCTCAGATACCAAAACGAACTATCCTGCCGATACGGAAAAGTCGTATCGTTACTCCGCTGAAGACGACCGTGCGCCGTTAGCACAATAAGCTGATCTTCGCCCAATCGCTTTTGTAGTTCTCGCCGATTGTTATAAAAAAATGATGCGCTAAACCCTGAATAGGACATTCCTACAGGATACAGTGTCGACCGCTTGGGCCAAACCATATTTGTTACCCGAGGTGTTGCTTTATTGTCGCCGCGCGCTGCCTGCCGACCACTGCTTCAAGCTGGCTCTGGTCGGCTTCACGGATAGCTTTTACGCTGCCGAATGAACGCAGTAACTTTTTTTTGTTGGCTGGCCCCACACCAGGAATGTCATCCAAGCGGCTGGCGGACGTTCGTGCGCGCTTCAGTGTTGTATGGTATGAAACAGCAAAACGGTGTGACTCATCACGAATACGCTGCAAAAGCTTCACGATATGAGACTGCTCGGATAGATGAATACTGGTGAAATCATCTGAGACCGTCAGGCTACCACCCAAGCCCTCAACTGCAGATTTGGATACGGAGACGTTGGAGCGGGTGTTATGCACCACAATCTCTTCAAAACGCTTGGCTAAACCAATCATGGGTATCGTGGGCTGCTGTGCTTCATCGCGTGCCTTTATAGCTGCGTGCAGCTGCCCTTTGCCACCATCAATGATACACAACGACGGATGCTCCCACCCGCGCGTATTTTTTTGCTTGAAACGGCGCTTGATGACTTCTGCCATATGGAGAAAGTCATCATTGCCAGGGAGGCGCATCTGGAACTTCCGGTAGGCTGATTTTTCCGGTAAACCGTAGGCAAAAACCACCATACTCGCAACAGTATCAGTGCCACTCATGTGGCTGATATCGTATCCCTCTATTCGCTTGGGTGGGTCTATGCCAAGCACATTCGACAGACCATCGAGCGCTTCGTCCTTGCTCATATCGATTGCTTCTTTGTCCGAGAAAATAATCTGCCGACCCAGATGCTTGAGCGACTGTAATTGATTTCTATAAGCTGCTGCTTCCTCAAATTTTTGGGCGCTAGCAGCATGCTTCATATCGCGTTCAATTTGCTGCATCAGAGCCGTGCGCTCACCACGCAAATAACGCATGAGTTGCTTTAGATTGCGACGATAGTCATCTAGAGATGTTTTACCTGATTCAAGCCCCGGACACAAACCGAGATGAGCCTGGAGACAGGCTCGGTTCGGTATCTGGCGCATGTGCGTTGAGTAGGGAAAGGCTTTGCGCAGGTATTTCAGGGCGCGTCGAACTGCCACTGCGCTGAAATACGGACCAAAATACGTCGCTCCGTCATCAAGAGGCCGACGCGTCATAGTCACGGTTGGGTGATCACTCGCATACGATATACGCACGTAGCTGAGGCTTTTATCGTCACGAAGCAATATATTGAACTTCGGCATATAACGGCGAATGAGCTCTGCCTCCAAGAAAAGAGCGTCAAGCTCAGTTTCGGTTTCTGTCCACGATACATCAGAAATTTCGCGCACAAGCGCATCGGTCTTTGGATCGCGCGTGCGACTTTTTTGAAAATACTGTCGAACACGGTTGCGCAGCACTGCCGCCTTACCTATGTAGATGGTCTCGCCCTGCTTGTCCTTATGAAAGTAAACGCCGGGTGCCTTTGGCAGTTGATCGAGTTTTTCGTGTAGCTGTCTATTCATTGCTCATGTAAGAGTTTTTCACGTACGTACGCATAAGAAAATTTTCCCACGCACGAACACGCAGAGCTCGATCATGCAGTCCATCTTTGCCAAAATGCTCAACCCATACGGTCACCATACCAGCACGGTTAGCACCCCAAATATCAGCAACCAGCTTGTCCCCTACCATAGCAATCTCGTGAGGCTCGGCTGAAAAAAAATCGATCACGCGCTGAAAGTACCGCTGCTTGGGCTTCCGCACAAACGCGCTCGAGGGAATGACAGGTGCATCCAAACTGTCACTTAACGGAGCGAGTGTATTGGTGATGCGATTACTAGCGATACACCAGGCTTCAATATGCTTACGCTGCTTGAGTAAGTGTTTCTTTGTGTCACTGTTCAGTTTTATACCACGGTAGCGCACAAGGGTACTATCAGCGTCCAAGGCAATATACCGAACACCACGTTTTTTTAGCGCCTTAAAGTCTACGTCCCCGACGGATGTCGCAGTAAAATCCGGCACGAATTTTGGCACTGATGCGCTAGCAGATAGCTCTCTCATAGGGTTATTATACCGTACTCCTCTCTCGAAACGAGGCAAACCAGCATTAATACCCTGTTAACGTATCTATGCGGTTTGGCTGTGCGCTTCAGCCGCTTTATTAACTACCTCAGCGCAGGCGGCGCTGCAGACCACCTGAACAGCCGAGCAGTCATCACACAGTAGTATCAGGCTGTTGCAGGTTGGGTTATTACAGTTGACGTGATTGCTGGTCTTGGCGCGGCAATGTACACACTCGCCGACGTCAGGGGATTCATCTGAGAACGCGACGTTTAGCCGTCGATCAAATACAAAACACTTCCCTTCCCAGTAGCCCTCATCTTTATAGACTTCACCGTATTTCACAATACCGCCGTCAAGGTGGTATACCTCGTCAAAGCCTTTGTGTTTCATATAAGCACTGAGATATTCGCAGCGTATATCGCCGGTGCAATAGGTTAAAATCGGCTGGTCTTTGGGTAGCTTATCGAGTTCTTTTTTTATGTGCTTAAAGGCACTGATTTTTGGCTTAATGATATTTTTGGTTTGAAAGTAGCCAATATCAGACTCGTAATCGTTTCGTGCGTCCAGGACAATTGTATCGGGATTATCTTGGAGATAGGCATGCCATTCTTTTGGACGTAAACCTGTCGTACTATTGAATACATCAAATGTCTCATCTGGTGCGAGGGTCACGAGTTCTGGGCGAACCTTAACGCTCAATCGTGGAAAATCATCCCGTTGACCGTCGCTCCACTTGTACTCAATCCCACCGAATAGTGGGTGCTGATTCATCTCTTTCCGATACGCCTTCAAGTCATCACTGTCCCCACCAAGTGTCCCGTTTATTCCTTGTTCGGCCACAATAATGCGCCCCTTCAGGTTCAGCCGCTGACAGAGCTGTCGCTGCCAAAACATAACCGTTGTTGGGTCAGGCACAGGCACAAATTTATAGTAGAGTATCACCTTCTGCATCGGTC
The DNA here is from genome assembly GCA_964527485.1 of uncultured Candidatus Saccharibacteria bacterium. GTDB lineage: Bacteria > Patescibacteriota > Saccharimonadia > Saccharimonadales > SLHW01 > SLHW01. The sequence continues at coordinate 8,935 of CAZGPJ010000006.1, forward strand.
GATATAATAACACGGCGAAATGTCGCCGGAAAGTACTCCCGGCGACAACACTTTTTGATGCTGCGGCAGCTTTCTACTGAATCACCTCGTCTATTTCACTCACGTCGAGCTCAGAGTCAATATCTGTTTGCTCTAGTTCTGTTGCAGCTTCGTCGAGGTCAGCCTCGTTCTCAATCGGATCGTCTGTGACAGTTTCTTGTGGCTGGTTGGTCTCTGTTGTATTTGTGCCGCTATCAGTGGCCTCGTTCTGGACGCGCCAAAAGACAAAACCAACTCCAACTAACACAAGAATGACGACCACTATTACGCCAATATGAGCGCTACCATTTTGGTTGCGTCTACGCATCTTCTCCTCCCTCATCTCCATTATCTGATGGTACTTCTTCTGTGTCGCCTGTCTCATCAGCTTCTTCTTCGTCTACATCACTCGTTTGCTCAGCTGCTGCCGATCGCAGTGAGCTAATGAGATTTACGAGTTCAGCTCTGTAGGTCTTTAGTTCGTCGCGTGTATCAGCTACTGATTCACGAAAGCCAAACAATTGATCACCGACGGACGGGTTATCGCAATCAAAAGTAAAATCATATGCAGGCACAGCTTCGACAGCTGCCGTCGCGTTCATACGAGCAGCGGCTACGGCATCATTTAGCTCATCATAATTCTCGACAGTAAGCTGTCCGTCATCGTAAAAACTCTGCACGCGCTCATATACGCTATCTATAGAACCTAGTACACGGCTTGAGCCATTTGACAGACGGGGGATTAGTCTGCTCACTTGTTGTTCGCGCCGCTCGCATACATCTTGGCGAACCTGCGCTTGACGCTCCGCAACACGCTCTTGAATGTCAGCTGTGCGCTCTTGGCGCAACTGATCAACACGCTCTCGCCGTTCTGCGGCATCCATCTGCGCCTGAGCTGATCGTTGACTGCCGCGTCTTTGCACGGGCTCGTCAGCGTCTTGAGCTAGGACAGCTGTCGTTAAGCTGAAAAGACCCAGCACAAAAACTGCTGAGACCGTTAAAATTGACAATTTTTGCATCATAGTAGCGAGTTGCTCCTTTGCTTTTCAATCTATACAGCTTGAGCTTACTATATACCTTCACGCTAAAGCAAGCTACTGGAGCCAAACAAGACCCACAGAATAATAACGATAATGACGCCAAGAACTGCACCGATTGACGCCTGCTTCATCCGCTCAGCGTGTAGCTGCTCCGGGCTACGAGCGGTGTCCACTTCGGTCGAAGACGCAGCAACAGGCTCCCCCTTCTGAGAAGACGTAACAGACTGGCCTGGCGTGGCCTCTTCACGACTGCTTGGAGCTGGCAGCATATCATCTGATTTATGCTGCTGCGATGACCACATTTTTTCTGGGCTGTATACCTCTGGTGTTTCGCGCTGTTTACGCAGCTCTTTGTCAAGATAATTGTCGATTGAATTGCCGCGCAAGTGCTCCTTCAGTGCGCCGCGCAAAGCCCGATCAGAAAGCTCGCCGCGCTCGAAAAGCGAGCGAACATCAGTCTGGTTGTAGCGGATAGATTCAACGTGGCGCAGGAGGCTGGAAGTCGGCATCGTATCGACACGTTGTGGCGTCAGTGATGGGTCACCCCTTTCTTCGCGTGACTCGGCTGTGCCGGTCTGGTATGAAATAGCCTCCTGCGCCACACCCATACCCGTCAGATGCTCTGCAGTTTTTTTCTGGACGTGAGCGAGCGGCTCAGATTGCTCTAAAACCTGTTGCGATAAACGTGCCGCAGGATCAGTCGTTTCAACATCCGGCTCACCTGATACTACATCTCGTGCTTCTGCCTGAGGCGCCTGCTGTCTCGCCTCAGAGGATGCACGAGCACGGTCCTCATAGCGGCGGATTGTTTGCTCGAGCCTTCCGACCTCCTGCTCCAAGGAGGCGCGCACTGGCTCAAGCTGCTTTTCTGTCTTTATCCGCCCACGGCGTTTCCCAAGCAGATAGCCCACGAATCCTCCCAAGAGAAAATCTCCGGCACTCGACCGTCGAGGTGAGCGCTCTGCAGACGTCCGAACACCAGCTGATCGCCCAAATGAGGCTTGGGCCGCTGTTGGATATGACGGCTGAAAGTTTGGGCCATCATTTGTCATACCGGGAGCTTCTTCTGTAGGTTCAGGGGCTGATCGATCAGATAGATGCACGACTGTGTCATCGGCAAGTTCACCACTTGATGATCCATCACGAGAAGGTGATTCAATGGACTCCGGGTTATCGGGTGGATGAACTGATGCTTCTGCTGTATGACCTGACGCCTCTTGTTCTTGATCCTGTTCTTGGCCCTCATCGTGAGCAGTGTTAACAGATGGTGCACCCAGCGTGTCCTCTTCGTCTTGTGATTCGTGCAAGGCTGTCTCAAGCATCGTCTCATCAGGTGGGCTACGACGCAGCTGTAGATTTCGACGCAAAGCCTCAAGGAAGCGTAGACTGGCCCGATTAGCCGGTTCGTCTTGATCTTCATGTGTCTCGTCTTCTGCCTCAATACCAGCTACCTCAGCGGTGTCTTCGCGGGTCGAAGCTGCCTCGAGCTGCCGACGACGCGCCAAAATATACGCCTCTGTTGCTTCAATAGCCTCGGCATCGTCTAGTTTTTCTCGAGGGCGCCGTGCATCCTCAGGGCTAGATGTAGCGTCACTTTCTGACGAATGCTTAGCAGATGGTTCGGCTTCGCCTTTTTTCTTGGCTTGCTTTTTATCGGCCTGGGCATCAGATACTTTCTCAACACCAAGATAATTTGCTAAAAAGGCTGGTCGTCTCCGTCCCCTCCCGTCGTCCTCATCTGGACGTCGACGCTCTGTAGATACACGACCCTCTTTTGAGGAGTCGTCTCGCTTTTTATTTCGCCGTTTGCGCTTCTCATCTTCTTTCTGCTTGTCTTTTTTGGACTTTTCTTCCTCTGATTCAGTAGACCAGGAAAGCGCCTCGTCATTATTCGGGCCTAGACTATGATTGCGCTCTGACATGATATGACACCCTCTTTAGATGTGCGGCCAAAGACGGCAGGAAATAGCCAATGAAGCAGGCTATTTCGCCGAGTCTTCTTGGTTGCCCTCATTGCCGTCAATCGCCTCTTCTGAGCTGTCGTCGGATTCGGCTGTCGGCTGCTCTTCATCGTCTGCTTCAGGGATACCGCTCATCTCTGCGTCTTCGGCGAGTGATTCGGCGGCTGCATCAGCTTCAGCCAGCTGGTCTTTTGGCATCTCAACTGTTGCCACAGGGTAGGTTTCATCGGTCAAAACAGTTACACCCTTGAGGGTGGGTAGATCGCGCACATATATCGTGTCGCCGACCTCTTTCAAGCTGGCTGGGTCAACAAGGATCTCGTCAGGCAGATTACTCGGGAGAGCTTCTACTTCAATCTCATCTAGTTGATAAATCACCATCAAGCTGGCACGTTCGGCAGGTATATCACCATCGAAGACGATAGGGATTTCGGCGTGGGCTTTCTCGTCCCGACGGATAGACTGAAAAACAACATGGCGGATCTCATGCTTGCGGGGGTCATAATCGACATCACGAATTAAGACGAGGCGAGACTCATTACCCACCTTGACTTCAATTGGGTGGTGCTTTCCGGCAGTGTTAACAATTTTCTCCAGCGGAATAGCCGGTGTTGATGCGTGCATTGAGGGCTTGCCGTGATCGTGAACTACGACTGGCACCTCGCCAGTGCTACGCAAAGACGCCAGCTGCTTACGAATAATTTCTCGTTTGTTTAAATCTAGTGTAATTGTATCTGATGACATAAGTCTGTCTCGTGCTCCCGTAAACTATGTTTATGATGTGGTTCGACCGGTTATTATAACAGATGCCGCCTGAGAACGCCAGAGGTGTTTACTTTTTGTGCAGCATTGCCTGTAAATAGCTGCCCGTATATGACGCCTTCTGCTTGGCGACCGACTCCGGAGTACCCTCAGCAACAACAGTACCGCCACCAGCACCGCCCTCCGGCCCCATGTCAATGATGTGGTCAGCGTTCTTGATGACATCGAGGTTATGCTCGATCACAATCATGCTGTTGCCTGTATCAACCAACGCGTGCAGTACGCCAAGCAGTTTTTTTACATCGTCCATGTGTAGGCCGGTCGTCGGCTCATCCAGGATGTAGAGCGTCTTGCCTGTGGCTCGACGCGATAGTTCGGTTGCCAACTTCACTCGCTGTGCTTCACCGCCCGAGAGGGTTGTAGCAGGCTGACCCAGCTTTATATAGCCCAAGCCAACATCAACCATGGTTTCGAGCTTCCGCGCTATTGAAGGGATGTTGGAGAAGAATTCTTGAGCTGTATCACACGTCATCGACAGAACGTCGCTAATATTTTTGCCTTTGTAGTGAACCTCCAGAGCCTCTTTGTTGTAGCGTCTCCCCTTACATTCCTCACACGTGACGTAGACATCGGGCAAAAAGTGCATCTCTATTTTAATGATGCCGTCGCCGCGACAGTTCTCACAGCGGCCACCCTTGACATTAAAACTAAAGCGACCTGGTTTATAGCCGCGCAGCTTGGCTTCGGGCGTAGCCGCAAAGAGCTCGCGAATGGGCGTAAATAAGCCAGTGTACGTCGCTGGATTAGAGCGTGGCGTGCGACCAATAGGTGACTGATCAATTGTAATGACTTTATCGAGATGCTTCATACCCTCAATCGCCTCGTGCCGACCTGCCGCCTCATTGGAGCGCATCAATCGTGCGCCAAGCTCCTTGGAGACAATGTCGTTAATAAGGCTTGATTTACCCGAGCCAGAGACACCGCTCACCACAACGAGCTTGCCCAAGGGTATCTCGACGTCTATATTTTGCAGGTTATTCTCGCGAGCGCCCTCTACGGTGAGTGATTTGCCGGAGCCGCGGCGGCGCTTCTTCGGTACGTCAATGCGTTCATCCCCGCGTAAATAGCGACCGGTAATACTCGTTTTATGTTTGGCGACCTCCTCTGGCGTACCGTTCGCTACGACCTTTCCACCAGAAACACCTGCCCCAGGCCCAACGTCAAGGACGTGGTCGGCAGAACGAATCGTATCTTCATCGTGCTCCACCACAAGAACCGTATTACCAAGATCTCGTAACCTTTGCAGAGTTTTTATCAAGCGCTCGTTATCCCGTTGATGCAAACCGATGCTTGGCTCATCGAGTACGTACAATACACCCTGTAATCCAGACCCAATCTGCGTTGCTAGGCGAATACGCTGAGCTTCCCCGCCAGATAATGTGACCGCGCTGCGCGAAAGGTTTAAATAATGCAAACCAACGTTCTGCATAAACTGCAGGCGAGCGTCAATTTCTTTGAGTATCTGTTTGGCAATGTGCGACTCTTTTTGGTTGAGCTTCAAATTACCCATGAACGATATAGCTTCATCAATTGACAGCTCACAAATATCCGTAATCGAAGAGGAGGCAATGGTAACAGCCAGAACTTCTTTGCGCAGACGCCTACCTTTACACTCATGGCACGGCCGCTCACGCATAAACCGCTCGATGTCTCGGCGCATGAACTCGCTCTCTGTTTCCTTGTGCCGTCTCTCTAAGTTCGGCACCACACCTTCGTATGTTGTATCGAAATAGCGACCCGTACCCAACTTTACGCGGTAGGTTTGTTCACCAGTTCCATACATAATTTTGTCCATAATGTGCTGGGGCAAATCACCGGTTGGGACCTGGAGAGAAAAGTCGTAGGCCTCGGCAACTGCCTGCAGCTTCTTCATGTACCACGCATCGGCGCTCACGCGGTTATATGGGCGAATAGCTCCCTCGGCAATCGTCAGTCGGCCGTTTGGCACCGCTAGCTCAGGATCCACTTCCAGCCGTGAACCTAGTCCAGTACAAACCGGGCAGGCACCATGGGGGCTGTTAAAACTAAACGTTCGCGGCTCTAGCTCAGGAATAGCAACATCCGGATGATCAATACAGGCGTAGCGTAGCGTATACGTGTGCGTTGTGTCTGTGTCCGCATTGAGCACCGTCAGCCGGCCGTCAGCTAGGTCAAGTGCTTGCTCGACGCTCTGCGCGAGACGGCCACGACTCTCCGGGTTATTAACAAGACGGTCGACGACCACGTCAATTGTATGCTTATAGTTTTTATCTAATTCCGGGAACTCATCGAGGGCGTAGATGACACCGTCAACCCGTACTCGGGCAAAACCAGCCCGCATATACTGCTCAGGGATGTGCTCAAAGGCGCCTTTTTTATCGAGGACAATTGGCGCCAGTATAACTAAGCGAGCATCTTTCGCGCTATCGGCAACAGTGTCAACAATAGCTGCCGTGGTTTGCCGCTCAACCGCCTTACCACATACAGGGCAATGCGGAATGCCAATCCGAGCGTAGAGCAGGCGCAAATAATCATAGATTTCGGTCACCGTGGCGACCGTACTACGTGGGTTGCGGCTGGTCGATTTCTGATCTATGGAAATTGCCGGGCTCAAGCCATCGATCTGATCAACGTCAGGCTTTTCCATAAGACCAAGAAATTGGCGGGCGTAGCTACTCAGGCTCTCAACATAGCGTCGCTGCCCTTCTGCATAAATTGTATCGAATGCGAGACTACTCTTTCCTGAGCCACTTAGGCCAGTTACGACAACCAGTTTGTTGCGCGGAAGCTCAACATCAATATTTTGCAAGTTGTGCTCACGAGCGCCCTGCACTCTGATAACATCATTCACCGAGAAACACCTACCAATCTGCCTTATAACTGGTGTAGTATAACGAAAAATTACCTATATTTCTAGTCTGCAGAACGCGAACTGTAGTCAAGCGCAACACTGCCAACAGCAAGCCGAACCGGCAAACGATCACGTATATCATATAGAAATTCACTAATGTTTGTCGTCGTAGAGTTACGTTGATCAATGTCTGCTATCTTGCACGCTATCGACGGCGTATCAAGAGTTATATCGCGGCCACAAATACTTTCGATCCCGCGAAGACAGACTGCCTGGGCCTCATATAAAAAATGGCTTGCTTCTTCATCAGGGTCAAGCTCAAGATACACTTCACGCTCTAAGTTATGACTTTTGTGTCGAGGAGAACGCTGGATGGATATATCTTGAAAAAGCAGTGATTTCGGCTGATAGACACTGGATAGATAATCGATGAGACCCTCCCTTCCCCATTCAACAGCTGTCCCACGCCCCCTGTGCTTGGTTCTATTCGAGCGCATTCTATTATGGACGTAAGAGAGCCCATCTTTTCTGTCTGTCCATGCTCGGACAAGACGTGTTTTGGCCTCATCATCAGTAATAGGTCGTAGCGCTGGTTCCCTCATAGAGCGAGCTCGATCTTCATATACGAGAGTATCCGAAAAACTATCCGATTGAACAACCTGCTCCTGAACAGTAGCTGCAACTATCGGAGGCAGCCGACGGTGCGCACTGTCTAGAAGCGCTGCAAAAAAATTCCGATCGCTACGGATACGAGTCGGATAGTACAGCTCAAGCTGTTCGCGTGTCATCCTCGCCTACATATGTCATCTTTGGATCAAGGTGAGTAACCAGACGTGGCGTTTCCAGCCGCTGACCATCGACATCTACTGGATGTACAACACTATAGGGGTCTTCTGCTCTTCGGATATCTTTGGTGATAACCATGGCATGATGCTGGCCGCTTAGTATTTTATCTTCTACGTCTGAGTCAACCTGTACTTTCAACTTATCAACAACAAAAGAAAGGCCTGTCGCTCGTTGTTCACGCAAAAACTTTTCTTCTGCTTCAGGGAATATAAATGAGAACCTGTTTCCTACGCCGAAGCCGTGTAGATCAGGCTCAACATCGAATGTGCCGCTCAATAAGCGCAGAGCTGTATTACCAAGGGTTTGCTCGGTTGCCTCAGAATCCGTCTGCGGAGCGTGCAGACCAAGCTCGCTTTCAGCTAGTGCAACATAGTGGGCATTTTTTTGGGCAATCATCTCACCGTACTGACGCTTGAGGCTGGTAACCTTACGACGAACCTTGCCTGGCTGTCGGAATTTACCGCGATCATCACCAAAGGCTGCTAGCAACAATTGATGAGCATCGCCTGCATATATATCTGTTATATGTAGCTGACTTGGGTTAACAACTTTCGCCTCAGCAGGACCAAATACTCTCTCCTCGTCGGGTTCGGGAACGTGGGCATTGTTCGCCGTGGCAAGCTGTTGCTGGAACGTACTTAATTCGGAAAATTCCGGAGCACCTGTATTGACCCAACGAGCAATACTAAATGATATAAAAGGTTGTTTCGGCGAAGTTGTAGGCTGTGATGGTCGTTCGAGGCCTTCTTGTCGAGGCAACATATGTGGGCGCGCCTCTATTCCTTTGTAAGAACCATACGCGTAGTTCACCTGACTATCCATACTACCTCCGTTTTTGTTTACGATTCGTCTCTCTCACTTAACCTCACGATACCACTAATTAAAATCATCAGCAAGCTGTGTGAGTCGTTTATAAGAACATATATTTGACTGATACATTGTTTTGTAGTAGAGTATAGATAACGAAATATAGGACTTTTTCAGGAGTTGAAATGATAGAGTTTATTATCCTTGGCATCGTGCCAGGGACATCAGTTCAGATTACCTTTTCTCAAGTCACTACCTTGGCTTGGGTACTGTTTGTGATCTACATGCTTCGCTCAGGAAATAGAAAAACAACACGCAACGAATAGGATCTACTCCAGAGGCGCGATGCTCTCTGCATACAGTTGAAGCTCCTCAAGCAAGAAGCGCTTTTCATCAGTAAGCTTGCTTTCTGCCGCACATTCCTGCAGCTTTCGGGCGAAAACATGCAAACGGCTCTGTTCACCACCGGCAACCAGGCGACGATAGCGGAAGGCCTCCCAGTCGGCATGTTCTTCAACAGACAGAGATTCGGGGAAATTGCGTGCTTTATACAACGGCAATAAGTGTTGTAGGCGCTCATCACGAAAGCCAAATGTGTCAGGATGTAGTTCGGTTGGATCAGCTTTCACAACTTTCTTCATACGCGGCTTATCTTCATCTGGAATAAAGCCTTCATATAGCTGTGTATCTACCTCTACCTCATCCTTTATCAGCTCGGATTGACGAGCTTGAGTCAAGTGCTCCAGCGCTTCACGAAAGTTTTTTGCCAAAGATGACTGCATGCTTTTGAGTGTCTTCCTGTGCCGTTTCACAGTATCAAGGTCTAGGCGCAATCGTTTTTGGCTCTCCTCATCAAGTACGCCAAGTGGTGCCACGGCAGGGCAACGGTTATACTTCAGACGCTTTACCGGAATAGGAAGTGAACGCTCAGTCAGAGGCGTCCGCATCAGCTCCACAAGACCATCGACAGAAAGGCCCTCAAAGGTCTGTGGATCATAGCGCAGATCATACACCAGGGCAGTCTGAGATTGTTCGGCTGA
>CAZGPJ010000007.1:0-11425 GCA_964527485.1 uncultured Candidatus Saccharibacteria bacterium
GCCAGCCCCAGAACCTGAACCTGAGCCTGAGCCTGAGCCTGAGCTAGAGCCTGAGCCTGAGCTAGAACCTATTGATGCTTGCCCAGAACTGCCTGGCGCACAATCGAGTGAAACAGAGTGCATCCCGTGCGACGGCGCAGATAACACGAGCGACACAACCGCCTGCTTAATCCTCAGCAAGAGCGCAGAAAATAAAACTCAGGACATCGCCGAAGCCAACGGCACCACAGCCCAATCTGGTGACGTTATCACCTACACCCTGTCAACTGAGAATACGGGGCGTGTCGCCATAGAGGATTTTTCGGCAGAGGAAAATGTGGGTGACATATTGGAATACGCACTCATTCAAGACTTCCACGGCGGAGAGCTACGCAATGACAATAGCTCTGTTGTTACGTGGCCTGCACAAACTATTGAGCCAGGTGAAACCATAACCAATCAGTTGACTATTGAGGTTCGGCAAGAAATTCCTGATACGCCAGCCGCGCAATCAAACCCCGGATCATATGACCTCACGATGACCAACGTATACGGCGACACGGTAGAAATAGACCTACCTGCTTCACTACCGAAAGCAACGGAGCAAGTTGTCCAGACTCTACCAAACACTGGCCCAGGCAGTAGTGTTGCCCTCATATTCACGGTTACTGTATTTGTTGGATACTTCTTTGCGCGAACGCGGCTTTATGGAAAAGAGCTCGATATAATTCGACATGAAGCGCTTACACAGGGGGGGCAGGCATGAGTGAACGCGAAAGACGACACGAACACGCAAACTCACACGAGCAACATATTGATATTTCTAAAGAAGTAGAAGCGAGCTTACGCGAGTTAGAGGCTAGGCATGAAGCGAGCCGCGATACAGATCACGAGAGTGAATCAGATACATTCAAACATGAAGCAGAGTCAATTGCTCGACCATCTGAAGAGATTTTACAAGAAAACGAAAAACTGCATGAAGATACTGAAGCGCCTCGCCATTCTCATGCAAACCACGCAGCCCTCAAGCAGGACGTCTACCGTAAAACGCTCCAGCAAACACAGTCTCAGCTAGATCCCATGCAGCGTCGATTCAGTAGCTTCCTACATCACCCGATCGTTGAGTCAACAAGCGAGATTGCAGCAAAAACCGTTGCCCGCCCGACAGGAATTGCCTGGGGCGCCATCAGTGCCGCTTTTGGCACTATCCTATCCTTATTCTTTGCCTATCGATATGGCTTCAGCTACAACTACCTACTGTTCCTGCTACTATTCGCTGGTGGGTACATCATCGGTACCGCGCTTGAGCTTGGCATCTATCACATCAAGAGATTACGTAAACCTACCTCCTAAAGCGAGAAAAGCTCTACTGGCCAAAAGACAGCATACTAACTTCCCGGCTGCTTGAGGTTTCCGTCCTTATCGATAAAGATCGTGTCCTCATGATTGTCTTGCTTGCCATGGTGTGGCGCAATTTTTACCTCGCCGCTATCAGGCTGCTTCGGTTCGGGCGGTTTACTGTCACGAGGCGGTGACTCAGACTTGCTCGGCGCCTCTTTCGGCACCTCCTGTGTTAACGGAGCGCTCGCCTGAGCGGTTTTTGCTGACGAGACAGAAGATGTGTCCTGACCCGCTGCATTCGTACTGCTGACGGGCTGCGTCGGCTTTTTTGCCCGAGCCTGCGTGTTCGGTTTGGCCTTACGCTTCGCGAGCCACTCGTCGAGAAACGACGATCCGGTACCGGCGCTTGACGCCGAAGCAGCCGAAGTCTTCATTGGATTTGGCTGTCCAGCCATGCGTCCAGGCGCAGATCTGTGCGCTGGCTTTTCCGGCTCATCGGTGGAAAGTCGCGCAAATATCTCAGCCTCGACTTTACTCTTTGGGCGGCCATACTTAGCAAAGGTAAGCTGACGAAGCGCCTTTCCAAGCTGCGGGTTCGGCTTTCCAAGAGGTGGCAAGGTCGCCATACTGAAAGGTTGAGTGGGCACTCCTTTTACAAGGGTACGCACAATGGTGTTCCAGTTCGGTACACGCAGCAGATCATCAGGACCAAAGACGGGCTGGAAATAGCGGCCAAGCGACTCGACATCATCTTGACCAATACGGAACGATACGACTGTACCGACATTACCAAAGACTGCAGAGCGAATTTCTTCGGATAGTTGAGTCGTAAACTGGTTAGCGACTATCAGATTCAAGCCATATTTTCGAGCTTCCGACAGTATTGTGGCGATAGAATCGGTTGTAAAGTTTTGAAACTCGTCAACATAAAGAGAAAAGTCAGTCCGCTCTTTTGCGGGCATGTCCGCTCGACTCATTGCAGCAGCCTGAAACTTCATGACGAATATCATACCGAGTAAACGGCTGTTCAAGTCACCTGTTTTACCCTTACTCAGGTTAACGATGAGTATCTTTTTGTTGTCCATGATGTCGCGAAGATTGAAAGAGCTTTTGGTCTGCCCGATGATATTGCGCATCATTTCGTTACTCAAGAAAGCGCCAAACTTACTGACAACCCAGCTGGTAACCTCACCGGCCTCTGTTGACCGTTGCGAATTGGGCCACTCTTTCGTCCAAAAATCTAAAACATTCTTGTCTTTGGTGTATTTCAACTTGGACTTCATGAAGGCCGGGTCGATCAACAGCTTTGGTATGTCGACGAATGTCCCCCCATTCGGGTCGGCCATCAGTAAAAGCGCTGAGTTGGTAAATATCCGCTCAAAGCGGGGACCAATAATTCCCTGCCGAGTTGGGTCATAGAGCTTATACAGCATCGATAGGGACTCTTGAATAAGGAAGTCCTTCTGTTGCTCGGTCTGGAACTCAAACAGGTTAAGACCCATCGGGTAGTCCATTTCTGATGGGCTAAAGTAGATAACATCTTCAGTGCGCTCCTTTGGGACCATCGACAACAGGTTGTCTGCCACATCGCCGTGTGGGTCGACAAAAGCAAATCCGTTTCCGTTTAACATATCTTGTAGAGCCAAGTTTTCAAAAAACTGTGACTTACCAACACCTGTTTGACCAACCGAATATATATGCCTCGCTCGGTCTTCAGGCGCCAGGCGAATCGGTCGCTTCGTACCACGGAATACGTTGTAGCCGAGCAATAACCCCTCGTCAGACATATTGCGCGGGCCATCAACTTGCTTCGACTGTTGCCGCTCAACCTGAGATGTTGGTATATTCTTTTGATCCGGAAAGTGATACAACGTCGCTAGTTCGATAGTATTGAGAATGTTCTTATTATTCTCTTGCGGGAAAAGACGCAATATGTAGGAGGTCACGAAACTCTCCATATCTTTCGCGGGAGTATACATAAAGCCATTCTTCCCCTGGGCGTCAAACAAAGAAAAGCTCGCTGATACGTTGCTCAATATTGCCTGCGATTTATGAGGAGTGTTTGAAGATGCAATAACTCGCACTAGCGTTTCAAAGCCAGGATTGCGTGTTTTTTCATCGATAGAGTCAAGGATATGCTGATCCATGCTGGAGAGCTCTGGTTTATCAGAGCCACCGTCGCCAGACTTCTCTTCTGGGGGCTTCGTAAACGCCAGGAACAACTGCTGTACCCACCAAAAGGCTGCTTCTAGACCGTTGCGGCTTTTCTTTCCTTTACGCTTATTGCCTGCAATAGCAGAGGCATTGCTACGCCACTCTGTAGCGGCTGGACGCAAGAGTATTTGTATACCCGCACCATCCTCTTGCTCTAGTGTAGAGAGTGCATTTAGCATAGATTGGATCGGATCGCGCTTGATATCCTGATATGTTGCTATCGGATACGCATAGTGTTCTTTCAGGGTGAATTCTCCACCCGTTGTACCAGAAATTTTACCGGTCGGGCTAAACACATTGTGTTCTTCTACCTCTTCGAGGCGAGCCGACGGGTAGGCGCTAATGACCGCCTGCTTGACGACGTCCACAAGAGCAATCGGCACAGCTGCGTAGAAACTTATGGAGCCTTTTACGCCAACAATCTCGAGTGATATGTGGCGTTGTCCATAAAACTTATTCTTCAGGCCCTTCTTAAAAATACTTGCCAATATACCGTATAGAATCTGAGCCTTGGAAACATTTTCATCGACGACATCGCGATCATCACGATTTGAGCTATCGGTATCGTCACTGGAAGGAGGAAGCTGGATATAGAGAGGGACCATCTTGAGCCCACGCTCGAAGTTTTTCTGTTCCCGGAACGTCTTGCGGACTTGCCAAAAAACAATAGGAGCCGCAACACCTGCCAGCACGATACATAAAATAATGATTGTGAAAACAGTTCCCACGTTAGTCCTCTTGTATCTTTACGTCTTTATTGTAGCGTTTCTTTAAGTAGTCAGCGCGTAAGCGCACAATCTGTTTGTTTTGGTTGTATGGGTCGTCTTTTGTTTGATCAACAATCTGCTTGGCCTTTGAAACCCATTCTTTTTCTATAAGATCGTTATCGTCAGCTATCATCGGAGTATCTGGTAAAACTGAAGTCGCAGAGACGGCAGTAGCGCCACTCGCGCTAGATGAATTGTCGGTGACTGCATAATCATTCACGGGTGCGACCGCTTGTGGACTTGAGGCAGGTGGTAGCCCCGCTTTTTCGGCCGAATGCACGCTACCATGCTCGGGCTGCACGGATGCAGGACCAGGACCACCCTCCTGGGCAGCAGGAGCGCGGCTTGAACGCTCCGGCTGAGGCAGTATGTGAGATTCTTTTTCGTTCGTGTTGTCCATATCAAAAACAGTATAACAGACCTCTGTTAAGTCGTCAGATATTTCAAACGCCTCCCCTCGAATGCTTACAAAAAATCTGCACGGCGTAAGTACAACACCACACCGATAAAAAGAAGCACAACGACAGAGACATCTGCGACCGACACCTGGTTGGCTGAGCTAAGAAGCAATAAAATTACAGGGAAAAGAGCTAAAAAGAATGAGGCGACAGATCGATTGAGATGCTTTAGATGAAATATGTGTTCAGCAGCTAAGCGGATGATGCCGAATAATATAAAGAATAAGAGAACAAATGGCACGAGCAACAACGGCAAGGACAGTGTTTGTGGGTCAGTCAGGGACACAAAGACACCAAGGACAACAAGAGGTAGCCCATAGCCGAGATGACGTAAACGAACCGGATAACGCTGTGACATATCCCCATAATACGCTATGTGAAACTTAAGTAGTGGCATAAAATGACGCAGAACTAGCGTCTATAAATCGTGGCTTCATAATAGAATAGGCGCCATAAATGGCGCCTATTCATGTGTGCTGTTAGCTGACAAATCCGCTCGTTTCAATGTAGATTATCTAGCGCTTGTAGCTAACTGGCTTTGACTGACCGCTCTCCATTTAGAGAGCGATATCGAGCTATGGTTTTGGCTCGTTGTTTGTGTAAGTTTTTGTGTGACTTACGTGAGTACAAATATAGCAAACATATTGCTTTATGTCAACAATATTCATTGTAATAATAACACCTTTTCTCTGTTATACCGTAAATAAATACAAAGTAAACGTACATATTTATACGTTATTTATACAACATCTAATCGGTGCGCATATTATAATATTGCCCTCAAAAGGCTTCATACTCCCGAACACTTTTTTGTGTCTAGCCGCCCAAAAATACCTACTTGTGCTTACATGATCTGAGCAGATTTCTGCAAGCTAACCCTGCAGCTTTTTCACGCAAAGTGGCCCACAGAAACCGTGAGCTCCTAAGGCATAGGCTTTACTAAAACCTATGCAGTCCTATGCACTTGTTTACATCACCTAAGATACCCAAAAAACCCACACACCAAACTAAGATATTCGTGTGCTGCACGGTGCCTGAATCCTGCTCACTTGCTAGCGAAAGTTTCTCGGCACGGCCAACATAAAATGTAGAGTGTATATTGAGTGCGCGTGAATAGTATGAAAAATGCAAAAAAAATAAGAACCAGCAATACATCTTATGGCGCGGTGCACTATTTAGACGAGGAAGACACAACCAACCACCTTATTCACGCAAAGGCACATAGAATTATACGTATATATGCCGGACGGGTCCACGCGTAAATCTTGTGCTATTCACTATCGGATTATTCGATTCATATACACATATCACTATTGCCTGCTCAATCCAGCGCGTCTATATCAAAAATCGCTCTATGGAATAATAGTAGCGCTCCGTATCGTTCGCCTCGCCGCAAAAAAATAGACATGTGCTGACCAGCAGGCACATAACTGTGCGGTTATCCACAAATCACATACTGGAAAGTACCTCGGGTCTCGCTATTTTTTTTGCGATCGCAGGTCAGCTTACGCGCATTTTTTTAGCACCTGGCAGCAACCGCAAATACGCGAGGTTACGACACATTTCGTGTGGCGAAAGCAGTAGCTCACTACCCAGCTAAGCAGCAAGAAAAGCTATCGATCGTACGATGCTACAGAAAAAAGTCATAAAAATTAAGCACAAACTTGTTGACAATCAAAAAGATGCACACTACTATAAGGTCAGCACTTGAATAAAAAAAGTGCTCAAAAACAAAAACGCATCTGTAACAACGGCTTCTCGCAAGCCGTTGTTCCACAAAGAAAACACCAACACCATCTCTTCATAAATCTACACAAAACCAAAAAACTTCGCCGTCACATCACCCAAAAATCAGGGTGATGTGTTTTTTTATCCTATTATTTTAGTGTTATTCCGGCTACAATACCCCACACTATGCACTACGTTCAAAGCCTGTCAGTACACGGCAATGAAAGTCATCGAATTGAAGTAGAATGCAAGCTATCCAATGGCATACCGGCGCTTGTTATTGTCGGCTTAGCCAATAAAGCAGTTGATGAAGCAAAAGATCGCATTCGCGCAGCTTTCGCTAGCGCGAAACTCACCCTACCACGCAAGCGAATTACTATTAACCTGGCCCCTGCCGACCTACAAAAAGAGAGCACCTCTCTAGACCTGGCAATCGCGCTGGTTATACTCCTTGAAAGCAAACAAATATCCGCAAAAAGCCTGGAGGAAACAGTAGTCGTTGGCGAGCTCGGGCTAAATGGTACTATCCGGCCAGTTAGAGGTGTTATCGGCTTTTTGCGAGCAGCCCGCTGGCAAGGAATGAAGCGAGCCATAATCCCTGAGAAGAATCGCCGGCAAGCTGAACTTGTCCAGGGTATAGATATTATGTATGCCCGAGATTTACGAAGTCTCTACCGTGAGTTAAGCGGCGAAACAGTAAACAACCAGTCATACCAGAACTCTTCTACAAAACGCCCCTACCGTCCAGGGCAGAAAAAGCCCCCTATCGACATGTCCGACGTTACTGGACAAAAGCAAGCCAAGCGCGCCCTGGAGATCGCGGCTGCCGGCAATCACAATATCCTGCTCAATGGCCCTCCTGGCACAGGCAAGAGCATGCTTGCAAAAGCCTTGCTCGGAATACTGCCGAGCCTATCGACCCAAGAAATGCTTGAAGTAACTCATCTGCACAGCCTATCAACTCAAAACTATGATGAGCTCGTACATGAACGGCCTTTCCGTTCGCCTCACCACAGTGCTAGCTCGGTATCAATCATCGGCGGCGGCCAAACACCGCGGCCAGGAGAGATCAGCCTGAGCCACAGAGGTGTCCTGTTTTTCGATGAGCTCCCCGAGTTCAAAAGATCAGTTATCGAAGCATTGCGACAACCTCTCGAAGATGGCGTCATTTCTGTAGCGCGAGCCAAAGAGCGGATCGAGTATCCAGCAGACTTTATGCTTATCGCAACCTGCAACCCCTGCCCCTGTGGCTTCTACGGAACAAGCAAGGACTGCAGCTGCTCTCCACACCAGATAGTCCGCTACCAGCAAAAACTATCGGGGCCCATACTAGATAGAATTGATATTCACGTCGACGTTCACGAAGTCCTACACGATAAACTTTTAAGCGAGCAGCCAGATGGCGAAAGCAGTGACACAATACAACAACGCGTTATCAAAGCTCGTGTCAATCAAGCCGAGCGCTACAGTGCAGGTATATCTGCAAACGCAGCGCTCGACAACCAACACATCAAGAAGCACGCCCGTATGAGCACAGAAGCAAAGCAGCTACTTGACGCAGCGGCAAAGCGGCTCAATATATCTGCGCGAGCGTACATGAAAATGGTAAAGGTGGCCCGCACCATCGCCGACCTAGCAGAGAGCACGCACATAGAAAAACAGCACGTATCCGAGGCCCTCCAATACCGTCAGACTAAAGCAGAACAGACCTAAAACCCAGTAATTTATTTGACCTCTGTTATTAAATCTGTTAGCATGTTGTACTGAATCAGCAGTATTACATTGTAATAAATAAGGAGTTTCGACCTATCAACAAGAAAACTCGCCTGAACGAAATGATTCGGGCACCACGTCTACGGGTCATTGATGAATCAGGTGACCAACTCGGAGTACTTTCCAAACAAGAAGCGCTCGAGACTGCCAGAGAAGCTGGCCTAGACCTGGTAGAGATATCTCCAAACGCTGATCCACCAGTTGCCAAAGTTGTTGATTGGGGCAAGTTCAACTATCAACGGACCAAGCAACTACAAAAAAGCAAGCGCAACAACAAGGCCAACGACATTAAGCAAATGCGTCTTGGCATGAAAATTGGCGATCATGACCTTGAGGTCAAGCTTCGCAAGGTCAGCAAATTTCTCGAGGCTGGTCATAAGGTGAAAATTACGGTATTCTACCGTGGTCGCGAAAACGCCCACAAAGATCTCGGCTTCAAGCTTGCCGAACGAGTCATCGCTGATCTCGGAGAAGATATCGCCGTAGATCAAAAGCCACAACTCGCTGGACGACAATTACACTTTATCGTGAGAAAAAAGTAAGGAGATTATAAAGAAACGACCGACAGGAGACGAACTATGCCAAAGTTAAAAACCCACAGCGGAACAAAGAAACGACTACGCGTTACCAAGCAAGGTAAGGTCGTGCGGGGGAACGCTGGCAAAAATCACCTTCTGCACAAGAAAAGCGCAGCGCGCAAACGTCGACTCAATGTATCGAGTAGCGTAACCGGCAAAGCTGTAAAGAATATTAAGCGCAAGCTTGGCCAATAGAGAAGTAAGGAGAAAATAGTATGCGCGTCAAACGAGGAGTTGCCTCACACAAGAAACATCAGAAAATTCGTAAAGCCACGAAGGGTATGACCCGCGGGAATCGTTCGAGTATTAAAAGAGGCAAACAAGCTGTCACTCGCTCTCTTCAGTATGCCTACCGCGACCGTCGCAACCGGAAGCGTGATTTTCGCTCTCTATGGAATACGCGTATCAACGCAGCGGCTCGACAAAACGGCACCACCTATAGCCAGCTGATGTCTATGCTAAAAAGCAAAGATATTGAGCTAGACAGAAAAGTGCTGGCTGAGCTCGCTGTCAATGAGCCGAAAGCCTTCGCAGACATTGTAAAGACTGCACTCAAGTAGTTTCTTGTTTCAGCCAAAATAAAAATACCTCCGTGTGCACAACACGGGGGTATTTTTTATGCTTGCGTAGTTGTCAGGCTATGCGTAAGCCGGGTTCTGTCGTGTCTGATCATCTATCTAGTCCTGCTGTTACCAACAGGATCAAGCGGATAAACGATAGCCTCAGCGGGAACTGGCTGCATAAATGCAACGTAGACCATCTCCTTGCAGCTGGTAGGGTTTACCTCCTCCCCGTGTCACCACGAGGAGCTGTGAGCTCTTACCTCACTCGTTTCACCTGTGCCCCTCACCACTTCAAGGCGCTTCACAATCTGATTACTGATTATTTCGCCCTGGAGTGGTGAGAGGCAGTCTTGTTTCTGTGGCACTTTCCCTAGGGTTACCCCTGGTTGCTGTTAGCAACTACCACTCCCTGTGCTGCCCGGACTTTCCTCCCCGCACTTGAAATCGCTCAACGAAAGCCGAGGCGCTTTTTTAGTTCAACTAATCCTTTTCCATAGCGCTTTAACTTTTGTTCACGCTGGACTGCAAGTGCTTTCGTTGGAGACGCCTCATAATAGATGAGACCCCAGGGCACAGCAGCCTTTGTGGCAACGCTTTGGCCTTGATTATGTTGATAAAATCGCTTCTTTAGATCACCTGTTGAGCCTATGTAGAACTGTTGGTTCTTCTGGCTACGCAACAGATAGACATAGTGCATGTAGCGATTTTATCATAGCGACTTCAAGTGCGGGGCGATCAGATACATAGCCTGACTAATCAGCTATTATAGCTTATTTTTCGTGCTGCGCGTCAAGAACTTTGTTCACCTCAGCGTCCGCAAGTGCATTGAACTCGCGCGGAACATGAGTGAAGCTAACTTTTTTAAACTTCGTCATTAATTCCTTGATTGCCTCGTGTATTGGCCAGAGGTCTCGGTTTTTTACCTTAAATATGCCCTTCATCTGGTTGACGACAAGCAGACTATCAAGATAAACATCCACCTCCCTCACCCCAACCGATAGAGCCTTTGTTAATCCGAGTTTAACCGCTTGATATTCAGCCTGGTTGTTCGTGGTTATCCCGAGATACTCCCCGCTCTGATGAAGAATCTGATCGTCATCGTCCAGCAAGACATAGCCAGTAGCTGAAGGTCCCGGGTTCCCGCGAGAACCACCGTCAGCAAACATCCGTACTTTTTGCGGGGTCGGAGGATCTATTTTTGTCGCGTCTGCCTGATTGGGCTTGCTATCGTCTTTCTCGTACGTGACTGCAATGGCATCTATAGATTCTGAGAGCTTCTCATCTTTTTTGGTGACTGCGCCAGCATCATGTGTGCTGAGCCATATTTCCACCGTGTTGTATACATTCTTCCACTCTGGGTGGTGTGCCTGTTGCTCTGCAACATCAGCAACTTCTGACATAAAAGAGAAAGCTTCAATAAAATTACTGAATTCGAATTTTTTATATAGTTTGTTGTTTTTCTTTTGCCACATAGCATTCATTATAAGGTTTTCTCTCTATAAAGTCTAAAGTGTTGATGCGAAGCTTGGTCAGGGTGAGAGGACAGCGCCCTGGCTACCGCGCAGGGCTAACCTCGCGACGGAGGTTCAAGTATCTTACAGAGAAAGATCATCTACCAATAAAAGCTTCGTGGATAAGGAGAAGGTACATTGGTCAGGGTGAGAGGACAGCGCCCTGGCTACCGCGCAGGGCTAACCTCGCGACGGAGGTTCAAGTATCTTACAGAGAAAGATCATCTACCAATAAAAGCTTCGTGGATAAGGAGAAGGTACATTGGTCAGGGTGAGAGGACTTGAACCTCCGGTCTCGCGACCCCCAGCCGCGCGCTTTACCAACTAAGCTACACCCTGTAGTTAATGTGCGGGGCGACGACTCAATATTAAAATCCAGCCGTGCGCGCATGCCTTCTTAAGCTGCACCCTGTTATTGCGTTGCACGCAAGAAATCACTACTTGTGCTGTTAATCTTTCATATGCCGAGGAGCGGTGTGACAACCTGGTATAAATGCCAGGTGGGTGTTCGCA
>CAZGPJ010000007.1:11525-16035 GCA_964527485.1 uncultured Candidatus Saccharibacteria bacterium
CATATGCCGAGGAGCGGTGTGACAACCTGGTATAAATGCCAGGTGGGTGTTCGCACGGTAAAACCACGGTTTTACAACGGATATTGAACTCCCTAATGATAGGTATTCAGATTATCATTAACCGCCCTCGGCACACTCCATTATAAATCACCTGCTACAGAACACCACCCAAGAAAAACTGCGCAATAGCGCGAATAATGGTGCCTAGCCACGGTGCAATCACGTTGAACAGCAGTATGAAGAAGAGTATAAAGCCGAGCAGCCCATATGATTCAATGACAGACATGACACGGCGCAGACCATCAGGCGCAACCGCGTATAAGACCCGTGATCCGTCCAGTGGAGGAAACGGAATCATGTTAAAAACAAAGAAGCCGATATTAACGAGAACAAACAGCTCCATCGACTGAACAACCAAGGGTGAAGCTGCGCTCGCGAATAAGCGTAAAAATACGCTAGCCACACCTGCAAGAATGAGGTTTGTCAGCGGGCCAGCAAAAGCGACCATAGCAGCGCCAATCTCGTCATAACGTAAACGGGCTGGATTAAATGGAACGGGCTTAGCCGCACCAAGTATTGGCGCACCAATCAAAAAAAGCATGACCGGCATCGCGATCGTGAGAAACGGATCGATATGCTTGATCGGGTTTAACGACAGCCTGCCTTGAAGGTAGGCTGTATCGTCACCGAGCCAATGCGACGTGTAGGCATGCATCGCTTCGTGCAAGGTAATGGATATCAATACCGATACAATAATTACTCCAATGAAGAGTACATCTATAAATTCCATACCGCTCCAGTATATCAGGTGCCCGTATCTTTGACCCATGCCATAAGGCCACAAAATAAGCACCAGTCGCTTACTGAGGCTGGATATTCTCATTTATCAGATAGCTCGACTCGCCTGCTACGTACGTGAACACGAAATATTATCGAGACGGTCCCCAAAAACGTGTGACTATACATAAAATAGCATGTTGTTTCTAGTACTACATACGTCTCCAGATAAAGGTGTCTTTTTGTTTATTCCGCGGATGTATTTGCGAACGCAGTCGTCACGCGCTAATCCCTAGAGTGCGCTCGCGCCACCCCAGGTGTTGACCGATGAGGCTTTTTGCTCTAGAATAGGCACCTGATACGCAAAGGATATTGTTATGAAAAAGTGTGACCTAACCGGCAAGGGAAAACAGTACGGCAGCAATGTTAGTTTCTCGCAGCGCCACACCAAGAAAGTGTGGAGCCCAAATCTGCAAAAAAAGACGTTCATCATGGACGGCAAGAAAGTGACAATGAAGCTGAGCACTCAAGCTATCCGTACACTAAAGAAAAAAGGTGTACTCACAAACAGCGCAGTGCAGGCAAAAACACCTGCCAAGAAATAGTCGCCAAGACCCACGAATAAACCCGACACACTCTAGTATGTCGGGTTTATTTCTATTTTAAAGTAAGATAACTAGCACAAAAAATACGTATGTACACCGACTAAACCTGTGGCTCCAGCACAATCAGCTGCTTAACCTCTGGAAGCGCAGCCCCGGGTTTCAGTTTATATTTATCGAGCGTCTCGGCTGGATCCATGGGCAGCACCTTCAATGCTTCCTCGAGTGTCTGTTGCGGCACCTCGTAGTTCAGCACCTTTATATCATAGTGTGTCGGGATTGTTATTTTTGGTTCGAGAGCTTTTATGAGTTTTGCCGCACCAACTGGGTCCAGTGTATAACCGTTGCCGCCAACCGGAATGATTAATACATCAACCGAGCCTATCTTTTCGAACTGCTCCTCGGATAACTCTGGGTGGACATGGCCAGTAACCAAAATCCGTATATCATTGATCACGATCTTGTACATAGTGGCAGTCAATTTCCCGTCTTCATCCATATGAGCACGGGCCGGAATGCCCTTAAATGACACTGTAGATATCTCGTATTCTCCGGGGACGTCTATCTTGATACGCGCTGTATCGGCTGAATCCTCAAAAAGGCTCGGGTTGGTTATAAGCGCGATGTCGTTTTTCTTCGTTATCGATTTTTTACCTAATGATTGAAGGGTGTCATCGATTACTATGCTTGCCTGCTTACTGGTAATTCGAAGGCAATTTGCCCCGTAAAATTGTATGTCCATTGTTATTTCTCCTCTTTATCTTCTTGCTCTGGGTCGGCTTCTTCACCGCTAGACGAGGCCTGAGTAAACAGACCGTTCTTGTCTATCACTACCTGCTTCTTGGCCTCCATAGCGTGAGAGATAAAACGATCATTTATTTGTTGTCGATAGGTTAGCTCGTCAGGAGTCATCACTGTATAGCGGATATCCTTGCCTTCCTGCTCTTCCAGCTCCGCAATGTATTTTTCTAGCTGAGTATTATTGATATCGCCGACAATCAATACGTCAACACCGCTCGTCTCATCTCGGGTAAACTGACCAGTAAAGAAAGCAAGGTCGACATTACCGAGTGCCTGGAGTCGCGACGTATCATCAGGCATAGCGCCCTTAGAGCTCGGCTGCTTCTTGCCGCCGGGACCGAATATTTGAGAGAGCGGCTCATAAAACTCATACTTTTGGTTAACCTCGTAATAGAGCTTGTTGTTGCTTGTGTCAGAAGAAATGATGCCGATACTCAGCATATTTGATAGTTCGCGGCGCACAGAGTTGATCTGTTCATCAATTTTTCGAGTAATTTCACGTACATAAAAAGAGCGATTCGGGTGCGTGTAAAACAACTGCAGTAGTTTTACCCGAGTTTTAGAACCAAACAATTGCTCAATCATTTCATGCCTCCTGCTGTGTATTGCCTGTCGAAAGATCGAGCACGTGTGCGCTGGAGCAAATCAGTGTGGTGGTGCGCATTACGAGCTCGTCTAATCTGTGTGTACATACCCATTATACCCCTATTGTAGCAGAAGTGAGTAAAACGATTTATTGTTTATGCATATATGCATACATAACCTGGTGCGCCGATTCGTATGTATCGCACCACTGAATATGTTTATTAGTACGGAACCACGTACGCTGACGCTTGGCGAGCTGCTTGGTTGAGCGCACAATTGCCTGCTCGACAGACTGGCGTGGCACCTGATTTGCAAAATACGGCTGCCACTCGCGGTAGCCAATCCCCTTCAAGCCTTCGCAGTCCCAGCCATAATCAGCAACCAGCTGCTCCACCTCGTGTTCAAGGCCACTGCTCATCATTATACGAACACGTTCTTCGATGCGCTGATTTAATTGAGCTCGAGGTCGTGAGTAGCCAATAATACATGTGTTCGCACGCAACGGCTTTTTTTCAGGTTGAGCGCCGTTGGTTTCTAGAGCGCGAACAACGCGACGTTTGTTTCGTGTATCGACACTCGAGAGGTCAAGCTGACGCTGTTTTGCCAAATCCAGTAACTCGTGGCGCGACATCCGGTTATACTCGTCCCTCTCTTTTTTTAAGGCAGGTGGAGTGAAACTATAATCAAACAGCACACTATCAATATAGAGGCCAGTTCCACCAGCGAGAAGAGGCAACTTACCGCGATCATGTATCTCATGTACTTTATCTTGTGCTAATTGCTTAAACTGTGCGGCGTTAAAATCTTGGCACGGTTCAACAATATCCAGTAGATGGTGCGGTACCAGCTTCTGCTCAGCCTGTGATGGCTTTGCGGTGCCAATATCTAGGCCTCTTCGAACTGTCCAAGAATCAGCAGCGATAATCTCCCCGCCAAACTCCTGAGCGAGGCGAATAGCCAACTGGCTTTTCCCAGAGGCTGTCTCTCCAACAATCGCGATAAGAGGTTTACCCATTCTACGTCTCCGGCCACCATATATACTTTTCTATCGAGGGAACGGTATAGATTTCATCATCTACCGCAACACCCTCTGCACGGAGATGATCCGCCTGCACCCTTCTTCCCCCTGGATAACCTGAGGCGAGCCGGCCAGTTTTATTCACCACCCGATGCCACGGCAAAGCAGTATCTCCATAATGAGCGATACCGCCAACGATTCGTGCCGCACGGGGGCTACCGCAAAGTGCAGCAATCTGCCCGTACGTCATTACCCGCCCAGAAGGTATCTGAGCAACGATATTGTGTACTTTATGCGTGAAAGAGGACGCCTGACCCGACATCAAAACTACAGTGAGGTTTTCGTGACCCGAGCCTTAGCTTCGTGGGCGACCGTCTTGAGAAAATCACGTATATCGTGCGCGCTGGCCTCTGACTGCACTTGCATGTCTTTGCGAATACGCGGGATGGTTTTGTTGCTCGATAGTTCTTTTTCGCCAATCACAATAGTGTATGGGACCTTCATGACCTCTGCCTGACGAATCTTCTTGCCGACCGACTCATTTGAATTATCGATACTCAAACGTAAGCCGAGATCTTTTGCCTGCTCGTTTACTTTTTCAGCGAAAGCGATTGTCTCATCTTCCTGGTTTACAGTGATAACTCGTACCTGTTCAGGGGCTAGCCACACCGGGAATTTACCGGCTGTATGTTCGATATAGACACTCAAAAAGCGCTCGACTGAACCC
>CAZGPJ010000008.1:0-15590 GCA_964527485.1 uncultured Candidatus Saccharibacteria bacterium
GGCGGATACCGCCAACGATGTTGACGTAGACGTCCATGTCAGCGAGCTTTAACTTGGTACGACGCTCGAGCATAGCAATCAACAGCTGCAAACGATTCAAATCCATACCGCTGGCTGCTCGCTTCGGGTAGCCATAGTTCGTTGGATTCACAAGGGCCTGAACCTCGACCAAGAGGGGGCGCGTACCCTCCATCGTTGCCAGGACCACGGAGCCATCGCTTTGCTGACGCTCAGCTAGCAACGCTGCTGAGGGATTTTTCACTACTTCAAGCCCCGTGTTCTTCATTTCAAACAAAGCAGATTCTTCTGTGGAGCCGTATCGATTTTTGACGGCACGTAAAATTTTAAAACCGCCGTAACGATCGCCTTCGAGTTGCAGTACGACATCAACAATATGCTCAAGCAGTTTTGGCCCAGCAATCGAGCCCTCCTTGGTGACATGACCGACTAAGATGAGCGCTGTGTTGGTCTGTTTGGCGGCGTAGCTCAATATTTTTGTACTATTGGTAATTTGCGACATGGAGCCCGCGGCTGATGCCACAGCATCACAGGCCACGGTTTGTATCGAGTCAACCACAACCAAGTCATAATTATCCTGCTGAATAGTCTCGGCAATACTATCAGTACGATTGCTGGCAACGATGTGCAGGTCTTGGTTTTTCATGCCCAGTCGCTTGGCGCGCAGGCCAACTTGGTGCGTCGATTCCTCGCCGCTCACGTAGAGTACTTTCTGCTTCGCAGACACGGCATGAGTCAGTTGGAGCAGCAATGTGCTCTTGCCGATACCAGGTTGCCCGGCCATGAGATTGACGCTACCGCTCACAAAACCACCCCCCAGAACGTCATCAACATCACGTATGCCAGTCTTCAAGCGCGTTTCATTCTGAGCCACGGCATGAGCTACCGTTTCGCTCTGCAATGGCTTCACGTTGCCCTGAGGGCTACCTCCTGTCTTTGAAGAGGCCCCAACAACCACTGATTCTTCTAGTGTATTCCATTCACCGCACCCAAAACACTTGCCGCTCCAGCGTTGCGATTCGCTACCACACGCTTGACAGACAAAAACTGTTTTATCTTTGGCCATACTCGACTAATTTCCTCCTGATTCCTCAAACTGAGCAGCTGGATTGCTGTCAATTGAGTCAACCAATGACTCGTGCGCAAGCGCCGCTGCATTGCGTTCCGCCACACTGCTATTATAGCTATCGATACGTCGACCGAGTCTCTCAACTTCTTGATTGTATCGCGAAACGTTTTGGTTAAAGCTACTAATACCACTATTGTAGGCGGCGATATTGTCTTGAGCCAACAACTGGTTCAGTTGATCGCGCTGCTGTTCAAGCTCACGGGCTTGGCGTGTTAGTTGCGCCTGCAGTGACTCAATGTCCGACAACTGCTGTTGCAGCTGACTATCTAGTCTATCAACCTTTTGACGTGCCTCTTCAAACACCTGAGCGTACTGCTCGCTGTAGCCAACAACCGCGATACGGTCATCGAAATATTGCCCGTAATACTCTTCGAGCTCTGGCGTTAGCTGTCGAACTTCTGTCGGCAAGATAGAATGAAGCTCATTCGCAACGACACCTGGATCGCGCGCTTCATACGCGGCAACTGTTTGACGCACCCGCTCGTTATCAAGCTCGTTAAAGAAATCCCAATTCAACCGATCGATGCGCTCTCGCTCGCTCGTTGAGAGTCGCTCATAGGCGACGTGTAGCATTTCGTGCGCCGCTGTTACCTGACGAACACCGGCAAGTTGTGGATCCTCGACATCGAATATATACAGGCCATCGCGGCTGATATAACAGCCAAGAACAATCGATTCTTCAGCGACCGTACAGCGCTGCCGGAAGGTATCTCGGCTCAAGAGCTGCGGGTCATAGACATAAAAATACCGCTCACCAAGATCGGTAAGTGTTGTGTCTTCAGCCAATTGAGCGACGGCTTGTGGCGGTTGATAATCGCGCAAAACCCACCAGTCAGTCACATCATCCAACCGAAAGGCGGCCACATATAAACTGATCGCGACAATACCGGCCAGAGATACAGAGAGAAATGTTTTTCCTAGGAGGCGCAACATATATGTATCATACGATATTTTCTAGCGAGATACAGACTTACTTTTTTTCTTGCTGGCAGGCGTTGCTTCGCTCTTGACTGTGTAAACAGGTGTGTCTTTGCGTGCACTCATATGAATAATGTCGCCGCGACTGGCCGAACCGTCTAGGAGCGCCACCGCAACATAATCCTCAATTGTATCTGCGAGCAAACGCCGCATAGGCCGGACACCGTTGTGCGGGTCGTAGCCTTTCTCAAGCAAGTAGCGCTTCCCCGCAGCTGTAACATCGAGACCAAGCCCGTGTTTTAACAATCGATCACGCAAATCATGTAGCTGCAAGTCAAGGATTGTCTTCACGTCTTTCTTGGTCAACGCACGAAAGACAATCGTCTTATCGATACGGTTCATGAGCTCTGGTCGCAACATCTGCTTCAGCTCGTCTAGGGCCTTCTCTTTGTTCGCTTGGTGGAGCGAGTCAAGATTGTCCCTGTCGCTCTGTGACTGAGCGCTGAAGCCGAGAGAAGCTTCTTTCTGTAGTTTTTCAGCACCAAGATTACTGGTCATGATAATGATCGTGTTCGTGAAGTCAATCTGGCGCCCCTTAGCATCTGTCAGTACACCATCCTCCAGTATTTGAAGCAGCATATGGAAGAAATCGGGATGGGCCTTTTCTATTTCGTCAAATAGCACCAGACTATACGGTTGCCGCCGTACCTTATCGGTGAGTTGTCCGCCGTCATCATAGCCGACAAAACCAGCAGGAGCACCAACTAAGCGAGATGATGTATGGCGCTCGCTAAATTCACTCATATCAATCTTGATTAAGGCTTCTTCACCACCAAAGAACTCACGGGCCAGAGTTCGGGCCAGCTCTGTTTTACCAACGCCGGTTGGTCCAAGGAATATAAAAGAGCCAATAGGTCGTTGTTCGGCACTTATGCCTGTTCGATTGCGCCGCACTGCCTTCGCTACCGCACTGACCGCCTCAGATTGACCAATGATGTTCTTCTCAAGATTCTTTTCGAGGTTTATCAGGTAGTTGGCTTCTGACTTGATTACCTTTTGTACCGGCACGCCCGTCATACGAGAGACGACCTCTGCAACGTTCTCGCTGTTGAGCTTCAAGCTCTTCGCTGCACTGGTTTTCTTCTCCAGAGTTCGTAGTTCTTCCTGCGTACGGCTAGCTTTTGTTTTGAGGACAGCAGCTCGCTCATAGTCTTCTGCTTCTGCAGCTTCTTCACGCTGGAGATTCACCAGTTGTAGCTGCTTTCGTAAATCGCGCACTTTCGGTGGAGTCTTCCCCTTGTCGACACGGACGTGCGCTGCGGTTTCATCGAGTAAATCAATGGCTTTATCTGGCATAAAGCGGTCGTTAATGTAGCGCTTGGCAAGGGCCACTGTATTGTCGATCAATTCATCATCAATCGTCACGTTGTGATAGGACTCATAATGTTTGCGCAGCCCCTTAAGAATAGCGACCGTTTCTGCTTCGCTCGTCTCAGGAACTTGCACCGGCTGAAAGCGACGTTCTAGGGCAACGTCTTTTTCGATGTGCTTGGTGTACTCCTGTGTCGTTGTGGCGCCAATGACTTGGATTTTGCCACGTGACAATGCTGGCTTCAGAATGTTGCCTGCATCCATGGAGCCCTCGGCCGAACCAGCTCCAACAATCAGGTGCAGTTCATCGATAAACACAATAACCTGTTCATCATCCTCGATCTCTTTCATAACTTTTTTTAGCCGATCTTCAAACTCTCCACGGTACTTTGTACCGGCTACCATAGCTGCCAAATCGAGAGTAATTATTCGTTTATCAAGTAACGAATCTGGTACGTCTTCTGCAATGATACGCTGCGCCAGTCCCTCTACAATGGCTGTTTTGCCAACTCCCGGCTCACCAATCAAAACGGGGTTATTTTTGGTGCGTCGGTTCAGCACCGTTACAACACGGCGAATTTGCTGCTCGCGACCTACGACCGGGTCAAGCTCGTCTTTACGCGCCTTATCGGTCAAATCCGTACCGAAGTAATCGAGCAGAGTTTTTTTGCGCTTCTTGCTACGCTTACCGCTCAGCTTGTGCGTAAGATCATCGCCATCATATTGCTGTTTATTGAGGAACTGTTCGAGATCCTGAACGAGACCATCAACGTCCACGCTCATATCTTGGAGCAACGTGGTCGCCCGCGCGTTTTTCTGCGTCAAAATACTATAGAGAATGTGCTCTGTTCCGCAATAATCCTGGCTGTAATCCTGAGCGATTTCATACGCCATCTTCAGGGTTAATTTTGCTGTTTCGCTCAAGCCCTTTGACCCCATGTTCAATACAAGAGTCTTCGGCGTAAGATTGAGGGCCGTGCGCGCACGATCCAGTGTTACACCAGCGCCTTCTAATAATTTTGAGCCCATACTGGACTGCTGCGCTAGAACTCCTAGCAAAAGATGCTCTGTGCCCACGTACGCACTACCAAAGCTTCGCGCAATGGCCATCGCGTGTTGTAGGCTCGCCTGAGCATTGTCAGTGAGATTGTGTAAGAAATCTTGAAAGTCTGGTGAATTTGGCATCATGGTTATGTAGCCGCCCTCGCTAAGCGTATCTTATTTGCTTTGTCGTCTGACAACGACTACACCCATAATAGCACTTAGCACTCTCAGGTCAAGAGTGCTAAGTATGATTTTATCTCATTATCCATATATACCATAACATGGTATTCGCAGGAAGTCAAGGCTATTGACCGTGCTCCTCGATGGCGTCAAGCAGTGAGCTCTCAAGCTCTGATTTTTTCTTGAGCTTCTGTACAACTTCCTTAGACTGTGGCTTCGACTGCGCATTTTCGTCGCCGTTCATCTTTTGTGCCTCATCCGGAGAATCTGTTTTTGGCTTTTTGTCATCTGTCATGGTATCGTCCTTTTCTTCTGCTTCGGTCTCTGATGCAATATCAAGTTCGTAGCCAGTCAACTTGGAGGCGAGGCGAACATTCTGTCCGCTACGACCAATCGCTATACTGAGCTGATCTTCTGGCACGACAACCTTGGCTTTATTATCTTTTATCTCAACTTCTGTGACCTTTGTCGGGCTTAAGGCATTGATAATGTAGGTTTTTGGGTCCTCTGACCAAACAACGATATCTATCTTTTCCTGTTCACCGATTTCGCTCATTACCGCATTGACACGTGTTCCGTGCCCACCCACGAATGTTCCGACTGGGTCAACGCCCTGGACGCTACTGGCGACGGCCAACTTCGTCCGCACGCCGGCCTCACGAGCAATCTCTTTGATCTCGACTGCGCCACCCTCCATTTCGGGAACTTCATTGCGGAAGAGCCATTCGACAAATGCAGTGTTGCCGCGGCTCACCACTAATTGTGGTCCACGGAAGCCACGCTCAACGTCCTTTAGGTAAACCTTGAGTCGTTGACCAGGGTGATAGCGCTCACCCTGTATCTGCTCGCTGCGCGGCATAATACCTTGAGCTTTTCCGAGATCAACGCGCACAATATTGCCTTCGACACGAGACACGATAGCGTTAATGATGGTGCCGATCTTGTCTTCGTACTCATTGAGGATAATCTCGCGTTCAGCTTCACGCAAACGTTGCATAACAACTTGCTTTGCGGTCTGTGCAGCAACGCGGCCAAAGTCTTTTAGGTCTTGGTGCACTTCGATGAAGTCACCAATTTCAGCATCTTTCTTCAGTGTTTTGGCTTGAGCTAGTGTCATCTCTGAGCGCTCATGCGTCACCTCTTCCACTACTTCTTTGCTCGCATAAATATCGACGTCGCCATTATTCAGGTTGATGTTCACGCGCACCTCTTGTTCGCGGTCACCGTGATCGCGGCGATAGGCAGCTGCTAAAGCCTGCTCAACCACACCCTTAACCGCATCCTCGTCGAGGCTTTTTTCTTCGGCTATAGCTTGAACCGCGGTGGCGATTTGCTTAAAGTCAAAATCCATTTCTGTCTCCTATTTGTACTTGATTACATGAAAAAATCCGACCACATGTGGCCGGATCAGTCACTGACAGTATAGCGTAGCTAGCGAGCAAAAGTCAATCTGTCTTTCTTCTGATGCAGCTGCTAAAATAAGGTCCTATGGGTAAAAATGTTACACACCTGCTGTCGTATTTTGCGCCTCAGCATTATGACTTACGGCTTGATCTCAACAAGCAAGACATGACTTTTTCGGGTGAAGTCACTGTTCATGGAAAAAAGGTCGGTCGTCCGAGCAAGCGCCTTACGTTGCATCAAAAGGGATTGAACGTGACGGCCGCCACAATTACCAAGATTGATAAGGGGCAACGCATCGATGTGCCGGTGCGTCGTATCGTTCATCAAAAATCGTATGACGAAGTTCGTCTGCACAGCGATGAACAGCTCTATCCTGGGAGATACGAGCTAGCACTCACATTTTCAGGCTCCATCACCACTCAGATGAATGGTGTGTATCCATCGAATTTCACACACGAAGGCGAAAAAAAACAGCTGTTGGCAACGCAGTTTGAGAGCCACCATGCGCGCGAGGTGTTTCCGTGTGTTGACGAACCAGCCGCTAAAGCCACTTTTTCACTGGAGCTCATCACGGACGCCGGCGAAGAAGTCGTGTCGAACACGCCCGTTGTTGATCAATCTACCCGTGGTTCACGCTGTGTGACAACTTTTGAAAAAACCCCCGTCATGAGCACATATCTACTCGCCTTTGTTGTCGGTGAGATGGACTTCAAAGAAACCAAAAGCAACACGGGCGTGACGATCCGTGCCTACTCAACACCAGCTAATGTTGATTACCTCGATTTTGCGCTCGATGTAGCTCGCAGGTGCATCGAGTTTTACGACAGCTATTTTGCCATACCCTACCCATTGAATAAGTGTGACCTGATTGCCCTGCCGGATTTTGCCTCAGGGGCTATGGAAAACTGGGGGTGCATTACATTTCGCGAGCAAACTCTTTTGGTTGACCCAAACCACACCACCCTGTCAACGAAGCAGTATGTCGCGATGGTCGTGGCGCATGAATTAGCTCATCAATGGTTTGGCAACCTTGTGACCATGCGCTGGTGGACGGACTTGTGGCTGAATGAAGGCTTTGCAAGCTGGGTAGAGTATTTAGCCGTGAACGAACTCTTTCCTGATTGGGACATGTGGACGCAGTTTACTTCAAGCGAACAGCAGCAAGCCTTACGACTCGATACGCTCAAACACACGCACCCCATTGAAGTTCCTGTGAATGATCCTGAAGAAATCCGCACCATTTTTGATGCGATTAGTTATAGCAAAGGCGCCAGTGCAATTCACATGCTACACCAGTACCTCGGAGCAGATGACTTCCGTACTGGCCTGCAGCATTATCTCAAGACTCACGCGTATGCCAACACAGATACTGTCGATCTGTGGCAAGCGCTGGAAGACAGTAGCCATAAGCCTGTGCGTGCTTTCATGCATGACTGGACCTCACAGTCTGGCTACCCTGTTGTTGAAGCCGATGTACAGCTACCACAAGTAAGACTCACTCAGCAACGCTTTATGACCCAACCAGAAGCAAGCAAGTCCGATGAAACTCTCTGGCCTATACCACTTTTAGCGCCGGCAGCCAAAGTCGATACTCTCGAAGCCCGCTCAACAACACTCGAGTACGTGGCTGATGATGTCTTCAAGCTCAACCGCGGCCAAAGCGGCTTCTATCGGACCATATATAACGCGAGCCACCTACAGACCCTGGGGGCATATGTCAAAAAAGGCAAGCTCCCTGCGCTCGACCGTATCGGCATACTGAGCGATGCTTTTGAGGCTGCGAAATACGGCTACCGAGATACGCCCGAAGTGCTCGCTTTACTCGAAAACTTTTTTGCCGAAGACAACTTTGCGGTTTGGGAAGTCATCAGCAGCTGGATTGGCTCGCTACGGCTCGTCATGAACGATGAAGAGCTACGTGAGGCAATGAAACCGTTTGTGCGAGCGCTTGTCGCCGAGCAGCTGGAACGACTCGGCTGGGATCGTGATGAGTCCGATAGTCACTTCGACCAGCTACTGCGACCAATCATCATCGGCATGGCAGCCTCCGCTGATGAAGAGTGGGTCGTTGCTCGCTGCTGGGATATCTTCCACCACATAGAGTCTATCGAGGATATGCGCTCTGATTTGACCGCACCCACCGGCAAGCAGCAAGCGAAACGTGGTCTGCTGCACCCTGATTTACGTGGAGCCGTATTCGGCACTGTGGCCAAGCGCGGTGATCGCCAGACGTTCGACAAGCTCGTCCGTTTACATAATTCAGCTCACTTGAGTGAAGAAAAAACCACACTCGCCTCAGCCATCACTGGCTTTCGTCAACCGGAGTTGATTGCTGAAAGTCTCGAATTAATAACCTCTTCTCACGTCCGTCTGCAAGACGTATCCTACTGGATCGCCTATAGCTTCATGAACCGTCACGCGAGACAGCAAACATGGGACTGGCTCAAGCACAACTGGGACTGGCTAGACGAGAACTTCTCAAGCGACCTCAGCTTTTACCGTATGCCCCTGTATGCCGCCAGGGCTTTTAGTGATAAAAAGTTTCAGCCGGAATTCGAAGAGTTCTTTACGCAAAGAATGAGCACGGGCCTAGAGCGCTCATACAACCAAGCACTGGAAATGCTTGAGTGGCAAGCAGCCTGGAAAACGCGTAGCCTCGATACAACCAAGCATTTCTTTACGTCCAAATATCATCAATAAAGCGCACTGTGTCACCGTCAACAGATATGACCGCCAATTGATACGGACCATCGTAGTCGTGTTCAGCTACCCAGGACTCAGCCGCATATAGCATCTGCTGCAGTTTACGTTCGGTGATATAGTTTTCGCCAAAACCTTGCTGCGCGGTTGAGCGGTACTTAACCTCAACGAAGAACACCCACCGCTTGTGTTTGGCGATAATATCAATTTCATAACGTGGCGTGGCGTAGTTTCTGTGTAAGATCTTATAGCGATGTCGCCGTAACCAGTTTTCGGCAACGTCCTCGCCATGTGCGCCAGCGTCAGCTGACATCGCCAGCCTCTAGCAACCGTTTGATTGGGCGGAATGAGCGACGGTGTATGTCAGTGACACCCAACTGTTGAAGCGCCTGACGATGGTGGGCCGTGCCATAACCAACATGCGCCTCAAAGCCATACCCGGCATAGGCAACTCCTAAGTTTTTCATAAACTCATCACGCGCTACCTTCGCGACGATACTGCTGGCGCTTACCGTGGGCTCTGATCCGTCGGCACGGACAACTGCTCTCGTGGGCGCAGTCGAGTATCCTTCGAGAAAATTATACGACCCATCGATGATGATTTCATCATACAGTTGAGCATCTAGTCCATCGAGCGCCCGCTGCATAGCTAACCTCACTGCTTCGGTAAGCCCACAGGCGTCAAGTTCGGCTGGCGTGACCCATCCCAGAGAGACGTGCGCAGTTGCGTGTATGCGCTGGGCTAAGTCTTGATGTTTCTTGTCCTGGAGTTGTTTCGAGTCACGCAAACCATCGATATCTTGCTCAAGCACTACTGCTCCGGCTACCAGCGGACCAGCCCAACACCCCCTACCGACTTCATCGAGACCAGCAATCATATGTCTATACTAGCAAAAAAACACCGAAGCGCACTGGCATCGGTGTTTTAAGTGAATCTTTTTTTAGCGAATACTTTAGCTCTTGGCGCCGGCTGCCTTTTCGTCTTCAGTCTTGGTCGTTTTGGCCTCTGTCTCCGCCGCACTTGCCTCGGCTTCTGTCTCTGCGACGGGAGCTTCTGGCTCAGCATTGACGGCTTCGCGGTCAAAATCTACTCCACTGAGGCGGGCAGATTTACCGGTGCGGTTGCGCATGTAGCTAAGATAATTACGACGTACCTTGCTGCGCTTGGTTACCTCAACTTTTACCACGAGTGGGCTGTGCAGAAGAAAGCTCTTCTCTACACCAATCCCACCACTCACGCGACGTACAGTTATCCGGCTGGTGTGGCTTTGCTTGCGTGTCACTCGAATGACGAGGCCTTGGAATACCTGAATACGCTCTTTGCTGCCCTCTTGAATGCGCTGGTGGACTTTGACCGTATCACCAGGTCGCACATCAGTGACGTGAGGTTTTTTGTATTGTGCTTGGATTTTCTCAATAACTGATTGCATAACGAGGATATACTATAGGAGATTGGGCTTTAGGTCAAGCAAAGTGTCGGATTCATTTCATTTTGTCGTTCTCATCTCACCCATATCGGTGTAAGCTAAGGGCATGAGCAAGAAAAACGACATCAATCAACAAGCCCTCGATATCCACAAAAAGTTCCACGGTAAAATCCAGGTATCCCTCAAAGATACAATCGATGATGTCGCCAAGTTAAGTCTTTACTACACCCCGGGAGTCGCAGCGGTATCAAGCTACACCGCACAGAATCCGACTGAAACCAGAAACTATACGTGGCTGAGAAATAATGTCGCTGTCGTTAGTGACGGTTCAGCTGTTCTCGGACTTGGCTCAATCGGCCCATATGGAGCCTTGCCTGTCATGGAAGGTAAATCGATGCTCTTCAAGCATTTCGCTGACATTGATGCAGTACCTATCGTGCTGAACGTGCACTCCGCTGACGAAATCGTGGCTGCTGTCGAAGCAATTGCCCCAAGTTTTGGAGGCATTAATCTGGAAGACATTGCTGCACCACTGTGTTTTGAAATTGAAGAGCGCCTAAAGGATAGTCTGCCGATCCCTGTATTCCATGACGACCAGCACGGTACCGCTATCGTTGTTTTGGCCGGATTGATAAATGCCATGAAACTGAAAGGCCAAAAGCTAGCTGATGCCAAAATTGTCATTGTCGGAGCTGGAGCCGCGGGCACCGCAATCATAAAACTTCTTCATAGCTATGCTCAACCACACATGTTTGCCGTCGATAGCAAAGGCGTGATTAGTGCCAACCGGTCTGATCTAAATGATGAAAAGAAAAAGCTCCTGCACTACACAAATGCGTCAAATGTTGATGGATCGCTTGAAGATATAACTAAGGAGGCCGACGTCTTTATCGGTGTATCCCAAGCTGGCTTACTCACGCCAGACATGGTTGCATCTATGAACGCCGACCCAGTCATCTTCGCGATGGCGAATCCTACCCCAGAAATACTACCCGATGAAGCAAAGCGCGCTGGAGCGCGCATCATAGCCACAGGCCGATCTGATTTTCCGAATCAAATAAATAACGCTATCTGCTTCCCAGGAATTTTTCGCGGGGCTCTCGATAATCAGGTGCGCAATATCACAGAAGAGCACAAGCTGGCAGCAGCAGAGACGATTGCTGAGCTTGTTGAGGCTCCCACGCCTGAATCAATCATTCCAAGCATTATGGATGAGCGACTCGTGCCGCGCATCGCCGACGTTATCCGATAACGCGGTAGACCTCTTCGAGCGTTGTCTCGCCGGCAAGGACCTTTAGAATGCCATCCTGCAACATGGTGCGCATACCGCTTGCCACAGCTGCTGCCTCGAGCTGCTCTGTTGTCACTGCTTGAGCGTATTGTTCGAGTGTTTGACGAAGCGTATCGGACATAGTGAACTGCTCTCGTAGCGGCACCTGGCCACGGTAGCCGTAGGGGTTTTCATCTGATGTGCCGGCTCGATACAGGGTGACATTATCGAGCGAAGGTCGGCTGATAGACGGCGGCAGCGTATTAATAACCTGCTGAAGCTTGGCCCGTGTCGGCTCGTCTGGCTGATAGGCAACCTTCGTCTTCTCGTCTAGCCGACGGACAAGACGTTGCGCCATAACGAGGCGAATAGACGTGACAAAAAGAGGATTTTTACCGATTACATCAGCCATGCGTGTGAGGGCCGCTGCCGCACTCGAAGCGTGAAAGGTGGAGAGCACAAGATGGCCAGTCAAAGCTGCCTGTAATGCCGTTTGCGCCGTGTCGAGGTCTCGAATTTCACCCACCATGATAATATCCGGATCGAGTCGCAATGTAGCGCGCAAGTTTTCGGCGAAGCTTATGTCGGTGGACGACTTCGTTGCAATCGGTATCTGCGTTATTCCATCAAGTTGGTATTCGACTGGGTCCTCAAGAGTTATGATTTTGCGCTGGGGCGTATTCAGAGAGTTCAGCATCGAGTAAAGTGTTGTCGTTTTACCCGAGCCTGTCGGCCCCACTGCCAACACCAGTCCGCTGGGGCGATTGATAATATCATCGACCACCGCTCGCTCTTGCGCGGACAAACTAAGACTGTCGAGATTGTACATATCTGGGCGCATATTAAACAAGCGCATAACTACATCCATGCCGTGAATAGTTTGCACCGTTTCTAAGCGCACGTTCACCTGCACGCGCGATTCATCGGCCAGTCGCACATCTTGGGTTATATGACCTTGCTGCGCATAATCAGCTGCCGTCGAGACATTTCCCGCACTGGCAATAGTCGACAGAAGTGGCCGGTACTTCTCTCGGCTCAACTGGGCAACCGGCTGCAGTACTCCGTCTATTCGGAATCTAATAGATGTTGTATCGCGCTTCGTCTCTAGGTGAATGTCCGAGGCGCCCAATTTATGTGCCTGCTGCACAAGGTAGCCAAGCATATCGTCGGAACGAATTTTCTCTAATGTCGCCGACACATTCTGGACCAGATCGGCACTACCCGCAGTATTGAGTGAAATGTCTTGGTATTCAATCTTTTTCGGTGGATCGTACAGTTTCATGTATTCGCGGTAACCAGTGTCTGAAATCAGAGCAAACGAAATACGCTGATCGAGGAATTTATGATGAAGCGCCTCCATAGTTTGCTTGGATGTTGTGTTGGTAACGCCGAAGGTAATGGCATGCTGGTCAGCGTGGAGCGGAATAACGCGCGCTTTATACAAGGTTTCTACGGGCAGTAGATCTGGATATAGCTTTTTTTCTTGTTGTGTTGTATCGACATACTGGAGCCGCAGTATTGATGCTCGTCGCTGCGTAGCCTGTTCTTCATCGTATCTTTGATCTCTGCTCATCTTACGCACCAGTATAACCGCTTATGCTCCACCTGGCCATGGTTTTTCC
Organism: uncultured Candidatus Saccharibacteria bacterium; assembly: GCA_964527485.1. Classification (GTDB taxonomy): domain Bacteria; phylum Patescibacteriota; class Saccharimonadia; order Saccharimonadales; family SLHW01; genus SLHW01. The sequence continues at coordinate 13,084 of CAZGPJ010000008.1, forward strand.
GTATACTAAGGCACCATGAGCACCCACACAGACCTGTATCTTATTCTGCACGATATACGGAGCGCCCATAACGTTGGTTCGCTCTTGCGAACAGCCGACGGCCTCGGCGTGAAACACGTCTATTTCACGGGCTACACTCCCTACCCTATTGGCCAGCCTGATGACGCCAGGCTGCCTCACGTTGCGCAAAAAAACCATGACGCAATTCATAAAACGGCGCTTGGGGCTGAAACATCCGTACAGTGGAGTCAGCACCACAGTGTTATATACCTTATCGATGAGCTTCAAAAGACAGGCATACAGATCATCGGTCTTGAACAAGGGTCATCAGCTTATCCCCTACACAAAACCCGATTGACCGACAACTCCATTGCCCTCATTGCTGGTAATGAAATCGCTGGTGTTGCACCAGATATACAAAAACAGTGTTCAAAGCTGGTTGAGATACCCATGTGTGGCCAGAAGAAGTCTTTTAACGTGAGCGTTGCCGTGGCAATGGCACTACACTGGTTTCGCTACCAGCAGTAACATGGTATAGTGAGCATGTCTATATTCGAGTCAACCTCATGGCAAAACAAAAAAAATCAGCCCATAAAAAACGACACGGCAAACACCACAAAAAGACCAAGCGGTATAACTCATCGTATTGGCCGTACATACCTGTGTTGCTTCTGATCATTGGCACGTTTTTCTTTGCGTCCCTCCGCAGCCCGTCGCACACAGGAGTGCTGGCCTTTGCCACAGAAATGAGTCCGAGTAGCCTCCTACGTGGCACGAATACCGAGCGCGCCCGAAACGACCGACAGCCGCTTGAGATAAACCAAACTCTCTCCCGTGCGGCGCAAGCGAAGGCCGAAGACATGGCGAGAAGGAACTACTGGTCACACACGACACCAGACGGCGAACAGCCGTGGGTCTTTATTGACGAAGTTGATTATGAGTACGTAAAAGCTGGCGAAAACTTGGCCTACGGCTTTCTGACCAGCGACCAGACTATAAAGGGGTGGATGAACAGTCCAACACATCGAGACAATATGCTTGACGAACGTTTTCGTGAGGTTGGATTTGGCTTCGTGAACGCACAAAACTACCAAAACACCGACGCCCAAACAATTGTTGTCGCCATGTACGCTCAGCCGGTTGCGCCTACGTCAGCCTCACAACCACAAGCAGACGAACCCGCAGCAGAACCCGCTACTTCTCAAGAAGCCATAATCTCCATGGAAGTTCCCGATGCCAACCCAGAAGTTCAAGCCGTCACACGTATCGAATCTCTTGTTGGCGGACGGTTTGCCTGGGCCACCTTCGGTATTGGCATATTAAGCGGCGGGGCGGCCTCCGGCATGTTGATTTCACACGGCATTCGCATGCGCAAGTTTCTACAAAAGGGCGGCGACTTCATTATGCACCACCCAATGCTCGACATTTGTCTTGTTTCCTTATTGCTACTGACAGCCTTCCTCTCAGACAAAGTCGGCTACATCATCTAGGCTCTCGCCGCAGCTAGTGCAGTTTCACGTTATCAGCACCAGCGATTGTCGAGAGTTCTGCCCTTACCTCATCGTCTGGCTGTATATTCATAGGTAGCTTCACGATCTGTTTACTGGCTGCTTCGCCGAGGACAAACACCGTTTCCGTAGCTCCTGGATGAGAATCGATGACCTGCTTTAAACGCACAAGAAGCTCCTGGTCACTGGTATCAAATATCCGTACATACACACGCGGCGGCGGTGCCTCACGCGAATGATTGCTTGGCTCAGTTTTCTGAGATTGTGGCTGCTTATCTTTGCTTGTCTTGGGTGTTTTCTTCCGCTTACCCGTTGACTGATATTCCTTGGCTTGCTCATACGTAATTTCACGGGCGTCATCGACTATACATTTTACGGGAGAAATTTCATTGCCGTCTCTGTCGTACCCATCAACTTTGCCATTCATAATGACAACACGGTCGCGCTCCCAAATGCCGATTGTTTGTTGATAAACCCCGGGGAATATAACCCCTTCGATCTCTCCTGTCCCGTCGTCGATCTTCACGAAGGCCATTTTTTGACCTTTGCGCGTTGTGATCTCGCGGAATTCCTGGATTGCGCCCCCTAGCTTGACGGACTTTTTATGGTGTCCTACCTCTAGTTCCGCAATTGGAACGGTTTGCTCTGCCAAAATATCCTTGAAAGAGGCGAGCGGATCTTGAGATATATAAATGCCCAGTAGCTCTCGTTCCCACAGCAGCTGCTCACGGTCTGACACTTTAGGGGAGTCCTCATCGAGCCGTAGTGGTGCCTGAACGACATCCGTACTACCGTCGGCGGCACCAAACAAATCAGTTTGGCCGCTCTGCCTTTGCTTCTGGATACGCGAAGTGTAAGCGAGCAGGTTTTCAATGTTGTGCAGAAGCTTGGCACGGTCAGCGAAGCGATCAAATGCCCCTGCTTTAATCAAACTTTCGATAGTCTTGCGGTTCGCCACCTTGCTGCTGACATTACCGAAGAAATCTTCGATACTCTGAA
>CAZGPJ010000009.1:0-15495 GCA_964527485.1 uncultured Candidatus Saccharibacteria bacterium
CTGTACCTATGGAGGATGGCAACAAGACGTTCGTCTATGAAAATGGAAAAACCAACAATAGCCTAGAAAAAAACGGTGACAACTACTCGGTTACTGTGGACACAAATGAGATACAAGACGGTGTAACCTATGTAACATTACGTGGTACGGACAAAGTCGGCAATACTCGCTACTGGAACAATAACGCAAACAACCGGCAGCACAGTTTTACGGTTGATAATATAGCTCCAGTTGCAGAGATTATTTCTCCTGAAGGTGGTGAAGTAGTAAACGGCAGTGTGGCGCTAGAAGGTCAAGTTACTGACGAAAACCCAATGAACACCTACTTCCACATCGAAGGACCAGATGGCTATGTGCAAACTAGTCTCTACCAAGATGGTCGTTCAACACACGAATATGAATGGAGCACAGAGGGACTTGAGGATGGTGAGTATACTATCTATTTCGAAACTCGAGACGAGGCAGGCAACAAAGATGGTAGTCGGTCGAATCCAGGAGACTCTGTAGACGTCGTACAGGTTACGGTGAACAACAGTATCTATGGGCTTGTGCAGACTACGGATGATCTGAGTGTGCTGCGGGCTGCTATTGATGAGGCTGGACTTGACGGAGTATTAGCTGACGAAGAAGATGAGTTCACAGTATTTGCGCCAGAAAACGATGCATTTGTTGAGCTGCTTGGAGCACTTGACCTGACTGCAGAAGAACTGCTGGCGCTTGATGGGCTTGCAGATATCTTGCTCTACCACGTGGTTGATCAGAAGGTTCTCTCAAGCGACCTATCAGACGGTCAGGAAATAGAAACTCTTACTGGTGAGACACTTACTGTGAGCATCGTTGAAGGTGATGTGTTCATTACCGATGCAGACGGAAACGACTCACAAGTCATCCAGCCTGATGTCGAGGCTAACAACGGCGTAGTGCACATCATCGATGGCGTGCTTCTTGACACCGAAGAAGAAGCAACTGAACCAGAAGATGAGACCCAGACTGATGATCTGCCGCCCGTTGACGGTGGCGACGGTCAGGTTGAGGGCGCGAACACAGGCCAACAAGCAGGCGTTGGCGGTGGTGACGGCGTATTGTTCGCCCAGGCCAACACAGCAGGTGATGGTGACACAGGTGCTAACCAAGAAGATGACGAAGACACCAACAACGGCGAAGAATCTGAAGATGACGCGCAAACCCTTAGCGCTTCAGATGACACCGATGAGCAAAACGGCGAGGTACGAGGCGCCGTTGATGAGGCAGCAGACGACTCTTCCTTCGGCATGACGTTCGCGTGGATACTTATTGTCCTCGCGGCACTAGCTGCGTTCTACTTCCTCTTTGCTCGCCGCAAAGCTGAACAAGAATAAAAACCATACACTAAAAAACATGCACTGAACACGCAAGTCGACTTGCGTGTTCATGTTTTGTGCCAACATAAATTATAGTAGGGGTAGATGAGTACACCAGAGCAGATGAAAAACGATCGACCAGTTGAGGCTGTCATATTTGACATGGACGGCGTGCTGATAGATTCGCGTGAGATGATTTATCAGGCCATGGAGCACGTGCTATTAGACAGGCGTGTCCTGGGTATTACCCGTGAAGACATAGCCGAGGTGACAGGTAAGCCCATAGCCGAAATGTATCGCTTGCTTGCGCCTGGTCATGACCCTGCTGAACTTGAGGGCTTGCATCTGGCGCACCACGAGCAAAACATTCATTTGTTGCGCGGGTTTGATGAGGCTCACGCTGCACTACAGCAGCTAACTGATATGCACTATAGCCTTGGCGTATTTACCGGCTTCAATGAGCTGACGTATGGTCGACTTGACCAGTTTGGGCTGCGTGAGTACTTTCAAGAAATTGTCGAAACCACGCAGTATACAAAACACAAGCCAGACCCAGAAGGTTTGCTGTTGTGCATAGACAAGCTATCGACGACCGCAGACAAGGTGGTGTATATCGGTGACGGCAAGAGCGATATGCTCGCTGGTAAAGCAGCTGGCGTGCATAAGACAATTGGCATAACACAAGGCTTCAGCTCGGCCGAAGCGTTAATGGACGCTGGTGCTGACGCGATTGTCGACTCGTTGACAGAAGCCGTAGAGGTGATTGATACTAGTAGGTAATGATGGATCACAAAACCGTTGAGGACTATATACTGAGCATGCCCAACAGCCAACTGGACTACCCATTTGGCGAAGGCGTTGCCGTGTACAAAGCATTTATTCCCTCCAGGTCCAATAAGCCAGGCGCCACGCATACTGAGGGAGTGCAAGGCGACGCTGAGCAGCACAAGAAGTCGCAAGATGGGTCAGGAGCCATCAATGCTAGTGGAGTACCAGACCAATCACTCGCCACGCAGGTGAGCAGAGAACAAGGCGACGCCGAGCCTTCAAATGGGTCAGGAGCCATCAATGCTAGTGGAGTGCACGGCGCAGAAGAGCATCGCAGCGAATCGTACACGTCGTACGTTGAGCGAGACGCGGAATCTGCAACACAGCAATCCGCAGCAAACAGTGAGCAGGAAGCCAGCTCGGCTGGCTTGCAGGCCACTGAGGTTGATGGTTCCTGGAAGATGTTCGCTCTGATTGCAGAGGGAAAAGACCCCGTCCGCTTGAGCCTCAAATGCGACCCGCTTCTGGCCGAGACCTTGCGCCAGAAATTTGAGACGGTACTCGAGGGCTATCACCTAAACAAAAAACACTGGAACACGATCTTATTGACCGGACAGCTCCCGTGGGAAGAGATTCAGGGGCTGATTCGCCACAGTTATGACCTCGTCACCAAAGCGGGAGATGACACGCCTATTATCGACTAGACATCGGCTATTGCAGTGTGTTTAGCAGTAAGGTTGCTTCGTTGTACAGAGCCTCTAGAAGCTCTCGGTCCGCAGTCAGCGTTGCAATCTCATACGTCTGCTCAACATCAGCGCGATACTCGCTTATCTCTGCTACAAAGACCTCTATAAAGACCTCATCAAAACGATTCGCTTCTTCAGCAGAGCGCAGCTCTTGTGTCGTTGTTTCGTCTTGCCGTAGTTCTAGCTGTGAGCTGTTGAGAGATATCTCATTTTGCGCGAGCCGATTGACTGTTTGGTTCTGCGAAGAAGCAATCGCTGCCCGTGTCGTCGTCGCGAGTGAGTTGAGCTGATTGTCGCGGGCACTTTCTGAGCCGCGCTCGGCGATACGCACAATTTCTTCTTGCCGCTGAGCAATGCGTACAAGGTTGGCATTAATATCTTCTTCAGAAAAGATGACCGCAATAAACACACTAATCAGAAGTATCAACAGCAAGCCACCGCCAGCAACGATGAGTATGCGTTTTTTCATGCCATTGTTTGGATTAGCGTTAAGATCCATATGCTTTCTATGATAATTCATTACAGATGATTGCACAAAGAAGAAGCATGAGTACTTTCTCGAATCACTGAATAAACGTACACTAGTACCTATGGACGCGGTCGAAGATATTAAGAGTCGTTTAGACATTGAAGATGTCGTTAGTGAGTTTATTGAGCTCAAGCGCTCTGGCCGCAATTTAAAAGGACTGAGCCCGTTTACCAACGAAAGAACACCAAGCTTCATGGTCAGCCCAGAAAAACAGATCTGGCACGATTTTAGCTCGGGCAAGGGTGGTGATATGTTCAGCTTCCTGATGGAGGTAGAGGGGCTAGATTTTAAGGCCGCGCTGGAGCAACTAGCGCGTAAGGCAGGAATTGACCTTGACCAGTACCGCTCGACCAAGGCTGGCTCAAACACCAAGCACAAAGAGCGCCTGTACGAAGCCCTCGAGTCAGCCACCCATTTTTATCAACGGCAGTTCACAAAAAACACAGGGGCGCTCGAATATGTTCTGAAAAAACGTGCCTTTCGCAAGGATATTGCTCTCGAGTTTCGGATTGGCTACTCGCCAGAAGGAGGCAGCGAACTCTATAATTATTTGCGCAAGAAAGGCTTCAGCGACAGCGAGCTCAAAGGCGCTGGTTTAGTCACGCAACGCTATAGCCGCCCCAGTGATATGTTCCGCGGCCGCATTATGGTGCCGCTGATGGACCGACAGGGACGGGTGATTGGCTTTACGGCCCGACTACTCAAAGATAATCCAGACGCACCCAAGTACATCAACACCCCGCAGACGGTGCTGTATGACAAGAGCCGGCATGTCTATGCTTTTCACCTCGCCAAAGAGGCTATTCGCCAACAGAAGTACGCTGTACTGGTTGAGGGCAATCTAGATGTGGTGGCTGCACACCAGGCTGACACGCGCCACGTGGTCGCTACCGCCGGAACAGCCCTCACGCCGCACCACCTGAAGGCCATGCTGCACTTTACTGATGATATTCGGATTTGTTTTGACCAAGATAACGCTGGCCAGAACGCTATTGAGCGTTCTATTGCTGTAGCGGCGGAAGTTGGCGTCTCGTTGAGTGTGCTGCCATTGCCCGCCGGCAAAGACCCTGATGATCTGATTCGCGATAATCTTGACGCGTGGCGTGAGGTTATCGAGGATCCAGTCTATGCAGTTGATTGGCTGATCCAGCGATACGAAAAACAGCTCGACATCACCACGGCACAAGGCAAGCGTGAGTTTAGCGACGTTGTGCTCAAAGTTATTGGCTCTATCAAAGACACGGTTGAACAAGATCATTACCTGGGAGTTCTGTCACGTAAGCTTGAGGTGTCACAAGATTCTCTGCGTGCCAAATTGCGCCAGTCGCAGTCCAAGCAAAAGCCAGCCAAACGCAAGAAGCCAACCGCCACTGCCGACGCATCTGCTCAAGATAAGGCCCGCCAAGAACGCAATAAAATCCAGAACCACCTGATGGCACTGGCCCTGTTCCAGCCGGCTATCCGCAAGAGCATTCTGGCCATACCATCAGAGGTGTTAGAGGAAGGGGCTGCGCGCAACCTACGCGATACAATTATCGACAAAGGCGCCCCGATAGAGGAGTTACGCACCGACCCGACTTTGAAGGAACACGCAGATTATGTTAAAATTCTAGAATTGCAGTTTGAGGAATTATATAAAGATCTTGATCTCGTTGCGCTTCGTGATGAAGCCAGCCGCATAAAGACTCGCCTCGTTGAACAATATGTTAAGTACAAAAAGCAGGCTATTCTCACTCAATTGGAGGATGCCGATGAAAACAAACAGGCCGAACTCCTCACGGAAGTACATCGGCTCAACGCATTGTTAAAGCATTAAGCAGGGAGAAGACAGCGCGCATGGCAGAAGGATCAAAGAAGAAGCAAAGCAAGAAACAGTCAGACAAGAAGCAGGAAGCTCCAGAGGCGCTTGACCCAAAAGCGGTCATGAAGCTGATTGATACGGCGCAGAAAACCAAGAAGATTGACCAAAAAGATATCTTTAAGGTTATTCCGGATACGCCGCAAAACGAGGAAGTTCTCGACACCCTCTACACCGAGCTCACTGATAGTGGAGTTGAGATAGTCATACCTCCAGAACTTGATAAAAAAGAGATGAGCGATGAGTGGGTTTCTGATGATGACGAAGAAGTTATCCCGCAAAACACCTCGTATCTCGACGACATCTCCGATGACTCTGTTCGGTTGTACCTGCGAGAAATCGGTAAGATACCTCTTTTGAGCGCGGAAGAAGAGCTTATACTGGCCAACAAAGTAGTGGCCGGTGAGCCGGGCGCCAAAGACCAGATGGCGGAGGCTAATATGCGCCTTGTGGTCTCTATTGCCAAGCGCTACGTCGGGCGTGGCCTTGACTTACTCGACCTTATTCAGGAAGGCAACACTGGACTGCTGCGGGCAGTTGAGAAGTTTGACCCAGACAAGGGTTTCAAGTTCAGTACCTACGCTACCTGGTGGATTCGCCAGGCCATTACGCGGGCAATCGCTGACCAGGCACGTACTATTCGTATTCCTGTGCACATGGTTGAGACCATTAACAAATTGCTACGTACACAACGTCGATTAACACAAGAGCTCAACCGCGAGCCGACCCATGAAGAAATCGCTAAAGAGATGGATCTGGAAGTCGAAAAAGTTGAACACATCATGAAGATCAAGCAAGACATATCGAGTCTTGACGCTTCAGTACGTGATGACGAAGAAGACTCCGTGCTGGGCGACTTCATCATTGATGAAGACACAATCACCCCTGAAGAATCTGCTACCGGTTCACTTTTAAAAGAACACGTAAAAGGCTTACTCGGAACACTGACTGAGCGAGAACAAAAGATACTCAAGCTGCGTTTTGGGCTAGAAGACGGCAAGAGTCACACGCTCGAGGAAGTCGGCCAAGAGTTCATGGTGACGCGTGAGCGTATTCGCCAAATCGAAGCCAAGGCCCTGGCGAAACTACGCAAACACCGCGAGAGCAAACGCTTACAAGACTACATTAAATAGGGCAGGTGAGACACATGAATATAGTCGGGATTGCTGGACTACCTCGCAGTGGCAAGGACACCCTTGCGAAGTGGTTTGTTGAGTCTGGCTACTTCGGTGTATCTCTGGGCGATATTGTACGCGAACAGTCGCGGCAACGACATGCCAGTAAGAACGACCCGATATCGGTAGCGAACATGACCGAAACCGCCAATTATCTACGAGAAAAATCCGGTGCAGATACGGTACTCAAGCAAGCACTTGAGTTATATGAGAAGGCAAGCACGGCAGGTGATTATGTCGGCCTCGCGATCTATAGCGTTCGGACACCAGCAGAAGCCGATTTCATTACAAGCCACAACGGGCGGTTAATTTGGGTCGAGGCGAGTGACGATGTGCGCTACGCCCGATCGATTGAAAATTCACGCCCAGGCGAGGATGCCTCTATTGATATGGATACCTTTTTGGCGCATGAGCAGCTACAGTGGCAACCCAAAGCCGGCGTGCCCGAGGAGGCACAAATGAATGTCGCCTATGTCAAGCAAAACTCTACCGATATCATCGAAAACAACGATGATGTTGCGACGTTCCAGAGGAGCGCCCGGGAGGTACTCCAAAGCATTCCCAGGTAATATTTAGGGCGATCACAGCGAAGCTTAGCTTTGGGTGTTAGGCTAGCTCAGCCTAAGTTGTCAGAATGAAAGCGGTGCGTATCTTGTTAATTTTTCCAAAGAACTTATCAATAAACTTTTATCATTTGGCGTGTTAGCAGAATCTCTGAGCATAAGTTTCATTTTGGCCATATTACGAGGCATTGAACCGGTGAATTTGCATTAGGTGTGGCTGTCACTACCCGCGTAGTTTTTGATCATGTGCCATATCTGCAGGAACGAAGACGCGACAAGCTCGTTCTGGACCAGAACAGCATGAACATTCTCGCTATAGACAACTATCAGCAAGGAAGACTCGGTAACGCTCCACTCAACTGGCATCGTATAGTTGTCTTTATCGATCCATGATATTGAAAGATTACTGCGTTCATGATTTGCATAATTAACGGGGGTATCTCGTGAGGGTTTGCTCATAATACCGTAACGCTTTAAGCCGTGTCGTGCTGGATCAGTTCGAACCGCATGCATCGTTTCCCGCTCGGAACTGGCGAGGAGCCAACGGCGACGCACCAAAATCCATTCTCAGCTCTCGGTCAGATTGCCCGAAACGCTCAAGAGTTCACTCGCCATAGGTAGGGTTCTCGTGAGTGAGTTGGGGGCCGCCGCACCCCACTTTAGTCGTTAGTTTTTCCGGCTGTCTATTTAGCCAGAAGAACTTTTTATAGCAGGGGTGTTTTGCTACTATTACTCGATGAGAAACAACGGTCATAATTCGGTTGAAAACAGCATAGAAGCGCGAGAAGAAGCTCGTCGCATGGCGCAGACTGATTCGCACGTAGTCGTGGACTCGCTCGGTGCCTATATGGCTCAAGCTGGCCGTCATGATTTACTCACGCCTGAAGAGGAGGCATCTCTGAGTAAACAGGTTGCCGCCGGACGCGTTGCCGAAGAGGTGCTTGTAAATAAAGAAGCCGCTGCCGGTGCCGTGGATCATGACCGCATGAGCACCATTCGTGATATGGGTGCCTCGGCAATACAATCTCTCATGACGCATAATGTTCGTCTTGTTGTGTCAGTTGCGCTGAAGCGGCGCCAGCCAGGCGAACAATTATTAGATGTTGTTCAGGAGGGTAACATTGGCCTAAGGCGTGCCGCTGAGAAATTTGACCACACCAAAGGTTACCGGTTCTCGACATATGCGACCTGGTGGATACGGCAAGCAATGCAGCGCGGCCAGCAATATAACAGCAGTACTGAGGTGGCGCGACTGCCTACTCATCTACGCCAAGATATGACCAAGCTGAGTATGGTAATTAAAAAAATCGAGGGCACGGTGCACGATCGTCAGTCATTTATGCAGCAGGTTTCTGAAATGTCAGGTTTTAATCAAGAGAAGATTTCAAGACTACTCCAATATGAGCACGACTTTAGTTACTCAATGTCGCTGGATGAACCTATCGGTGATGATGACTCAAGCGCGACACTAGATGGTATTTTGCCAGACAACTCGCAGTTGTCACCAGAAGATCAAGCCTTGAAAACTCTCGAGTACGAGGATCTGCATTCTCGCCTGGATATCTTGAGTCAGGCACAGAAGACCGTTATCGTGCTACGTCACGGCTTATTTGATGGAGAGCCTCGGACACTGCAAGCCATCGGCGATCATATTGGCCTTACTCGCGAGCGCGTGCGACAAATTCAAAACGAGGCCTTAAAGAAAATTCGCGACAGCTATCAGGAGCGACCATGGCGAGCCACCTAATGCACCCGCGGCAATAGCAGAGGTGGCGTCCTCGAGTGGTACACTAGAGTTATATGAGTAGCGAGAAACCCAAGAAACTAGCGATTATTGACGGAAAAAGTGTGTTTTACCGTGGCTACTATGCAATGCGTGACCTCTCCACAAAAGACGGGACGCCTACCGGAGGGGTATACGGCTTTGCCGTTATGGCGCTGGAGGTTATCAAAAAGCTTCAGCCAGACTATGTTTGCGTTGCTTGGGACAAGCCCAAAACCAATATCCGTAAACGCAAAGAGATGTACCCTGAGTACAAAGCTGGTCGCACGCCACCGCCACCCGATTTTTATGAGCAAATTCCTGTACTACACGAGCTGCTCGACGCTTTTGGTTGGCCGCTGTACGAGATTGATGATTATGAAGCCGATGATATTATGGGAACCTTTGCGGTTGAGGCGAGCAAGCAGGGCATTGAAACCCAACTCGTAACCAGCGATCTTGATGTGCTACAGCTTGTGAACCCCCTGGTGCATGTCTACGCACTAAAAAAAGGCCTGAGTAACATAGAGCTGTTTAAGCCAGAGTCACTAGAGAAGAAATACGGCATCAAAGCCAGTCAGTTCCTCGATTTTAAGGCGCTCAAAGGCGACTCCTCCGACAACATCCCCGGCGTAGCAGGTATTGGCGAAAAGACGGCGACAGAATTGCTGCAAGAACACGGCTCGCTCGACGGCGTGTATGCAAACCTTGATCTTATTAAAAATTCTGTGCGCAAAAAACTCGAAGCAGGCAAAGAGTCGGCTTATTTGAGTAAAAAATTAGCAGCAATTTGGACCGACGTGCCGATTCCTTTCGACGTATCGAAGATGAATGGCGATGACATTGAAGTGGAAAAAATACGGCATATTTTTGAGAAACTCGAATTCCGAACACTCATACGGCAACTTCCCGAATCGATGAACGGAAATAGCAAGGATCCAGCGCACACGACACCAGCTTTGCCAGCTCGTGAAAGTATCGTCCCCGAAGACGTGCAGTACTATGATAGCGATGAGGCGCTGTCCGATTTACGGTTGCCAGCCACGGTATACATGCACAGCCGGGCGAAGAATTCTCACGGCAAGCAGCCCTACGCCCTGGCGCTGTCTGTAGCCGATCAGCCCACCACGCATGTGATTCGCCTGACCAATATATCAGCAGAGGTTTTGGCTCGTTGCCTTTCGCCGGTTAAGCGCATTATTGGGCACGATACGAAGGCGAACTTGCAGGTTCTGTATGAGCTTGGTGTGCCGATGCCCCAGGTCGATCATGATGTTTTTGTTGGCGCTTTTTTACTCAACCCACTTCGTCGGGAACAGTCATTAACTGAGCTGGCACAAACGGAGCTTGGTTATGAGGGGTCCTCCTTCGAAGAAACGACAGACGAAGAGTTTCGAGCCCGAGCTGGTGAAGTCAGCGCTCTTATCAAACATTTGCATAGACAACAGGTTGAGTCCTTTTCTGGTATTCCGAAAATTACTGATCTAGCTCGAGATATTGAGTGGCCAGTTATACCCGTATTGGCGCGCATGGAACATGAGGGCATTAAGATTGATACGGACTATCTGAACGATATGTCAGACGAGTTAGCCGATGATATTGGTGACGTCGAACAAGAGATTTACGGCTACGCCGATAAAGAGTTCAACGTTTCTTCACCGAAGCAACTCAGCGAAGTCCTCTTTACTGATATGGAGCTACCGACCGATGGCATCAAGAAGGGTAAAACGGGTTACTCGACCGCGGCAAACCAACTCGGTAAGCTGCGTGGGCAGCACCCTATCATTGAAGCCATCCTCAAATACCGTGAGTACACCAAGCTCAAGAGCACCTACGTCGACACTCTACCCGAATTGGTTGATGAGCGATCGCGTGTGCATACGTCGTTTCACCTTACCATCGCTCAGACGGGTCGTCTGAGCTCAACTGACCCAAATCTGCAGAATATCCCCGTGCGAACTGAGCTCGGTAAACGAATACGACGAGCGTTTGTCGCCGAGAAGGGCAATCAGTTGATCAGTGCCGACTACTCACAATTTGAGCTTCGCCTGGCGGCTTACCTGGCTGATGATAAAGAACTCATCTCTATGTTTAATGACGGGGCTGATATTCATACGGCAACAGCTGCGCAGATTTATGGGCGCAAGCCAGAAGAGGTAACCAAAACGATGCGCCGAGATGCGAAGGTTATTAATTTTGGCATTCTCTACGGCATGAGCCCGCACGGTCTCGTTGCGGCAACGGGTATGTCCTATGCAGCAGCGAAGAAGTTTATTGACAGCTATTTCTCGATCCGCAAGCCAATTATGGAGTACATCGAGAGCCTGAAGACGCAAGCGCGGGACGTGGGGTACGTCGAAACGTTATTTGGTCGCCGCCGCCCAACCCCTGATATCAAGTCGAGTAATTTTGTTGTTCGTCAGGCCGCAGAGCGCGCCGCTATCAACATGCCCATACAAGGAACAGAGGCCGACATAATGAAGATGGCCATGGTGGCGATTGATGACATTCTTCCCTCGGGCGCCATGCAGCTTCTGCAGATCCATGACTCGATACTCGTAGAGTGTCGGGCCAAAGACGCCGAAAAACTCGCGCAAAAAATGAAGCACACTATGCAAAACATTTATACACTACCTGTTCATCTCGAAGTTGATGTGTCTATCGGCTCACACTGGGGAGAGCTTTAACGCAAGCACACAAAAGATCACTCAAAAACTATTGCGAAATAGTCTCAACAGTTGTATAATAGTGTTGTTATGAAATACGTCATTGGCGGAGCATTTATCGTGATTATCGTCGCCGGTTTGATCGCCGGTGTATTGAGTATTGCTTCACCTGACAGTACACCCGAAACATCTACTGAGACAGCAACCGCTATTTCCTACGCAGAAGATGATTCAGAGGTAATCTACACCGAATATGGCGGAATTGTCGCCGATGAAGAGTATCGGGCTATCCGTATAACCGTGAGTGCTCAAGCTCGTACAATTGAGATATTGAGTGGGTATGACTTAGTGGTGGCCGATCGTAGTCGTCTGCCAAACACCTCACGCGCGTACGAGGCTTTCTTGCACGCGCTCGACACGACCGGCTTCAGCGAAGCCCAAGCGGGTGCGCCAGAGCGCGAAGACGGTGTTTGCCCGTCAGGGAAGCGCTACGTCTTTGAGGCTGTCGTCGACGGCGAGACTGACCAACGCACCTGGACAACATCGTGCAGCCGGTCTGAGGGGTCATTTGCGGGTAACCGCTCGCGTACTGCCCGTTTGTTTGAAGACCAGATTCCTGAGTATCGCGACTTTGTTCGCGATACTCGTCTGTAGCGTTTTACGATACAGTAGGGGGTATGACGCATAGAGCAATTATATTTGACTGTTTCGGTGTGCTGGCGACAGGAACGTGGCAGCGCTTCCTTGACCAGCTACCAGCTGACATTGATAGGCAATCACTACATGATATAAACCGGGCGCATGACGCTGGCATGGTGTCTGATGACGAGTATCTGCGGCGGCTCAAAGATGTCACCGGTCATGCACCTCAGCGTATAGAGGACGTTAAGTCGACGGAGCTTGGTAAAAATACTGCACTGCTTGGTTATATTCGTGAGCTTCATCAGAGTTATACAACGGGTATTCTGAGTAATATCGGCAGCGACTGGATAACCACACACCTCCTCGATACTGAGGAGCAGCGCTTATTTGATGATATCGTCGAGTCGTTCCGCGTTGGTGTAACCAAGCCGAGCGCAGCGATTTATATGTTGGCCGCAGACAGGCTACATGTTTCAACGCAGGAATGTATTTTTGTTGATGACAACCAGGACAATGTCAGCGGTGCGCAGGCTGTCGGCATGGAGGGGATTGCCTACCAGAGTCTTGAACAGTTAAAAAGTGACCTCACGCACCTACTCAGGCAGACGTAACAATACGCACATAGATTTTTTTATCAGTGGCGCAGGCCTCACGAATATCATGAACGCGCATTTGTACCATGTTGGCAATCGCACCATTCTCTACACTTATTGCAATATCTGAGCGGCTGATGCGCACGTGGCATGTTTCATGAAACTCACGCGCCACGAAGTCCTTTATTATACGAATCTCCGGGGGTTCCTGCGTCCGTTTTTTGGCGCCTAAAATCGTATCGATACTATCCATTTCACCGGTAGTATACTACGGAGCCCCGCGTTATAATAGAACGTATGCCAGAGTTGCCTGAGGTAGAAACTGTCCGAAGTGGTCTTGCACGGCTTTTGCCCGGCCGGCGCATCGCCGCCGTTGATTTTGATTGGCCAAAAGGCTTTCCTAACGCACCGGCTGACGTCAACCAATTTTTGCTTGGCTCGGTCATCAAGACGGTGTCTCGGCGTGCCAAGGTGCTCATTATCAACCTGAGCAGCAACTATAGCCTGGTGACGCATTTAAAAATGACAGGGCAGCTGGTGTTCGTGCAGAGTGATACAGACGGCTCAGAGGGTTCAGTACGCTTTGGCGCTGGTCATCCCAGCGACAGCTTAATTCATGCGCTTCCGGACTCATCGACGCGGGTCACGATCACTTTTTCTGACGGGAGTCATCTGTTCTTTAATGATCAAAGGAAGTTCGGCTGGATGAGGCTATTACCCACTGACGCGGTCTATGAGCTACCTTTTTTCCAGCGCGTCGGACCGGAGCCACTGGATGAGGCAACCAGTGTAGACGTGTTTCGCGCGCGGTTTCTTCGGCGTAAAAATAGCTCGATCAAGGCGGCTCTGTTGGACCAATCTGTTATTGCGGGGGTCGGCAATATCTATGCCGATGAGTCGCTCTGGGCAGCCCGCATCCATCCCGCACAACCTGTCGGTGAGGTACCAGAGGCGCAGTTTGATGCTCTTTTTCGTGAACTACAGACTATCTTGCGTCTGGCAATCGAGAAAGGTGGCTCGACAAACCGTAATTATGTAAATGCTGAGGGTAAAAAAGGCAGTTATATGGATTTTGCTCGCGTGTTTCGGCGCGAGGGTCATCCATGTGTTCGGTGCGCATCAGTTATCGAAAAAACCAAAGTCGCGGGGCGGGGCACTCACGTCTGTACAACTTGCCAGGTGTTAACGTCATGATACGCACGCTGAGCGGTGACAATGACTTCTTGCTCGCGCAGGAGCAAAACCGGCTTATTTATGAATTCATCGAACAATACGGCGAGTATGCACTCGAGCGGATTGATGGCGAAGAGGCCGATTTGCAAAAGGTAGTGGATGCTCTCGGCAGTTTGCCATTTTTGACAGAGAAAAAATGTGTTGTTCTACAGCAGCCAAGTAAAGTTCGCGGTTTTCATGATGATTACACGTCATTGCTCGACGCCGTTTCTGATACGGTTGAGGTTTTGATCATAGAACCAAAGCTAGATAAACGTACTGGTTACGCGAAGTATTTACAAAAGAAAACAGACTTTACGACTTTTGACGCACTTGACCCTGCTCAGGCGCCATCTTGGCTGCAAAAAGAGGCTTCGGATCGAGGCGCCCAACTCAGTAGGGACGATGCTCAGTATTTGGTGCGACGCTGTGGTAGCAATCAATATATGCTGCATAACGAACTCGATAAGTTAGCGGCTTACGACTCACACATTACACGTGAGACAATTGACCTACTAACCGAAGCTTTACCGCAATCTTCGCTCTTTGATCTGCTTGATGCGGCTTTAGCCGGTGATGTTCGCCAGTCACTACGGCTGTATCGAGACCAGCGCGCACAAGGGGTTGAACCCCAACAAATTGTCGCTATGCTTGCGCGGCAACTTCAGCTACTGGCTGTCGTGGTCACGGCGCCAGCCGGTACGCAGTCTTCGTCAATCGCTTCTGCCGCTGGCGTTCACCCGTACGCCATCAGCCAGATACAGAAATTAGCGCGCAGCATAGACTCTTCGCAGCTACCAAAACTGATTACGCAGTTGCGCCAGATTGATCGCACACAAAAAAGCCAATCAATCGATCTTGATGAGGCTTTAACCTACTTTATTGTCAATCTTGAGACGATGAGCAAGAAGAAAACTACTTCTTCGAGGTAGCAGACGCTTTCTTCGCAGGGGCTTTCTTCGCGGTTGTTTTCTTTGCTGGGGCTTTCTTCGTAGTTTTCTTGGCTGTCGTTGTCGACTTTGCCGAAGTCTTTTTCTTTGCCGGGGCAGCCTTCTTCTTGGCTGTGGTTGTGACGGTAGCACCAGCTGCTTTGGCTTGGCTTACCAGCTGCTGTTTTTTACGGGCTGCTCGGTTTTTGTGCAACACACCCTTCTTCACTGCTGTATCCAGAGTACTTTGTGCTTCAGATAGGGCTTCAGCTACGTTTTTCTTGCTTGCGACGGCTGCCTGGAACTGCTTAATCGCCACGCGGAAATTACGCTTGGTTTTGGCGTTTTGAACCGTTGCTTTTCGAGCGGTCTTAACCCGCTTTTTGGCTGACTTAATGATGGGCATAGTTGCTTTGACCTGTCTTTCTTAAAATTATCTAATAGAATAAAGTCGGATTTGAATGTAACACTGTTCGCGGTCTTTGTAAAGGGTTCGTCATCTGTTCATTTTGCACTTGTCGGCGCTTAAAAAGACATAGGATTGTCGATACTAGACATTTATATCCGTATGTAGTATGATGGCCAACAGATAGAAAAAAATAAAAAAACAATACAAATGAACGACCAAAAACAAAAGCTTATTACCCGTATCAAAGAAGCGACGAACGTCCTCGTAACCGTGAGTAACAACCCCTCGCTGGATCAGTTATCT
>CAZGPJ010000010.1:0-15421 GCA_964527485.1 uncultured Candidatus Saccharibacteria bacterium
CTTCGATACTCTGAAACGGATGTTCTTTGCGTGTCTCGATGATTTCCTCAACTGCTGCGGTGCCAACATTTTTGATTGCATTCATGCCAAAGCGAATTTGCTTGGTGTTGGGCACAACCGAAAATTCAACAAACGATTCTACAACGTCAGGCTGGAGAACCTCCATGCCCATGTGCTGACACTCTGCAATCTCAATAGCCAGCCGATCGGTGTCATCATAGTCACTGGTCATAACCGCTGCCATAAATGCCGCTGGATAATTCGCCTTCAGATATGCCGTCCAGTAGGCGATAAGAGCGTAGCAAGCCGCATGAGATTTATTAAAACAGTAAGCTGCAAAATCTTCGAGCTGCTTCCAAAATTGCTTCATCTCCTCTCGATCAGCGCCAGAAACCTCAACAGCACCATCAATAAACTCGACCTTCATCTTGTTCAAGACTTCGGGGATTTTTTTGGCGATACCCTTTCGCAGCGTATCAGCCTGACCGCCGCTGAAACCACTCAGATCTTTGCTGATCTGCATTACTTGCTCTTGATACACCAACACACCATACGTATTTTTCAGCGCATCCTCCATTTTTGGATGAGGAAAAACAATCTCCTTTTCTCCGTGCTTGCGCGCAATAAAATCATCGATAAACTGCATCGGCCCGGGGCGGTACAAAGCCACCATAGCTACAATGTCCTCAAAAACTGATGGCTTGAGCTCTTTGAGATAACGCTTCATTCCCGCGGACTCTAACTGGAACACGCCCGTTGTATCACCACGCCCGAGCAGCTCAAATGTCTTTTTGTCGTGGATGGGTATCTCATCGACTTGAATATCGGCGCCGTGCACCTTCTTGATAATCCGCAGGGCGTTCTTTACAATCGTGAGGTTCGATAGGCCCAAAAAATCCATCTTCAGAAGACCAAGCTCTTCGACGTTATCCATCGGATATTGGGTGGAGACGACTCCTTTTTGCGCCATTTCTAAAGGGGTGAAATTGGTGATTTCATCTGGGGCTATCACCACTCCCGCCGCATGCACGCCGTGGTTGCGCACTGTTCCTTCTAGCTGTATAGCTAAGTCAAAGATACGCTTGGACTGCTCGTTCTGCTCGTACTCTCTGGCTAAGGCATCATCATCGACAATACTTTGCTTCAATGGTATATGACGGCCTTGTACGGGCGCGGGGATCATCTTTGCTAATCGATCAGCTTCCGAGTACGGTATCTCAAGGACACGTGAGACATCGCGGACAGCGTTGCGAGCAAACATACGACCGAAAGTCACGATATTAGCTACCTTATCTTCTCCGTATTTTTCAACACAATACGCAATGACTTCGTTTCGACGTGTATCTTGGATATCAATATCGATATCCGGCATGCTGATCCGGTCTGGGTTTAAAAATCTTTCGAACAGCAGATCATGCTTCAGGGGGTCAAGTTCCGTTATGCCCAGGGCGTAGGCAATAATCGAACCCGCGGCTGAGCCGCGACCAGGACCAAAAACAATACCGCGCTCTTTCCCCCACGCGATGAAATCCCAAATAATTAAAAAGTAGGCGTTAAACCCCATTTGATCGATGATGCCGAGTTCGTAGGCGGCCCGTTCTTGCACGTCTTGGGATAGATTTTTCTTCTGTTCCTGGAGGCCTTCTCCGCCTGTGTCATACCGATCTGCAAGCCCAGCATAAACAAGCTCATCCAAATAACTTTTCTCGTTGTAGCCCTTCGGTACGTCAAAATGGGGGATCAGAATACTCCCGAGGTCGAGCTCTAGACTACAACGATCAGCGATAATGCGTGTATTTCGAACCACGTCCGGGTGGCTGTCTCCCCAGCGCTCGATGATCTCTTGCGGCGGCGTCACATGGAGCGGGAATTCTTTGAGGCTCATGCGTTTTTCTTCAGAGACATATGACCCCGTGCCAACGCACAGCAGCACTTCATGTGCCTCCTGGTCTTCATGTCGTAAATAGTGAGCATCACACGTGACTACTGCGGGTATATCTAGTTCTTCTGATAATTTAAGTACACCCTGGTTGACCTGTTCTTGCTCGCGACTGTTCATGGGATTATCTGGATGCCCATGGTCCTGGACCTCAAGATAATAACGATCGCCAAAAACAGATTTATACCACTTTGCAATTTTTTTTGCGCCAGCGTAGTCATCATTCTTCAGCGCAGAGCCTATCTCGCTACCCATACATGCGCTCAGTGCGATAATACCTTCGTTGTACTGCTCGAGCAGGTCGTGGTCGACTCGAGGGTGATAGTAAAATCCCTGCAAGTTGGCAATACTGCTCAACTTCATCAAGTTCTTATAACCCGTATTGTTCATGGCCAGCAAGACGAGATGAAAACGCTGTTTGTCTTTTTGTGGTTCTTTGTCAGTATGCTTCCGCATCGCCACGTATGTTTCAATACCAATGATTGCTTTCAACTCGCGTGCTTTGGCGGCCTTATAAAATTCAATCGCGCCAGACAGAGTACCGTGATCGGTAATCGAGACGCCTTTCATGCCTTGGGCTTGCACAAAATCGAGAAGGTCATCGATCCGTGTCAGTCCATCTAGTAAGCTATATTCTGTATGGTTATGCAGGTGTACAAAATCTTCGCGCGTTAAGTGAGACGATGTCGCTGCATTAGATGACTTTTCCACAAATACTTCCTCCGAGCCTGACTACCTGCCAACGGCTATCTATAGTTCTTGGCTCTCAACAGTTTGCTGTATATTTTCTGTAATCGGGCCGACAAGAGGAACCCAATTGAACAATGATAATGCCCACAAGGCAATAGCGACCACTATCGAGGCACCAATAACACTACCGAGGCCTGCAAAGACACCTTTCAAGAAAGCCATCCGAAAATAGCGCGTTCGGTTGACATAGCCGGTCATAAAGACGGTCTCCATCATGCGCCCGAGACGCTCGTAATCTACAGGCTCTGGCGTACTTTGACTATTTTTTCTTCCCAGCTTCACGAGATGATTCTGGCTTGGTTACGTATTCTTTCAAGTGAGCCAAAGCTTTATCGGCTTCTTTGATAGCCTTCTGAAGATCTTTATCGTCGCTGTCACCTTCATGGATAGCGCTGAGCATACTCTTCGCTTTATCCTTGGCTCCCTTCGCGTTTTCTATTGCTTCGTTCAGCCGCTTTTTGCTTGATTCAGATGCAGAATCTACTTTGGCTTGACCTTTTGTAATGAATTCCTGCAGATCAGAGTGCACGTCTTTGAGCTTTTTCTCGGCTTGTTTTCGTGCTTTTGTTGCAGATTCCTGAATATCGTGACGTGTTTCTTTACCGCTTTTTGGAGCAGTTAAGATACCAGTAACATATCCGGCTGCGGCGGCGAATAGAGCTCCGAGGGCAAATTTACTTGATTTTTTAGACATTATGAATCTCCTTTGTTCTTCGTTTGCTTATTGCTGAGATGATCAACAATCTTCGTAACCAGTTTGCCGACGGCAAGTGAGCCTGAGGTTTTCTGTAAAAATCCGGCAAAATCTTCTGCCTTGTGTAAGATACTATCGGCTGTTTCGGTCATATGCTGCACTTTGTTGGCAATTTGGATCGACTTTACCAGTAGGATAATACCGAGCAATAGGAATAACGCTAAAAACGTGCTCAATATGATAGTCAAAAATACTAGTGTGCTCTCCATAGGTAGTTATTAGTATAACAGCTATGCCAAACGAACGCGATTATATTTGCTGCAAATACGCCTTGAAGTCGTCTTTAATATCATCATGCTTTAGCGCAAAATCGACGACGGTCTTTACGTAATCGAGCTTATTGCCCGTGTCATAGTAATGCCCATTCGTGATTTCAACCGCGAGCATCTGATGCGCATCTTCAATCATCTGCTGCATTGCTGTTTGAATAATAAATTCCTTACCCGGTTGAAGCTGGCTTCGTGCGTGTTTCAGGTATGGAAAAATATCTGGCGTTAGTAGATAGCCAGTGACACTTGCAAGGTTGCTCGGCGCGCTGTCTTTGCCCGGCTTCTCGACGATGGTTTTCATGTCCAAGACACCGGGTTCGAGCTCTTCGCCAGCAACAACCCCATACTTATCGTAATCTTTGTCATCCTGTATCCGCATACACGGTAAAATACTAGATCCAGTTTTTTCGTAGCGCTGTATCATTTGCTTGAATCGTGACGGTGAGGCCACAAAAAAATCGTCCGCAAACGTATAGATAAAAGGTTCGCCGCTTACCAGATGCTCTGCATTCATTACGGGGGTTGCATTGCCATACGGACCCTTTTGACGAATATACACAAAGTTTGCAAGATCAGATATTCCACTTGTTTGCTCGAGTAAGTCTTCTTTGCCTGGCTTATCGAGATTATTGCGCAAGTCAGCACTCATTTCATCAAAATGATCTTCGATTGAGCGCTTATGGTATCCCGTCACGATGATGATGTCTTCGATGCCAGCGTCGACCAGCTCCTCGACGATATACTGCACAATTGGCTTGTCGACAAGTGGCAACATTTCTTTCGGCATTGCTTTTGTTTGTGGCAAAAAGCGGGTACCGAAACCGGCTGCTGCAATGACTGCTTTGCGTACTGGTTGTGTATGTGTGTTCATATATTCCTCTTGAGAGATTTCACAAAATTATTTTTGCAACGCATCAGTTAGCAATTGTTTGACTAAAGCAGGGTTGGCCTTACCGTGACTTTTCTTCATGGCGCACCCGACTAAGAAGCCAATAGCCTTTAGCTCTCCTGAACGTACGTCGTCGGCTGCGCTGGGGTTTTCGTCGATCACAGCATCAACGATGGCGCTGATTTCTTTCGTATCTGAAACTTGAATATACCCCTGCTGCTCGGCATACGCCTCAATGCTTTTCGGCTCCGCGCCAGAAAATAAAAGATCCTTCAATAGGCCCTTGGCATTGGTCGAACTGAGCTTCGCAGATTCGACAAGCATAACAATGGTGCTGTATATGTCGGTGCGCCGGCTTGCTGTTAGCTGTGGCGCCTGAGTGTTTTCTTCGCGTCGTTGTGGTATCTCGAGCTGCACCATCAAATTAGCGAGAGCTGGCACGTCCTTGATGTTCAATCGCTCATCGAGGAGTGTGTCGAGATAGCTTACTGCTGGATCGTCAAGCTCAGCCTCCAGAAGAATTTCAACATGTTCAGCGCTAACGCCCCGTTCCGCCAACCGACTCCGAATAGCTATCGGCATAAGTGGTATATCTGATTGCACCTCATCAAAAAATGCTTGGTCGAGCACCACGGGTGGGATATCCGGCTCTGGGAAATAGCGATAATCGTGCGCCTCTTCTTTACTACGTTGTGAGACAGTTTTTTGCTTGGCTTCATTCCAGCCACGCGTTTCTTGTGTGATCGCTATGCCACGTTCAAGCAATTCAATTTGTCGGTCTATCTCAAACTCGACCGCTTTTTCTACGCTGCGAAAACTATTGAGGTTCTTGGTTTCTGTGCGCGTTCCTAGCTCTTCGGTTTTACTGACAGACACATTGACGTCAAAACGCATATTACCGTGATACATGTCTGCATCTGAAACTCCAGCATAACGCATCAGCAGGTATAGTTCGTGTGCATACGCTCGTGCTTCTTTCGCAGAGTGTAGCTCGGGCTTTGAAACAATTTCTAGTAGTGGTGTCCCAGCACGGTTCAAATCAACAAGTGAGTAGCCTCCGACTTCTGGGTGAGTGTTCTTGCCTGCATCCTCTTCGAGGTGAGCCCGTTCTATCGATATGGTTTTACTGTCTCCGTTGTCTCCAGTAATAACAACCTGACCGCCAACTATGATTGGTCGCGCCTGTTGCGTAATCTGGTAGCCTTTGGGTAAATCTGGATAGAAATAATGTTTCCGGTCGAATGCGCTGACGGGCTGCGCCTGTGTTCCCAATGCTATGGCTGCCTTACCAGCCAAACGAACTGCTTCACGGTTTAAGACAGGTAAGGCTCCTGGCATGCCCAGACAAATGTGGCTGATGAAGGTGTTCGGGCTGGCCTCCCTGGCATCGTTATCAACAGCGGCAAAAAGCTTTGTCTTGGTCTTTAGCTGCACATGGCACTCAATACCTATAGTTGGCGTGTAGTTTTGGCGTAGATTATTTTTTGCCATCAGGGAGAGCTCCTAAGTCACGTAAGGCTTGCCGAAAGCCGACTAAGGCCTTCTTGACCTCGGCTTCTTTTAACGGGGTATCTGGATTTTCTTTGATTTTTTTATACAAGTTGTGGGCGTACCACGTAGAATCGTTATCACTCAAAGAACGCTGCGCAGACACAATTCGCTCACCCATGGATTTTCCCTTGAAACGGCGTCGCTTCAATATATCATCAAGGAGAGAGTCGGCATCCCTGAGCGCATCTGGCCAGCACTCTTTCTTTTTGCATAGTTTTTGCAACTCATGCCAGCGCTGCTGATAGCGTAATTGCTTTACTCGCTTTGGCAATAAACGATAAAGCGAACGAGCAAAGAATGCGCCGATTCCTAACAGGATAACCCCGATAACAATTGCCACCTGTGCTTCCAGCGATAGATTCATGAGATGAGTCCTTCCGTGGCTTGCGCGATTTCAAGAAGCTTGTGATCGTCGTGTTGCTTCGCCATCAACTGAACGCCAATTGGCAAGCCGTCATCCTCGCCGGCTGGAATACTGACTGCCGGGATACCCGCAAGGTTAGCGCCAACTGTCATGACATCACTGAGGTACATTTGCAGTGGATCTTGGCTGCGCTCCCCAATCTTGAAAGCTGTCGATGGAGCAGTTGGGCTGACAACGACATCATACGTATCAAACAGTTCTTGAAATTCCTTAATAAGCTTACTCCGAACCTGCTGCGCTTGCCGATAGTAGGCATCGTAGTAGCCGCTAGACAATACATATGTGCCAATCATTATTCGTCGTTTGGTTTCACGGCCAAAGCCGTGCGAGCGTGCCTTTGTATAGCTAGCTGTGAGCGAGTCAGCCGACGGATCGTTGTAGCCATAGCGCTGACCGTCGTAACGCGATAGGTTGCTACTGATCTCCGCAGGAACAATAATGTAGTAACAAGCCAAAGCGAGGCTTAAGGAAGGCACCGATACTTCGGTTACTTCTGCTCCCGCCGCCTCATAGGCGGTGGTGACACGAGAAACGCTTTCGCGGATTGCGCTCGGCAAAGATTCAGGCAAAAGCTCTGTAATAACGGCAATCTTCTTATTCTGAATATCGTACTTTTTTAGCTCGGCGTAGTTATGTTCTTGTGGTTCAACCGTGGTGCTGTCAAGGGCATCGACGCCAGCCATACACTCGAGTACAAGTCCTGCATCAGCAACCGATCGCGTAATTGGACCAATCACGTCTGTACTGCTTGCCATAGCAATAACTCCACTGCGTGAGACAAGTCCATAGGTTGGCTTATAGCCAACAACGCCACAAAAAGCGGCCGGTAGTCGTATTGATCCGCCCGTGTCAGTGCCAAGGGCAAACGGCGCTATCGATAAAGCAACGGCAGCCGCTGAACCACCAGATGAGCCACCGGGCACCCGCGTTGGATCGTGCGGGTTTTTTGTTGTATAAAAATCGCTATTCTCGGTACTCGAACCGTGCGCGAAGGCGTCAAGATTCGCCTTACCAACGCAAATAGCACCTTCTGCCTCGAGCCGTTCTATAGCTGTAGACTGATAGGGGGCCTGGAACCCCTTTAAAATGTTACTCGCAGCGGTGGTTTCGCTCCCCAAAGTAAGAAAGTTGTCTTTTGCTATAAATGGCACACCAGCTAAACGACCGACGTTTTTTCCGGTAGCGACTGCCTCGTCAATGTCTTTCGCACGCTGCCGCGAACGATCACTGATAGGCTGAATCAGTGCGTTATACTCTGCAGCTTCATCCATGCGCTGCAGCGCCTGCTCAACGAGATCACTGGCAGACGTATCGCCTGTTGCGACAGCACGAGCAATATCTACAAGAGGTTTCCAAGACGCATGGCTCATGAGAGTACTCGTTTGACCTTAATATAGCCTTCATCCGTTAGCTCGGGTGTATTCGCAAGTAGCTCGTCTCGTTTATAGCCGTAATCTTCTAGGACGTCTTCCCGCATGACGTTCTCAAGACCAGTCACCTGTGACGTTGGCTCTTCCTGACGAACGTCAACCTCTTGCAGTTGCTCGACATAGTTCAAGGTTTCGTTAATTTCCTCTTTAAATGTCGCAACCTCTTGCTCGCTGAGTTCTATGCGGGCAAGATCGGCCAATTTTAATACATCTTCGTTTGTTAACTTCGCCATTTTATCTAGTATAACAAATATAGAAAATTATTGTGTACGCGTTATCTGCTCAATGTCGTCGCGTAGTTCTGCTGCTTTTTCGAACTCAAGGTTGGCCGCCGCCAGCTCCATTTGTGCACGCAACTCTTTCAGCACGTGGGGTACTTCGTCTTTAGGTATTTTTTTGGTATCTATACGCCCATCATCATCCACCTTCTCGTTTGATGTGCGCATGGTTGCTTCCACCGCACGCTGAATGCCGGCGGGGGTGATATTGTGTTCGCGGTTATAGGCTGCCTGAATTTCACGGCGTCGGTTGGTTTCATCGATCGCTCGCTGCATACTTTTAGTCTGGCGATCAGCGTACATGATAACCCGACCATTTTGATGTCGAGCTGCGCGTCCAATGGTCTGAACAAGTGCTTGCTCGCTACGCAAAAAACCTTCTTTATCTGCATCCAGGATGGCGACAAGGCTGACCTCGGGCAAGTCAAGTCCTTCGCGCAAGAGGTTAATGCCGACAACCACGTCATACACGCCTAAGCGTAAATCACGAAGAATATCAGTACGCTCCAGAGTTTCAACATCACTGTGCAAATATGTCACTTTTATACCGATGTCTTGCATATATTCGGTCAAATCCTCTGACATACGTTTCGTTAATGTCGTCACCAGAACGCGCTCACCTTTTGCAACAGTTTGCTTGATCTCATCTAACAAATCATCCACCTGATCTTCTATAGGACGTATGCTAATCTCTGGGTCGAGTAGACCTGTCGGACGGATAATCTGTTCGACTGGTGCTCCACTCAAGTTTAACTCATATTCAGCGGGTGTGGCGCTCACGTAAACGACCTGGTTCACGTGCGCCTCAAACTCTCGGAAAGTTAGTGGTCGATTGTCAAGAGCGCTCGGCAGACGAAAACCATGCTCAACCAGAACTTCCTTGCGAGCGCGATCGCCGTTGTACATGCCTCTCAACTGGGGGATGGTCATATGAGACTCGTCAATAAACAACAGATAATCGTCAGGGAAGTAATCCAAGAGTGTAGCTGGCTGCTCGCCTGGTTCTCGGTTCGTCAAGTAGCGACTGTAGTTCTCAATCCCTTTGACAAATCCGGTCTCCTCGAGCATCTCAATATCAAATCGTGCCCGCTGCTCCAAGCGCTGTGCTTCGAGTAGCTGGTTATTTTTCTTAAAATATTGCAAGCGCTCGGCTAGCTCTTTTTCGATCTGCTCAATTGCTTTTTGTAGCTTTTGCTGCGGCGTTACGTAATGACTGCTTGGAAATATAGTAACGCTGTCTTTGCGAGCAAGGACTTCTCCAGTTAGCGGATGCATAGCGGTAATTTTCTCTATTTCATCACCAAAAAAGTCTAAGCGATACGCGATCTCTTCACCAGCGGGATAAATATCAACAACATCCCCCCGAACACGAAAAACCCCACGCTCAAACTCAATGTCATTGCGCGCATACTGGATGTCGGTCAGCTGCCGCAAGAGCTTGTCGCGCACGCGCCGCTCACCACTCTGTATTGTCAGAGCCATGCCGCCGTAATCCTCAACCGAGCCAATACCATAGATGCAGCTAACACTGGCGACAATGATGACGTCTTCGCGACTTAAGAGAGCGTCGGTTGCTGCGTGCCGCAGCCGATCAATTTCTTCGTTTATCTGACTATCCTTCTCGATGTAGGTATCTGATCGCGGTACGTAAGCTTCTGGCTGATAATAATCGAAATAACTGACGAAGTAGTGCACGGCGTTGTCGGGGAAATACTGCTTAAACTCATTGTATAGCTGGGCAGCCAAAGTCTTATTATGGCTCAATATGAGAGACGGCTTTTGTTGCTCGTTGATGACATTGGCCATGGTGTAGGTCTTACCGGATCCAGTGACACCGAGAAGCGCTTGGTGCTTATCGCCATCACTAACTCCTTGGCTCAAACGCTGAATAGCCGCCGGTTGGTCGCCAGCTGGTTCATACTGAGAAGTGATCGCAAATTTTTGCATAGACGCTGGCTAGTATGACAGCTAGTTGTCGTTAATGAAAACTCGACCGTCCGCCATACACTGCTCTGGGTACGATTCCATGATTGGATAGCCAGCGGCTTGGCATTCTTCAAATGTCTGAATGCTGTGTGCTGAGTAAGCCCGCATCAGCAGAACAACACCCGCGAGGATAGCGCAAGAGAGGATGAAGGCGACAAAATATGCAGCTACTTTATTTTCTTTCATAACACCTCTATGATAGCGTAAAAGCCGCTTTATCCATAGCGTTCTGTAGCGGGATAGCACCCTGGCCGAGCTGCTGCAACACGCGTGAGCGAACGTAATTACTCTGCATATAGCGAAGGAGTATTTCATCCCACAAAGACGATTGCATCATATGCGTCAGCCGCTTTTCAAATGGAACGTTATTCACCAGATTTAATACCGCATCCATCATATTGAATGAAACAGGCCGGTCGTCACCGTCAAAAAAACCACCTACATATTCGTTGCCTTCCCAGAAATCAAAAGCCGGCTCAATCGACAATAAGATATGCTCAATTTTTCGCCAAGCGAGATCGTCAAGCGTCACATGCGGCTTGAAAAACTCCGGGTGCTCAGCTTCGTCGACACTACTGTAGTAGGCGTGAACTATCTTCCAATCGACTGATTTATCGATGACATGGTGGTGCAACCGTGATTGCGTGCGCAGTACAGTACAGAAGCGACGAGAGAAATCATCTTGCATCTGGTGAAGCTTAAACATCGACGAATACATGCGTAATTCTTCAACGTGTGTGAGCAATAGGGTCACAAGCGCAAGGCTGACGCCGGACCACGCGCGCTTCGGTAGTGGCAATAGTAAGATAGCACCGAGTTCTTTCACATCAACGACATTGGTCTGGAGCTCAGAGGCGATAGTTAATCCGAGCTCACGCCAGTAACGTGTGTTGGGGAGACATATCTCGATCTGACGCTGTTCGAAATCGTTGGCAGATACCTCCTCGTAGCGCTTCATGAGCTTATCCTGCCAGCTATCGCTCTCGATATGCCTGGCGGCCGCAAGGATATGAGGCACTGGCTCTCGCTTTAGCATTGAGTCCAAGGAGCGATACCCAAGCGCCTTCTTGGTGCGTTTCGGAGGTATGTCTTTCAAGATTTTCTTGACAACGTGAGGCTTCAATACCCAAACAGATCGCGGCAGATTCAGCTTACAGACAAATGCATGAATGCGCACGAGGACGTCCTCTGGTGATGTTCTGCTAGACAGATGCAGCTGTCGTTGCAGAAAGGTGTCGTGTTGGCGGGCCAGATCAAGAAGCGCCGCATAGACCTCCCTGCCGTGACTATCCTGCGGGTCAAGACCGAGGGACTTCAGAGCAAACTGTTTTTTTCCAGCAATCTCTGCGGCAAGTCGCACGTCTCTGCTGGCATGACCACTGGCAGCTTCGAGTCGATCAATGCTATCGTCGAGAACATAATGATCAACTTCGAGTAAATCTTGTAATATTCGAGCCACGTATACTCCTCACCGATTGCTATATGCAGCTATTTCTTAAAATGGTTCCGGCCGGTACCAATCAGGTGAGTGCTCGAGATACTCTTCTAGCTTCTCTTGATTCAATAACCCGTCCTGAGCGCCCACGTGCTGTACGACATTCATCGAGTTTATTGGCGCCCACTGCAAGGCCCCCTCGAGGTTGTTGCCTTTCACGATGGCGGCAACAAAAGTTGAGGCGAACGCATCACCAGCACCGGTTCGTTCTTTCGGTGGCTCAGGATCTGGATACAGAGGCATTTTCAGGCGCGTATTTCCGTCGCTGGCATACGCACCGTCTGGACCGTCTGTAATCACGACAATCCGACATCCGTAGGAGTGAAAGCGATCCATCAGGTCGTGCAGGTCGTCATAGTTTCCGCCAGATACCTCCACCGCCTCTTCACGGTTGAGGATTAGCACCTCTGTGTGTTTGTAGATACGGCTCAGGCGCTCGACACCAGCCTTCATCTGGAATGTACCCGGCTGAAAAGCGAGCTTTACGTCAGGGTTTTCATCAAGCCAATCGGCGAGCTCGTCGTGAAAGTCAATCGCATTTTCACTAATTGAGCTGAAGTAAATCCAATTCGGCGTTTCTTTTGGTTTTAGCTTGGGCCAGTGATATTCATATTCTTCGTGCTTGATGAGGATTGTTCGCTCTTCTTTGTACCATAAAACGTAGTGATAATTGCTGGCGTTGTCCGGATTAATGCGCACGAGGTGCGTGTCGACGTTTTCGCGATCAAGCTTTTCGATGATGTCTCGGCCGGCCTTGTCGCCACCCACATTTGCCTCAAGACCACTCTGAATGCCAAGTCGGGCAAAACTGACTGCAGCATTCGGTGCGTTGCCAACAGCGATCTTCTCATCAACATAATTGAAAGGGATTTTACTGCCATACTGCATGGCAATCCAGGCGCCGTGTTCGTTCTCGTAGGTATGTGCCTGATCATCGAATAGTTTTATAAAAGCATCGGTCACAACATCACCGACACACAGTACTTGTAATTGCTTCATGGCTCCACCCCTGCTTACGTATCTATTAATATCTATAGCTTTAGTTTAACATGCCTCTTGTGCTTTGCCAGTGCTGTTGAATAGATCAATTTTCGATTCAACAACTTCCTGTACCGCGTCGACAACGCTGTCCATTAACTTGATGACGGCGTATTCAGTTGGGTTTTCTTGTAGAACTTTCTCGAGAGTTTTGCGGTAGGCAATCCGCATGTCAGAATTGATGTTGACTTTGCTGACGCCAATTTTCACAGCATCGAGGAAATAATGCCCCGGCGTACCGCTGCCACCATGCAAGCTAATATTGCAATCAACTGCATCACGGATGTCTTGCAGCAAATCAAGATCCAGCTTTTTCGGGACTGGGTATTTGCCGTGCAAGTTACCGACCGCAGCCGCAAAAGTATCTATACCTGTCGCCTCGACAAAAGCCGCAGCACCTTCTGGAGTGCTGAAGGTTTCTCGAATCTTGTCATAGTCAATATCTTCTTCGTGCAGATTGGACGATCCACCGAAGTAGTGTGGCTCACTTTCGATAATGGCGCCTGTTAACTGTGCGTACTTGACGACCCGTTTGGTTCCCGCAATGATTTCTTCATCACTGGCGTCTTTTTTGGCCTGTGAGATATCAATGTGGACAAATTCAAACCCAGCCTCAATGCCGGCGAGAGCATCCTCTACGGTTGGGCTGTGGTCGAGATTGATATACATCTCGATACCGAATTCGTGTTTGTAGTTGTCGACCATGTCGCGCACGTTATGCAGACCCATGGCCTGAACTTCGCTGTTGCTGACCTCGACCATAACCGGGGCATTTTTGTTCTGTGCAGCCCGAGCGATGGCGACGAGTGTCTCTTGGTTGTCTATATTGAAGGCGCCGATAGCAAATTTTTCGCTACGAGCGCGCTCCATGGCGTTGCGTGCTTGCGCACAGTTCCGCCTCATGTGTTCTAATGTTTGCGGCATGTTTCATAGTATAGCAAAACAATGCTTATGCTTATAGCCTTTTTAGAAAATACCGCTTATGTCGTGTCCATCATGTGATGTGCCGCAACGGCAATGTGTTTCGCTGTTAAGCCGAAAGCTTCGAGCAGTTCATCAGGGCTGCCCGACTCACCAAACCTATCTCGCATGCCGATACGTTTGATAGGGACCGGGTGCTCCTCGCCGAGCAATTCAGCCACAGCACCGCCGAGGCCACCGTTAATTTGTCCTTCTTCTGCCGTTATGACGCGGTTGGTCTTTTGTACGCTAGTCAGAATAGTTGCAGCGTCGAGGGGCTTTATCGTTGGTGCGTGGACAACTTCAGCGTCGATGCCTTGCTTAAATAACTGCTCTGCTGCCACCAATGCCTGGTAGGTCATTGTGCCCGTTGCGATAATCGTGAGATCGGAGCCAGGAGCATAGACATAGGCTTTGCCAACCTCAAAAGGGGTTTTCTCCGTTGTAAAGACGGGTGTTCCTTCGCGTGCGAGCCGGAGATAGCCGGGTCGCTTCGTGTCTTTTGCCAACGCAAGCGTCGCCTTTTCTGCCTCAACGCTATCGCCAGGAGACAATACAACCATATGTGGCAAAACACGCATCAAGGCAATGTCTTCGAGCATTTGGTGCGTTGCCCCGTCAGGCCCGACCGAGACACCAGCGTGGGATCCCACAATTTTTACCGGCCGCTCATTCAAGCAGATAGTCGTGCGGATCTGCTCCCAATTTCGTCCAGGACTAAAAGCGGCATAGCTACTGACAAAAGGAATTTTTCCCATAGCGGCCAGACCAGAACCAACCGTAACGAGGTTTTGCTCGGCGATACCAATTTCAATAAACCGCTCGGGGAATGCCTCGCGGAACAGGTGCATCTTTGTCGACTCGGTAAGGTCGGCGCACGCTGCCACGACTGCATCATTGGCCGTCCCCGCTTTCACGAGCCCCGCACCGAAACCAGAGCGAATCGGCTTTCTCTCTAGCTCTGATGTCACATCTAGTAGGTGATACGTACTCACATCAATGTGTTCTTTACTCATGCTCACTCCGTATTTTTCCTTGTAGTGTCCGTAGCTCGTGCAGCGCTTCTTTGGCTTGTTTTTTGTTAGGAGGAGCGCCGTGCCAGTGGAAGTCATACTCCATAAAGTCGACGCCTTTTCCGGGGACAGTATGCGCCAGCACCATGACGGGTTTTTCAACGATAGCGCGGCTCATCGTTAATGTATCGATAACCGCTTCGATATTATTTCCGGCAATATCAATGACATGCCAGCCAAACGCCTCCCACTTGCTACGCAAATCTTCAAGGGGCATGACGTCTTCGGTTTGCCCATCTATCTGGATATTGTTTCGGTCAATGATGGCGGTAATGTTGTTTAAGTTGTATTTGCTCGCTAACATCGCTGCTTCCCAAACGTTACCTTCGTTAATTTCACCATCTCCCATGACGACGTAGATCCAACGATGCAGATCTTTGTTCATGCGCATCGCCAGTGCCATGCCGCATGCTTGACTCAAGCCGCACCCGAGTGGACCACTGGTGTTTTCCAAGCCAGGTAATTTCGTGCGCTCCGGGTGACCCTGCAGACGAGAACCGTATTTTCGCAGTGTCATCAACTCTTTTTTATCAAAATATCCTGCGTGGGCCATTGCGGCATACTGCACGGGTACACAGTGACCAT
>CAZGPJ010000011.1:0-5442 GCA_964527485.1 uncultured Candidatus Saccharibacteria bacterium
TGCCTACTTTTGAACTGTAGCCAAAAGTAGGTTGGATGTATTAGCGATAAAAAAAGTTGGAAAAGTCACAAGCCCTTAGGGTTATACGCACTCTATTCAATTGATAGGCTAGCGACTAATATAAGCAAGACAACGAGCCATAGGTAGCGAGTAGCGATAATGACGTGCCACGCAAAATGTTTGTATTTGCGCGCGAATAGGCGGGTGACGGCATGTTTGGGGATACTCCAGCTGATAATTGCCCCACCCAGTAGACCTGACACAATGACAACTTGATTAGCTGTAACCATATCCATAAATTGCAGGAATGGCTGGCCGAATATCTCTACCTCCATTGGCGTAAAGCTGAGCGCGGAGAGCACCCCGAACGGCAATAGTAGTAGGACAGCAGTGATTACTGCGCGCATATTCGATATACGTAACTCTTCTCGCATGGTGGTTTTGATAACTTGCATGCTGGCAATACACGAGCTGATAGCTGCAAAGAAGAAGAGCCAAAAGAATATTACCGCTAAAACAGAGCCAAAAGCTAAGTTGCCAAATGCCAGTGGCAAGGTTGTAAAGGCCAGCTCAGTGCCCTCTGCCGGGTTCAGGCCAAAGGTAAAGACGATCGGAAATATCATCAAGCCAGCAATTAGTGCAATTACGGTTTCGATGCCGGCTACTGAAGCCGTGGCTCGCGGTAGATTAATATGCTTGGGTAGATAGCTGCCATACGTCATAAGGTAGCCCTGCCCAATAGCGAGCGAATAAAATGCCTGTCCGAAAGCCAGCGCCCACAATACAGGATCAGTGAAGTTGCTAAAGTCTGGCGAGAAGAGAAACCGTAATGCCTCAGAAGATCCAGCAAGCGTCAAACCATAGCCTGCCAAAAACAACACGACCAGCAGCAGTATAGGCATAAGATAGCGGCTGGTCGCTTCAATTAGCTTGACGCCTTTGAGCGATACGAAAGCCGATATACCTAAGACAATAGCGAAGTACAGTAGTGGCCGGTAGCCATTGGTAAACTCTTCAAACGAGCTCAGATTGCCACTCAAGCTATCTACCGCGAAGCCCAGCGTCCAGCCGGTGATAACTAAATAGTAGCTCAGTATGAATAAGGTGAGTCCGGCTACAAGCCAGCCAAACCAAGCGGCTCGTTTGTTGACGGAGCGGAATGTCTTGACGACACCGCCCTTCTCTATCCGGCCTGCTGTAATC
This sequence comes from uncultured Candidatus Saccharibacteria bacterium, assembly GCA_964527485.1. Classification (GTDB taxonomy): domain Bacteria; phylum Patescibacteriota; class Saccharimonadia; order Saccharimonadales; family SLHW01; genus SLHW01. Next base: position 1,204 of record CAZGPJ010000011.1, read on the forward strand.
TCTAGCAACATGAGCGGTAAGCCGATGACCACTACAGCGATAAGATAGGCAAACACAAACGCTGCGCCACCATTTTCTCCAGCAATATAGGGAAAGCGCCACACATTACCTAGCCCAACAGCTGCTGCAGCAGTAGCCAGTACAAAGGCGCGCTCCGAAGACCATTTCGAACGATGTATGCCGAGCTTTTTGAGTTTCATGAGCTGAAGGCACTATAAAGCTTATGCCTTTGTTCTGTCTAGCATAACTCGAAAAGAATTCACCAGCACAATACTTTAAACGGGTACGCACGATGTCGATTGTCGCGACAACGTATACATAAATACAGAAGACGTATTGCGTGTTCGCCGTTTAGTCCCTATCTGCAGCTGCAAGAAAAAGTATGTCGATGGCAACGCAATAGCCACATAAAAAAGACTGCCCTATCCTGAGGCAGTCGTATGCTTTGGTTCGCTTAGCGCTGCTTGCTGTCTAGCCTCGCACCCAAGAAAAACTCATCCCACGTTGTGCTGCGTGATGCCACAATGGCTACGTATGCTGCGCCAGCCAAAAAGCCAAGCGTCATCATAGCAACTATCCAGACTATCTTGGTAAGCATTTGCTTTTCGCGGAATGCGATCCAGGCCGAAAACAATATAAACCCAACGTAGAGATCAACTAATGACACAATTCCCCATGGATTGCCGAGCAACTCAGCGCCATCAGCCGCAAAGTCACCGTTTAGAAAGCCATTGCCAATAACCAACACCATTGCCAGTGTTCCGGTTATGCCAAGCACTTTTATACCGTTCATGCGCATCATTGTAGCTGGTTTACGCACGAGGTGCTAGTGATACAATGGGTAGAGAATAAAGGAGCAAACTATGGATGGCCTAGACATTATACTGACGCTTGTCATTGGCGGACTGGCTGGCTCGATTGCATCATTGCTCGTGGGCGGTGGCGGTGGATTGATCAGAAATATCATTATCGGCATACTGGGCGCGTTTATTGGTGGTTATGTCTTTGACCTTGCCGGCCTGTCGGCCGAGCCAACACTCGTGGGAAGTCTCATTGTCTCTACCGTTGGTGCAGTCATACTGCTTGTGGTCGCCAAACTACTCACCAAATAGTCAGTCGCATGCAGCAAGATCAGTGAGCAACTGCAGCGAGTACCGCACTTACCCCGCCAGACAAATAAACACGCAACTCGACGTGCGTATTAATAGTTTTTTTAGCACGAAACAGGTTGCTAGCCTGAAGAGCGTTAGAGACGCTGCCGCTTTTTAAGCGGTGTATGCCTACAGTAAAGATAAACGGCTACAGATACCTACGTACGCATTCGAGCCTCTAGGCAAAAAAGTAAATTGAGAGAATAATCGAGTCAGGCCTACACTTTTATGAAATATGGTTCTGTGTTTGCTATAGTGTCGAGAACTTCATTCGCCATTCTTGCGCCATCTATTCTGTCGCTCAGCAGATGATAATCCCCAAACGGAAAAATGACATCCTGATCATAGCCAAAAGTCTTTGGATCAATGCCAACTTGGGTTGTGTTATATCTGAAATTATCGCTAAAGACTATATCATCCTCCCTGACGTCGAAGAGTATTCCCTGCGGTTCATACGGCTCTGTATTGCCCCGCGCCTGTGGTTTAGAGGTTGATAAAAATGTATCTTCTTCTGGAAAATCAGGATATTCATTTTCGAATACATCTATCATTGCCTGCACATCATCTTCGTGGTCGACAGTAATATCTGTTACAACGTAGCGAACCCCTCTTGGTGTGAGGATCCCGTCATTGACCAGTAATTTAATTATTGGTTTATCATAAGCGAGATTATCAGACTTATCGGTCGTTCGAAACTGATAGATCATAGCTTGATAAACACTCGGCCGTGGTTCGTCTTCATGTTCGATGCGTCGCTCAAATAGTGCAAGGCCAATGCCGCGTGAGTTTAGCGCTCCATGGGCATCAAGTTTAGTCGTAATTCTGCTGCGAAATATGTTTAGATTTTCTTGCAACTGCAGTGCATCGGCAATAAAACCTCTTTCAACTTTTGGATGTGGCTCTTGCTCGTTCATTTGTATACCATACAACATTATTGCATATATTCGAAGTGTCCATCATCCGTATTTAATCAAGCATTACGCAGTTTGCGAAATTGCTTGGCTCTTGCGGTTCAGCTTGTGCTGCCGCCAGGCTTCGGCACCGCCTGCCTGGGTTGTATTGACAGCGGCAGCTACAAACAATGCTTCTTGCGCAGCAGGAATGTATACCCCGGCTGCTAAGAGCGCTCCAGCTCCAAGAAGATTGACATTACGAAGCCACTTGAGTCTATCTGGATGAGTGAGTGGGAGCTTCTCTGACATATACCCTCATTATATACGCGTTCATAAGTAATAAAAAACAGCCCTCGTTACATGAGAGCTGTTTCTGGGCAGTAAGGTTTCGCCCACCACTACGTCCGTTATGGAAGCAATACCTCGTCTATCACATGCACGATACCATTACGGGCTGAAATGTCGATCAGTTCTGGATTAAGAGCAAGTTCAGCTTGGGTAAGACGTTCTCCGCTAAGAGTCTGGTAGCTTGGTGCTGCTAACACTGATCGGCTGTTACGTCGACCTTCAATGACGTGGTAGAGCAAAATGTTTGCTAAACCGTCGGTATCACATACGTTTTCTGAAGTAAGGCCGATATCAGCAAATGCTGCATCTGTTGGTGCGAATACCGTTAATTGACGATTTCCGTCAACCGCACCTACCAAGTTCGTGCAGGTTAAAGCAGTGACTAATGTGTCGAAATTACCGTTGTTAACGGCTATTTCTGCGATCGATGCGCTACCTGGCTTGGCTGCCGCTGCCCATGATGGTGGACGTGCTGATACCTGCCCGGCTAGGAAAACGCTGCTTATCAGTGCAAACGCGATAGCAGTGATCGCTCCTGCTTTCAGTGAAAAACTATGTGTCATATATGTACCCTCCGTTTTTATAAACGTATTATTGTTTGTATGAGCGTCATTCTTCGGCGAAGCGCACCACCCGTTGCATCCTTCGCATATACTTGAGTGTCCCGTGTGCGTTCACTAGAACGAACGTTCGATACACAAATATTCTAGCACATAATAATTTACGTCAAAATATTTTGTGACCTCTATCAAAACAGAACATCTGTTTTGGGTGGTAAAATGAGAACTAATGAAACACAAGCTGCAGGATTTCTTCACTGATAGAGAGGATAAAGTGGTGCTTGGCCAGTGGCCGAACGTGCCACTGATTATTTGGCTGGGCTCTGCCCTGTTGAACCGGGTTATTGAAAGCCCAGGATTATCTAGCGCTTTGACGTTTTTGGCGTTTTCTGCCGGCGGCTACTGGGCGGTGCTTGAACTGGCGCGCGGCGATAGCCCGTTTCGGCGAACACTTGGTGCTGTCGTGCTGAGCGTGTTGGCATACGGGCTGGTCCAGCAGATGCTGTCGCCCTGATATTTCTGCTCTCGCAGCGTGAGCGTTAGATTTGTTATGATAAGCACGTAAACGTAAAAAGAAACGCATCTATGGACTTTTTGATAGCTCTGGCGCCGATTCTCGTACTGATAACGAGTATTGCTGGGTTCCGCAAAAGTGTGGTGTTTTCTGCCGGACTGGCGCTGAGTAGTATCGTGCTTATTGCCTTGTTTTGGGGTAACCCGTTGACGACGATTGCTAGCGCCGGGCTGCGCGGAATATTCGTGGCGACTGAGATAATTGTTATTGTCTTTAGTGCTTTGCTGATTGTTGAGATTATCAAGCGGCAACACTTGTTTGAGCCGCTGCGAGAGATGATCCGCTCGATTAGTAGTGATTACCGGGTGCACACGATCCTCGTTGGTTTTGCGCTGGTGTATTTTATTGAGGGCGTTGCCGGGTTTGGTACACCGGCAATTGTTGCGGTACCAATACTGATGGCACTGGGTTTTAAGCCACTACACGCGGTCGTTTTGTCGCTGATTGGCGACAGCATACCGGTTAGTTTTGGTGCAGTTGGCTTGCCCGTTACCTATGGCGTGGGGTCTGTAGTTGAGGTGTTGGCTGAAGATGGCGCGGCAATCACCACTGCCGTGATACATCAGGTGGCGGCGCTAAATGTCATCGCCTCGGTACTGTTGGCACTGCTACTGATTCATCAGGAGCTGTTATACACCCTGTAAAGGTCATGCCCATCGAAAAACCGGTCATCAAGCGAACCATCAATACCACCGCCGCGCTGGTGGCAGAGG
>CAZGPJ010000011.1:5452-14924 GCA_964527485.1 uncultured Candidatus Saccharibacteria bacterium
AGGTGGCGGCGCTAAATGTCATCGCCTCGGTTCTGTTGGCGCTACTGCTAGTCGGTACGTCAGTGTTTATCAAGAAAGGTAGTAAACAGGAGTTTCTCGCCTATGTACCGTTTGCCGTGCTCAGCGGCCTCATTGTCTCGGGTATTGCCTACGCGACGGCGTTGCTGGTCGGGCCAGAGCTACCGTCAATTATTGGCGGGTTGTTGGGCGTCTTTATTGTCGCGTTTATCGCCAAGCGGCGCTGGTTGTTACCCAAACAGGTTATTACGCTGGATACTATAGAGACTCCTGTAGCCTCAGCTGAGCAACCGGCGCAAAATGACTATGTGCTTATTCGTGCACTGTACCCTTACCTACTGCTGATTGTGCTCTTGTTGCTGACGCGGCTGCCGTACTTACCGCTGGGCGAGATGCTGCGGTCAATATCGCTTGAGAGTAGCGGGCTGCTGGGATCTAACGTGGCGTATGCCTTCCAGCCGTTGTATTCTGCTTCGACAATCTTGTTGCTGACAGCTGTGATAACGCTGATTATTGCCCGCAAATACCTGGGTAAGCCGGCACGACTAATCGGTACGGTAGCGCAGAAGGTTGCTCGGCCGTACCTGGCGCTGTTGTTGGTGCTTATGTTTGTGCAGATATTTATTTACTCTGTTGATATAGATAGCGGCCTATCAATGCCAGCAATTATCGCTCAAACTATTAGCCAGTTAACGGGGTCACTCTGGCCCTTCTTTGCGCCATTTATCGGAGCGCTTGGATCATTCCTGGCTGGCAGTGCGACTGTATCTAACTTGGTGTTTGCTGGGCTACAGTACGACGTGGCGGTATCGCTCTCGATGCAGCCGGCCACGCTGTTGTCTATCCAAACCGTCGGTGCATCTGCCGGTAATATGATTGCCCTACATAACATCGTGGCCGCCCTGGCTATTGCCGGTATCAACGAGGCGCAGACCTACAAAATACTGAAAATAAATATGTACCCCGTACTGCTGCTAGTGACGGCGGTTGGCTTGATTGGTTTGCTTATCGCCTAGTGGTTGTGCCGCCAAGCCGTTTCCAGTTATAGAGGCCACCGAGATCTACCGTAGTGAAGCCTCTATTCTGTAGTGCGCGTGCGGCAAAGGACGACCTGCTGCCGGTGGCGCAGTAGAGGTAGATAGTCTTGTTGGTGTCGGTTGTTGGTAGCTGGCCTGCTAAAATGCGTTGCACCGAGAATAGCATGGCACCCTCAGCGTGTTCGAGCTGATACTCGTAGTCTTCACGTACATCAACTACGATAGCCGCTCCGCTGTCAACGGCCTGGGTGATCTCTTCAAGGCTGAGCAGAGCCACGCTACTGAACCATCCTTTGGCCGGATATGAGATCTCCTCCCATGGCAGTTACATCGGGTAGGCCGCCGAGGTCAACAACGCTGTAACCTGCGCTCTCTAGGATTTGTGTGGCTTGGGCTGATCGATTGCCACTGCGGCAATAGAGATAGACGGTCGTGTCGGTGTCTACGTTCGGCAGAGCACCTGATTGGATATCTTGTAGGGGAAGTAGTTCGGCGCCCTCGAAGCGGCTCTCGTTGTATTCCGCTGGCGTTCGTACATCAATGAAAGAGCCAGGATTGTTGGCGGCAGCTGCAGAGATGTCCGCAAAGCTGAGATCATCAACTGCTTGGGTCGATTGTGTGCTGTCTGGCGACGCGCTGTCGGTGCTCGATTGACTTGATGTTGCAAACCCGAGCACTAAAACGACAGCGAGTGCGGCAAATAGAATCTTCATGGTTAGCTCTTTGCTCCTTCTTGGGTTAGTCGTTCTAAGGTTGGCTGGTCAAAACCGAGAACCTTTTCGACCGTGCCGTCTTCCATCTCGATAGTTGTAAATGGTACGCCGCGTTGGCCGCTGAGCGTGACCATGTACTGCGCCGCAACAGGGTTCTTGTCGACGAGGTGTTCGGTGTATTCGATGCCTCTGTCATCAAACCACTTTTTAACCATCACACAGTAGGGGCAGGTTTGAGTTGAGTAAACTGTTATATTCATACTTTAAATCCTCTCTTCGTTACATTTTTTACACGTTCCACTTATCACCAGGCTTCCGTTGACCGAGCACCCTTCAATGCCCTTTTTTAGGAGCGGGATAACTTCATCGCGGATTGAAACATCGCGCAACTCACCACAGGTGCTGCACATAAAGTGGTCATGGTCAGATACATTGATGTCAAAACGCATGGATCCATCAAGGTAGCTCGGCGCCATGCGAAGCATGCCCTGTTCAACTAAACGAGCAGTTATGCGGTGCACCGTTGTGGCTGTAATGGCTGGAAACGTTTGGCGCAGATACTTCTCTATATCGGTATTCGTTGCGTGCTGCATCAACTGCATATACAAAATTACCGCATCAGTGTATTTGGTGTTACGTACAAGTGGCATGTTGCCTAATGTAAACTATTTACATTTATAATTCAAGACAGAATTTTAGCGGCAGCTACATTATGTCAATGACAGGTGGTGCCTGACGTCTCTTGAAGATTTTTTGACGCTGCGTTTAGAGATTGCGTAGGTAGCTATAGATGGAAAGTGCGGCCTTAGCGCCTTCACCAGCGGCGGTGACGATTTGTTTGTCTCTCATGTTGGTGACGTCACCGGCGGCAAATAGGCCTTGGAGACTCGTCGCGCAAGTGTGCGGGTCGATAACGATTTCACCTTGAGAGTTGCGCTTGACGGTCTGTGGCGCCAGGTTGGAGTTAGCATTGTATCCGACCTCGATGAAGACACCGTCTGTTTTGAGCGTTTTACCGCCTTTGAGAGTTAATGAGCTGACGTATTCATGGCCGTTGATCGATTCTACGGTTTGCTTTGTGATGACGTCTACGCCCTTCTCTGCTGCGCGTTCTTGCAATATTTCGTCTGCCTGAAGCGTGTCAGCGGCCTCGAGCAAGGTGACTTCGCGGGCATAGTCGGTTAGCTCGATTGCCGAACTGAAACCGGTGTTGCCGCCACCGATAACGACGACTTTTTTGTTTTGGTAGACAGGCGCGTCGCAGGTAGTGCAGTAGACAACTCCTTTGCCAGTGAATTCTTTTTCTCCGGGAACGTTCAGCTTTTTTGTGGTTCTGCCAGTTGCGAGCAAGATAGTATGCGAGGTGATCGTAGCATCATCTGCGGTCTTTACGGTAAACTGGTTTTGGTTTTTTGTCAGAGATAGAGCGTCATCCTCAATTGTGTCGATATCGTACTGATTTAGGTGATGCGTGAATTGCTCTATCAAAGCTGCGCCCTTGATTGACGCTTCGCCTGGCCAGTTTTCGATTTGGCCTGTGAGACCGACCTGACCGACGAAGTCAGACGTCAATAGTACGGTCTTGATCTTTTTGCGGGCGGCGTAGATGCCTGCAGTGATACCTGCTGGTCCGCCGCCGATGATGATCAGTTCATACATACCTTTTATAGTGCTTTGAGAAGCTTCTTTTTGTCATAGCCGATAATTACAGTGTCGTCGACGACAGTAACGGGGACGCCCATTTGACCTGAGATCTGCTTCATCTCATCTAGGTACTTTTCGTCCTGACTGACGTCTACCTCAGTATAATCAACATCGGCTTTATCCAGCAGCTTCTTTATGGCTGGGCAAAATGCGCAGGTGGGTGTGGTATACAGTGTGACTGTTTTCATGAACATTAGTGTAGCGTCAGTCTTCCTGCTGCGCAATAACGGTGGGTTTTTTTATCGTAAATGCGCAGTGTGCTTGCTATAATAACTGTATAAGCGAAAGCACATCACGTGTGACGCTTTGCGTAGACACATGAGAGATTTTGGAGGATTTTCTATGAATAGTAATACGTTTATGGTGGGTATCGCGGTGCTGACTTTTGCTGTACTAGGTTTTGCGATATATAACAACCAATCGAGCTCTGAAGAAACGAACGAAAGCGCGGTCGCTGATACTGCCATGCAGGAATTTGCGGGATGCTTGGCTGATAACGATGTCGTGGCGTATACATCTGAGACCTGCCCCGCCTGCTTTCGTTTTGCTCAGCAATTTGGTGGCTATGAAAACATGGAGCCAATAAATGTGGAGTGTGGCGAGAACCCCGAAGAATGTCAGCAGAATATGCAAACAGATTATGTGCCAGAGGTGCAGATAGATTCGCAGGTGCTTGAAAGCACGCCAACACTTGATGATTTAGCTGCTGCCACTGGCTGTAAGTTGGCCTCGCTCGAACAATGAAGTTGATTTATGGCTCAGTTGCCTTTCTGTTGCTCAGCCTCCATGTATTTACAGGAGCAGTCGCTGCGCAGGGACTAACGAGTGATCAATCAGAGAATGCTGTCGTAGCTAGCGACACCCGCTCTGAGGACACGTACGAAGAAGTTACCGCCTATTATTTTGAGGATAAGCTGTGTTCCGTGTGTGCCCAGCAAAGCGATTTTCTTGATACGGTTGAGGATGAGTACCCAAACCTAAATGTTGTCCGATACGACATTTCAGAAACAGATAAATTTCAGGAGCTGGCAGCTGAACAGGGTCTGGACAACTATCAAATAATGGCGCCGACAACATTCATTGGTGATGAGTTTTTGCAGTTTTCAAGTTTTGGCGCAGAAGAAGAAGACGCTCTACGCGCGGCCATTGAGGGCCGTGAACAGCCACAAGATACAAGCCTGCGCCTGCCACTTATTGGAACGCGGATAGATACGAGCACGTGGTCGTTGCCATTACTTGCCATTGTGCTCGGTACGCTTGATGGCTTTAATGTGTGCTCTCTGGGCGCTCTGATATTGATACTCACCATCGTCCTAGCTTTTGACTCACGCAAGAAAATATTTTTGTTTGGTGGTCTCTTTATTCTGACAACAGTTATTGTATACGGTGCCCTCGTGTTCGTTTGGGGTCAGCTCATCAATACATTCATTGGGCAGCTAAGCGCGCTTCGGTTTATTGTTGGACTGGCTGCGCTTGCTGCGTCGGCCTGGTTTTTCCGTGAGTTCTGGCGTTTCTATAAGTACGGCCCAACCTGTGAAACATCCAACTTGAAGCTTGCGCGTATTAGTTCGCAAAAGCTGAAAAGTGCGTTCGAGGATCCCGGCAAAGGTACAGCGATGTTGGCTAGCGCTATTATTCTGTTCGCTGTTGCGATCACTATCGTTGAGCTGCCCTGCTCTATCGGTGTACCGATTGCTTTTACGGGAATATTGGTTCAGAGCGGTGCGTCACTCGGTATGTACACCGTCTACATTTTGCTGTATTTGTTCTTTTATATGCTAATTGAACTCATAGTGTTCACAGGAGCAGTACTGACGAAAGAAATATGGTTTGCTGGTTCCAAGCTTATCACCTGGACTACTTTTGTTGGTGCAGTCATTCTCTTGCTTCTTGGTTTGTACTATCTGCTTGCCGTTTAGGTTGTGTGACCGTACAGATGGGACGCAGGTATTTTTTACGTGTTATGCCTCGAGGTGCTCTTCGATACGTAGGAGTTCGTTGTATTTGGCTAGGCGTTCGCTGCGAGACATTGAACCAGTCTTGATCTGACCTGTGTTTAAGCCGACGGCAAGATGCGCAATAGTGGTGTCTTCGGTCTCCCCAGAACGGTGGCTCATTATTGTGCCCCAGCCACGGCTTTGAGCGAGCTGGACTGCTTGAATCGTTTCGCTTAAGCTGCCGATTTGGTTTGGTTTTATGAGAATGGCATTGGCAGCTTTGCTGTCCAGGCCTTGCTGCAAGAGGTCTGTGTTCGTAACCAGTAGGTCGTCGCCAACTATTTGCATACTGTCGCCCATGAGGTTTGTCATGCGTGTCCAGCCGGCCCAATCATTTTCATCAAGACCGTCCTCGATTGATTGGATAGGAAACAGCTGCTGTAGCTGCTGGTACCAGGCAATGAGGTCATCTGCAGTCATATCTCTGTCCTCGGTCGATAAATGATAGATGCCATCGCTAAATAGTTCGGAGGCGGCGACATCCAGGGCAATCCCGATATCTTCACCAAACCGGTACCCAGCAGCATCGACTGCTTGGGCTATTGATTCGAGTGCTTCTCTGTTGCCGTTTTTGAAGGCTGGCGCATAGCCGCCTTCGTCTCCGACAGTTGTGGCGTAGCTCTTTGATGATAGGACCTTCGCAAGCTGATGAAAGATGTCTGTTGCTACACGTACACGATCGGCCATTGTCTGAAAGCCGTGTGGAATAATCATGAATTCTTGGATATCAGTCGATCCAGCAGCGTGTTTGCCGCCGTTGATGATGTTCACCATGGGCCGCGGTAGTGAATAATCTGTGTTGCCAGCGAGCTCACCTATGTATTGGTACAAAGGCATGTTTTGTGATTTTGCGGCAGCGTGTGCTGTAGCCAATGATACTGACAGGATGGCGTTGGCGCCAAGCCGAGACTTATCTTTCGTACCATCAAGAGTGCGCATTGCCTCGTCAATAACAGATTGGTCGGTTGCATACATGCCCATTAGCTTTGGGGCAATCTGTGAGTGAACTGCATCAACAGCGCGATGAACGCTCTTGCCAGCGTAGATGTCCGGGTCGTTGTCTCGTAATTCAAGGGCTTCCCGGGCACCGGTTGAGGCGCCGGACGGTACAGCAGCACGGCCGCGCGTGCCGTCTTCAAGCGTTACGTCTGCCTCTACTGTGGGAAAACCACGTGAATCAAGTATTTGTCGTGCGTGTATGTGAGTAATTTTCATATAAATATATATTCACACACCTCCATTCGGTTGTAAATATATAATGGGTATGGAACAATTAAGCTTATGGCAAGAATCGTCTTTTATGATGTCAATGAACGCGATAAACAGCAGCTCGAACAAGCATTCGTGGGCAGTGACCATGAAGTGATTATCGTCACAAGTGAACTGACGCCCGAAACCATGGATACCATTGCTGAAGTCATATCAGTGTTTGTGAGTAGCCCTGTTACGGCGGACATCCTAGCAAAGTCCAACAATCTGCGGCATATCGCCTGTCGCTCAACCGGCTATGACCATATAGATATGGAGGCAGCACGTGAACGCAATATTAGTGTGTCGAATGTGCCTGCGTACGGCTCGCATACCGTGGCTGAATATGCTATGTCATTGCTCTTATTTTTATCACGTAAACTGAGCACAGCTATTGACTCGGCCCGCCAAGGCGTTACAGTACGGCAGGATCTCGAAGGGTTCGATTTGTATGGCAAAACTCTCGGCATTATTGGTGCGGGACGAATTGGTTGCACTCTGGCGCGTATTGCCAGCGGTTTCGGCATGCGCGTGTTGGCCTATGACCCTTTTCCAGCCGAGCATATAGCCCACGAAAATTCGTTTGAATATACAAGCATCGAGCAGCTCCTCGCTCAGTCAGACGTTGTTAGTTTGCATGCGCCCTATACTCAAGAAAACCACCACTTGCTCAATGAGGAACGTATAGCTGCCATGAAGCGTGGTTCGGTGGTAATAAACACGGCACGAGGGGAGCTTATTGATAACCGCGCCTTGATTGATGCGCTTGAATCAGGTCATTTGTATGGTGCTGCCGTCGATGTGCTCGAAGGTGAACAGCTTATAAACACTCGCGAGGAATTGCTGATGATTCGATCGGAGGCCGCCGACCCAGAGCGCTTAAAGCATAGCCTTGAGGTATCTGTACTAAAGAAACTCCCCAATGTAGTTGTAACCAATCACAATGCATTCAACACGCGTGAAGCAATTGCGCGCATTAACCATCAAACTGCTGAAAATATTCACAACTTTTTCTTACAAACACCGAGTAACATTGTGTCATGAGTGAATTACCGGGAAAATTGATTATCATTCGACATGGTGAGTCTGAGTGGAACGCTCTGGGGAAATGGACCGGCCACACAGATGTCCACCTTACCAAAAAAGGTTTTCACGAGGCTGCCATGATGGGAGAACGCTTGCGGGATATCAGGATTGACTATGCTTTTATGTCGCAGCAGATGCGTACCAAAGAAACCCTCGAAGGCGTGCTCGATGCCAGTAGGCAGTATGATGTACCCTATGAAGTCCACCCCGGTATTAATGAGCGTAGCTACGGTGAGTTTACCGGGAAAAACAAATGGGAAATGAAGCAAGAAGTGGGCGAAGAACGGTTTCAGGCGATACGCCGTGGCTGGGATGAGCCTAGACCTGGCGGAGAAACGTTAAAAACTGTCTACACGCGAGTCCTGAAGGCATATCGTGAAGACATACTGCCACGATTGAAGGACGGACAAAATGTACTAGTTGTCGCGCACGGCAACTCTATACGAGCGCTTATTAAATATATCGAGTCGGTTTCTGATGAAGACATCGGCACGATTGAGATGATATTTGGTACGGCATTGATATATACACTCAATGATCAAGGTATGTCTCTTGAAAAGACCATCCGAACAATAGATACAACTCCCCCACCTGCTTAGTTTCGCTGTTGCATCCGATCTGCGCCTTAGCGCCTAAAGAGCCAACCGGTACAAAAAGAGCCCTGCTTTGAGGGCTCTTTTTGGCGCTTGAAGCATAGCTTCTGTGAGGTGCTATTTTTTGCGCTTGGTGTTGTCAGATGTGTTTTCGTACATCTGTTCAACGATGCGTCCGGCAACATCCTTGCCGCCAAGGCCAAAGGCCAATGATAGGGCGAACACAATACCAGCAACGATGATGGTAATGTTGTTGCTCAAAATTGTCGTATCAAAACCAAGTTGATTGACAGCCATGAGAACACCAAAGACGAGCACAACGTAATAACTAACGCTGGCAACAGGTTTGGCGAAGTCAACGCTCATACGGCGTAGTCCCGCTAGCAGGGCGTCACGTAGTAATCGCGCACCGGCAATAGTTACGGTCAGTACAATTACTGCAGCGAGAACGCTTGGTAGGTACGCCAACAGATCTTGCATCGTGTCACGCAGTGCGTTGAGGCCAAGAACTTCTGTGGCCGCGAGCGCAAAGATGATAATCACAACCCAGAATGTAATCCGGGCAACGAGGTTGGCAACATCAATGTTTAGCTCTGTCTCATCAAGGGTTTTCTTTACGGCTTTGTTTTTTTGCAGTTGTCCGATGTTTATCATCTTAAACACTTTACGTACCAGCTTTTCTGCAAGTTTGGCAACCAGTGCGCCTAGCAGAATGAGCAGAATTGCTCCAACTAGACTTGGCAAGAAGCTTCCCACTGCCTCCCAGAATTCGTTTGCTGAAACTGATAGTAGATCCGTTAGTTCGTCCATCTTTCCTCCTCACTTGAATGATGTTATAGCTACAGTATAAACAGAAGGAGAGCTGAGTGCAAACGCGCCCCTGAGCTAGCCTACTCCGGGTAGTCGTCCGGGTGTGATCCGTGATGCTCTTCGAAAGGCACTGTTTCTATAGACACGTGACTCGCTAGCAGAGATAGCTGTGCCGAGACATATTCACGCATATCGTCGATATCCTTGACCTCGAAGACAAACGGGACTGGAGTATTTTCGGCTCCGGTCGGCCCACGGCATTCATA
>CAZGPJ010000012.1:0-14711 GCA_964527485.1 uncultured Candidatus Saccharibacteria bacterium
TCACTCGCTGTTTTCAATGCCTCTATTTGATAATCACTGAATGTCATTGTGTATTCTCCTGTTTGCCGCCTTAGTATAACGGCATATCAGCGCAAAACCATGACTTGACTATGGTATTTAGCATTAAGAGGGATATTGCTGCTAATATAGCTATAATATAATAAACTTTTACCAAATCACGAGGGAGAAAAAAATGGAAGACTTACTACAGCAGCTTATTGAGGGCCGCTCACTCGCAATTATTGCCATAATACTTTTTGCGTATGCTGTGAGAAAAGCTGGGATGTACTTCGCGCGGAAAGTTATACGCCGATCAATAAAGACAACCAAACACACCAGCCGTATTGATGAAGAGCGTCGAGAAAAAACCCTGGAAAATATTATTGGTGCTGCACTTCGAGTGGTTGTCTGGGTGCTGGCCGGCTTGATGATACTACAGGAACTCGGCGTCGACGTTACTCCACTCATCGCTGGAGCTGGTGTCTTCGGTGTTGCGCTTGGTTTTGGCGCTCAGTCTATCGTGAAGGACTCTATCGCTGGCCTGTTTATCATATTTGAAAATCAGTACCGAGTTGGTGACGTGGTTATGGTAAATAGTACTACCTCGGGTGTTGTTGAGAAAATAACCCTGCGAGCAACAGTTCTTCGAGACCTGGACGGTATGGTGCACCACATCCCGAATGGGCTTATTGAGCTTGCAACAAACATGACCATGGAGTTCGCCAACGTCAATATTGATATTGGTGTGAGTTACGATAGTGATGTCGATCAAGTCGAACAAGTCATCAACGAGGTTGGCGTTCAGCTCGCCAGCGACACAGAGTGGAAGGAGTCTATTATTGAAGCGCCGGCTTTCGTGCGAGTTGACTCTTTTGACGATTCAGCAATCATCATAAAAATACTCGGCAAAACAACCGCCGATCAGCGCTGGGCAGTTTCTGGTGAGCTGCGTCGCCGGCTTAAGGCAGCCTTTGATGAGAATGGCATAACGATACCTTTCCCGCAAATGGTTGTGCACCAACCAAAGAAGATAAAAAAGAAGAGCTAAGCTTTAATCTGTTAACTCTTGGGCTTCAGATGAATCAGGTGTCGCTGGTTCGTCTGTTATCTGATCAATGTTTTCGTCCAATGCACTGAGAGCTTGCTCGGCCTCAGCAAGATCTTCGCTCAACGCCTCTACTTCACTCTGGAGTTGACTTATTTGCTCGGTAAGAACCGAGTCATCCTGGGCTGCTTGCTGAGTTTGGCTCACGGGAGCAGCGGTTGACCCATTGACGTCCTCATCGGCTTGTTCCATATACGACAACACGGCGAGGCCCATCAAGACGAGCGCAGCCGTGACAGCCAAAATAATAAAGGCTGTGGGTTTGTTACTTTTCGGTTTATTGTGTGTTGGCTTGGCCTTCTTTTTGGCTTTCTTCTTTGATGGTTTATCAGATTCCTGCGTCTGTGAACTGGATGCATCTGCCTCACCTGCTGGAGGGTTGGGCACAGACACCTGAGAAGAAGTACCACCAAGTGCAGGCGCAGTCGTCGGGTGCGCATTGCCGTTCGGTGTCGCTCCAGTGGATTTGTTCTCAGCTGCTTGATCTGTCTGCTCTGGTGGCGCTGCTTTCACCTCAGAGGTCGTTGGTGCTGAATTTGGCGGTGGCGTTGCTGGTTGAGGTGATCCACTCGCCTGCGACGGTGGAGATACCACGTCGTTAACGACAGGTTGCCCTGGCTGTTGAGGCGGCGCTGCTGCTGTTTGTGGCTGCGCCGGCGTATCACCTGGTTGTTGTTTTTGATCCATCAATAATTCCCACGTTTAGATTAAACATATGATAGCATAAGTGTCTTATTTACAGAGATATAACGCCACGGTTGTGCGTGAGCAACCCGTCACGTTCCAGTTGCTGAAGCACATCAGGCAAGCGACTGTCTTTGAGCTCACCCGCAAGCTCCTCTGTCGCCACTGCACCCTTTGTTGTGAGATAACGGATAACCTGGCCGCGCAACTGACGACGGGACCCAATGAACGGTGCCTGAACAGAGTGCTGCGCACTACGCCGGGCACTCCGATCACCCTGGGACTTTAGATACGAACCGTAATCCATGAGAGCCCAGTAAAACTCGCGTGGGTTCTCGCTGTCCATGGTCTGCTCAAGAATGGTGCCGATCTCAGCATCTGAAACAGGCTCGACAGACGTAGAGAAAAAGTGATGTATGTAGACAGTGCGAATGTTCGTCTCGATAAAGACATGCGGCTGGTTGTAGGCATAAACACACACTGCAGCAGCTGTATTATGCCCAATACCCTTACAGGCAACGAGCCGCTCTATTGTCCACGGTTCTACGTCAGCCGACAACGACTGAGCTGCCTGATGCAAATAAACTGCTCGGCGGTTGTAACCAAGCCCGCTCCACTGGCGCAATACATCGGGCCGATTTGCCTGAGCAAGCGACTGCAGCGTCGGAAACACGCGTAGAAACTGGTTATATTTTGGCTCAACACGAGCGACAGATGTTTGCTGAAGCATCATTTCCGAAACAAGAATTTTATAGCTATCGAACTGCCTGTTCGACTCAGGCATTCGCCACGGCAAAGCACGAGCGTGCGCATCGTAGTGATGCCACACGGTGTGTTGAAAATCCTCTTTTGTCGCTTGTTTCATGACTCAATCTCGTATGCCAGAGCGTACTACTCACGGCCTAGTACGTGTACCAGCGTTCAGCTCCTGTCGTCGCGGTAACGTTACTCAGTTTTTGCTGTGCGCCGTTATCGGTGCTCACAACGTAATCTGCGGTCTCGCTCAGAGTCTCCACGCGGTACACCACCGTTGTCTTATTTAGCCAGCGGAGTGGATAGCCGACGCCAGCAGATTCCGCAAGAACGTCTTGCTCGGAACTGTCGGTGCGCTCAAGTACAATTCGGCCTTGGCCGTCAAGCTGTTCAGCTCGAGCGAAAAGCGCCTCATCCCATGGGTTCTCTCGGTAGTACCGACTCTGTGGACTTACAGGCTCCTCATCAAGCTGCTCGAGTGAGCCACTCGATATGCTGTACTCGTACCAACGACTGGCGGTAGCGACGCGTATCGTGTCAAGATCGGTCCGGAAAAGATTCCATGACTCGCGCTCGAGCACCGTTTCTCGTTCATCGTCAACGACGTGAATGCGCTCCAGGCGCGTGTCTTCATCTTGAAAGATACTTGAAGGGGCAAAATAGACATACGGGCCAACCGGCAAGACCCCATTAAAGTAATTGCTCGTTGCCAGTGTCACGCTGCGCCCTGTTCGATAGTTATAGCGAACAATCCGGTGGCGCTCAGGATTGGTGCCACTTGCGCCTTCACTTATCTGGAGAAAGACCAGGTAGTCATCGTACCAATCGATCAGCTGAATTCTCTCAGACGTTGCGATAGTCTCCTGATAATCATCAGTGGTGTCGACCACTGTCAGGTTCGTCAGCAAAAAACCATCGTCGTTACGCTCATTGTCTCGTGTCGATAGCACCGCCACGCGGTTATGTGACGGATGTGCTAGCAAGCTGATGCTATCATTCTCGCTACCCGTTGCCTCAAGTGCTCTTTCTTCATTTTCGCCATCCGCATCGATACTATACACGTCGAACTGCCCGTTTCTCTCCGACACAAAGAAGTGGCTGAGGCGTGGCGCCAGCTGAACAGTCTGTTGCTCGGTTGCGTTGGCGTCAATGGTCACCGTGTCTGTACGATAACCATCAGCTTCTATGGTGACTGTCAGCTCGGGCGCATCATCTTCAGCATCGACGGTTAAACGAGCGAGACCTTCTTCATTGGCAAGCGCGCTCACGTCGTCGCCCAAAACTTCTGCTTCACCGATAGGCTCTCCTGATAAGAAATCCTCAACCGCAAACACATATTGCGCCCCTGTCGGATATAGCCAAAATTCACCAAGTGGGTTACTCCCCCAGCCGAGTGTCACGCGGACCGTCCTATCGGCAAAGGCTCTCCGAGATACCGAGACGTCTTGCTCACCCAGGCGCATGTCGTGTAGAGAGACATTACCTCTTTCGTCCGTCAGCGCCACCGCATCTCCGGCCCTCACCTCCACATTACGCAGTGGCTGCAGACTGCTGTTGTCGACGATACGCATCGACAAACTGCTGCGTACACCAAACGTATTTAAGGCGGCGTAGCGGGTTGTCGGTACAACTCCAATAGTAAGCAGCACCAAAAACAGCAGACTCAGTGTTAGGTTGCGCTTGAGCGGATTACGCCACCAATCGACACAGCCACGCACCATACGTTGACGACGATTTAGCTGGGGCGCCTCATGATCAGTATCTGATGCAGCGAGAGCTTGATCACCCTCTGATGCAATAATATCGCGCACAGCCTGATCGGTTTGTGGCTGCGCAAGTGGGCCAGAAGACGCCTGCGCAGCACTTGTGGAGTCAGCTGTATCATCAAGATTATTGAGGTAGGCTGCTTGTGTCTCAGACGTAAGTTCAGGCTCAGTATTCGGGAGCGGCATCGACACATCTTCCGGTTCTTCCATGTCCTCGTCGCGCAGTACTTTGATGTCTAATTTTTTATCATCCATCGGCAGGTTTGGTTTCGGCACAAGCTTCTCTTCGGCTTCGAGCTGCTTCTGGCTCTCACGAATGTTTTTTTCGTTGGACATAAGAGCATCAACGCGACGCTCGAGCTCGCTGTAATTATTCTTATCCAGATCTGGTTTTCGCTGTTTCGCCATAGTCCTAATCTTGCAGAGAGCCTTATTCCTTCGTATAAGTGTAGCAAATCATAAGCAGTGTGTGCTGAAGAAAAGCCGGCGTGAACCGCCTAAGAGTTTTTCTGGTGCTGGCGACGTTGCCGGCGTGTCATCTTTTTGTTGCGCCGGGGCTTTTTGGCTGGCTGCTCTGGCAGCTGATCCTGCTGGACATGAGTCGGCTCCCCTTCAGCTGCAGGCTCTGGCTGAAGTTCGTGCTTTGGCTTGGCGATTTTTACCAGAGCGCCAATTACGACAACCGCAGCCAGAAATGCCGTGACAAGCAATACAATACTGACGTCTATACCGAAAAAGGTACCGAGGTCGTCACTGGTCGAGTCGAGTGAAGAGGCGGCAACCGTTGAAGTCTCGCCGCTGCTTCCTGGCACCGATATACGCGTCTGAGAACCATCGATTGACTGCAGGTCCAGTGTCTGCTGTAGGTTATTCGATTCTGTCTGCTGCGGGTCACTTACCTCTGGTGTTGGGCGGGCGGTTTGGCCCTGAAGACCTTGTTGCTGTTGATTTTGCATAACTATCGTCCTAGTATGCCTGTCTGCGGTATATTCGACAAGTCATCGCTAGCCCCGTTACTATTCCTCAGATGAGCGAGAATATTCGGTTCCATCACTCAACAAAGCTTTCACCGCATAATTGACGCATTCTCGACCACGCAGCTCACAGGTATAGCCGTCTTCATTTACTGGTTCGTAGGCATAGGTTGCTATCTGTGGCGTCCGCGTTATGACAACACGTGATTCAAATTGGGCTGGGTCTAAGAAGTTTTCTTCCCCTAAATCAGGAAAAGCTGACTGCCGAAAGCTACGACTGTTTAGATTACTGAGCCGCGGATATTCGCCCCGATCAGCCCCGTACGTCTGTAAGCCATCATGGATGGCATCGATATCAGCTCGTCGTTGATTATCATGAATCTCTTCGAGCTCGATTGTGGTTGATTCTTCAGCCGATTCAAACATAGAATCAGAGCCCTCGAACCGCATCGTACTCTCGGATTCTGTCGAAGACGAATCGGTCGGAGGATCAACCGCAGTCAGTTGACGCTCTCCCTGCACGTGAACAAAAAACCAAAACGCAACGCCAGCCAGCAAAGCCAGGCCGCCAACAAGGAGCGCTGCGATAATACGCCGACGGACTACTCTTTGCGTGTTGTGTTGGTAGGTTGCCATTACGCTCTATTGTAGCGCATATGCTTGCGGTTACGGAGCCAATCGATTGAGATCGCGTGGGAAGAGTGTAGCCTCTTTGACGCTGTGTAGTCCAAGTGCTTTTTGTACCAATCTATCGATGCCAAAGCCACACCCACCGTGCGGCGGTAGGCCATTTCGAAATGCCTCGAGGTAGTATTTATAGCCTGGGTGCTCGGGGTCAAGTCCCGCATCTTTCATCTGCTGCAACATGACCTCGTAGCGATGTTCACGCTGTGGACAGGTCGCGAGTTCCAATCCTCGGAACAGCAAATCTCCCCATAGCACGTTGCCTGTTTCTGGGTTTATCTTGTGGTAGAACTTCATCGCCTCAATCGGAAATTCCGTTACAAACACCGCTTCGCAGCCGTGCTTATCTTTGGCGTAATCGCAAATCCAGCGTTCTTCAGCGGGAATCAGATCTTTCTCCTGGGTCGTATCCTCGCCAGTTGCCTCGCTGTATAGCTCGTGGACTTCTGCTACCGTAAAACGCGGAAAGTCAGGCTTAAGCACAAGCTCAGGTGCCCGCAGCTCTTTCAACTCATCGCCGTGCTCATCATAGAGCTTGGTCATAACTTCATAGAGAAGCTTTTCTACGACCTGCAAAACTTCATCGTGCGACTCAATAAAACCCAGTTCCAGGTCAAGCATGGTTGTTTCGCTCAAATGGCGCGTTGTCATACTTGGTTCCGCTCGGAAAGCTGGGCCAATCTCAAACACACGCTCAAAAGCACCAACCATCATTTGTTTGAAAAGCTGCGGACTTTGCGCCAGCGTGGCCTCTTGTCCAAAGTAATCAAGCTTGAATATTTCCGCTCCACCCTCTGTCGCGCCAGCTAGTAGTTTTGGCGTTTGGATTTCAACAAACTCTTGGCTGTGGGCAAACTCACGGATATAGCGGTTCATCTCTGAACGCAAGCGGAAGATCTGCTGCTCTTGTAGATTACGCACGTTGAGTGGTCGGTTCTCAAACAAGGTGTCTTGGTTCTCTGGTTTGTGATCAATCCGCTTGTCCACCTCGATAGCTGGCTGTTCGGTCACAGGTACCAATACGCTAATAGTTGGATCATGTAATTCTGCGCCGTTCGGTGCCCGCGACTCCTCGCTCACTGTGCCCTCGACTACGACAACGGTACCAATCTGCATACCGCGCAGCTTTTCCACCTCATCAGCATCCTTGACGACGCACTGAACAAGACCAGACCGGTCGCGCACATTAATAAAGGTAATTCCACCCAATAGGCGCTTCTTGTGGATCCAGCCGGATACAGTAATCTTCTTATCCGTATGCTGCTGCACATCTTTACTTAATACTCTCATCGGTATACTCCTTACGTTTCACGGCGGGTTTTTGTCCGCCTTAATTCACATCTATGTTATCTGGTTATTTTATCACTTCTGCGTCTTCAGACGCATTATTGGCCGGATGATCATGTTCTTCGCGCTCAGCCTCAGCCTGAGACGCGGCCACAGCCCGCATATCTTCATATGCGTCAAACTCATCAACAATGCGCTGGCCCAGAACACGCTCCAATATGTCCTCAATAGAGATAATACCAACGTACTCTTCAAAGCTATTCACCACAATAAACAGTTGCTGGTGAGTCTTCAGAACCGCGTCTAATGCGTTCCGTAGAGTCTGCTCTTCGTGCACATAACAGACCTTGGTTTTCATGTAGGTCTTGATTTTGCCCCCTTTGCGCGCATGAATAAGGTCGCGCAGCAACAGCACGCCCACGATATTATCTGGTAAACCATCATAGACAGGAAACCGAGAAAAGCCACTATCGTGCAATTCGCTGAGCAGGACAGGACCAACACTCTCATCAGCTGCAACGTTATGCACGACTCGTCGCGGCGTTAACACATCGGCTACCGGGATGTCGGCAAACGTCAGTGACGCAATGACTGTTTCAATTGTTTCTGGCGGAATACGGTTGTCTGGTTGCTGACTTTGCTTTTCAAGAAGCTCGACGAGGTCGTCAATTTCATACATTCCACTGTGAATATGAAGCGGGCGACGCGTGCGTATAAACTGGTTCACCCTATCAATGATCGGGTGAAGGTATTGCAAGATACTGGCTACAGCCGGCGCAACAGCCGAGGCTACCCGCACCATCCATGTACGTACAGCTTGCGCTGGCCACCAGATGTAAAAAAACCATAGTAGAGCAATGATGACAAAAGCAGCAAACCACACGTCAATAGTCCGGGCGATATAGACATAGAGCACAGCGCTCGTCGTGATAGAAAACGTCAGCAAAACGACGCGCAGCGAATAGCCATAAGCCACTGCTCGGTAAAGACTCTGCGCCAGCGCATCGCCAGCCCGCGCCTGCCTACGCAACTCCTTTGGCGGCACATGCTCATAGGCGCGCTGAAGCCCAACCGCGACAAGTGTTAGAGTAAACAGTACAATCCCGATAAAAAGTTGCATATAGTAATGGTACAATAAAACAGCGAATAAAGAGAAACTCAACGGAGGAGATACAGAGGTTTATGAATCGATTTACAGTTCTAATGGCGCTATTAGTTGTCGGCTTTGGCACCATCATCTATTTCAACCGACAAGACGCACCTGAGGCGGGCGAAGTAAGCAGCCATATCACCGGCGAAGGAACCTCAGGTGTCACTTTGATTGAATACGCAGATTTTCAATGTCCGGCCTGTGGCCAATACTTCCCCGTCGTTGATTCCGTCAAAGAGATCTACGGCGATGAGATAAGCTTCCAGTTCCGCCACTTCCCCTTAATCGGTAGTTTTCCGAACTCCATGTCAGCCCACCGTGCAGCCGAAGCAGCCGGTCTGCAAGGGCAATTCTTTGAGATGCATGACCTCATATTTGAAAACCAGCAGTCATGGTCGCAGGCTGATAACGCTGCACAGATTTTTGAAGGATACGCCGCACAACTCGAGTTAGACATGGATCAATATAGGACTGATATTGGTAGCAGTGAAGTGCTGGCCACTATCAATGCTGACCGCGAACGGGCCGACGAAAAAGATGTGACCGGCACGCCAACGTTCTTCATTAACGAAGAACTCATCGAAAACCCACAAGATGCCACCGAGTTCTTTGCCGTTATCGATGAATACATTGAGCGAGAAACCGGCGAACCCTCACAAAACTCACCTCTCAATCAAGAGGGCGAACCCGAAGATCTCGGTGATGAAGGCACGCAGCAGCAAGAATTACCTGAAGGCTTTGACCCAGAAGACCTCGACCTATCTGATGTAGAACAGACTGAAGAATAGTCGCGAGCTTATCTCCATAGGTTGGTTCATAGGTCATCCATAAAATAAACCCGACACCTGTGTGTCGGGTTTATGTATTCCTGCAGCTATTCGCTAGCAAATCACTAGTAGTGAATAAACTGCTGCCAACTTGGGCGCTTTACACGAACATCCACTTTGTGCCCCTTTTGTTGAATTATTTTTATTTTGATAGGCATACCAGCCGTATCCTCCCGATTGACGGTACACGAGCAGAGAGTCTGCCCAGCGTCCGTTTTTCTTTTTTGATTGTTTTTGTCTTCTGCGGTATGCGCATCACACATTCATACCTTGAAGTAACACTAGCTTAGCAAAGCCCTCTCACGCTGTAAAGAAAAATTGTGAAAGTTGTGCCAAGATGCAGTCTATTGTAAAGTTGTAGGTAAAGTTAAAGAAAAACAAACACATGGACGGACACATTTTCACTGAAATCACCCTTCTGATCGTACTTGCGGCCAGTATTGCTATGTTCATGCGTTGGCTAAAACAGCCACTGATTATTGGCCATATTCTGACTGGCTTGTTGGTCGGACCAACTTTTTTTGGTGTCGTACAGTCGACTGACACGATCGCCCTGCTCGGCGAATTCGGTATCGTCCTGTTGCTGTTTGTGGTTGGCCTCGGGCTCAACCCGCGCATTATCAAAGAAGTTGGCAAAACGGCGGTCCTAACTGGCTGCGGGCAGGTACTTTTTACTGTGCTCCTTGCGGGTTTCATGACACAAGCCCTCGGCTACACAACAACAGAGTCAATCTACATTTCCATCGGCCTGGCTTTCAGCAGTACCATTATTATTCTCAAATTACTGAGCGACAAAAAAGAACAAAACAAACTCTACGGCAAAATATCCATCGGTTTCCTCTTGGTCCAAGACGTTATCGTCGCTTTTGCACTCGTGTATGCTTCAGCTGCTGGGGCCACACTCGGTCCGGCCGAGGTGGGCAATCTCATCCTGCAGGGGCTGTTTGTCATCGGGCTGGTTGCCTTGCTCACGCGCTTCGTGGTGTTGCCATTGAGCAAATTTCTCTCGCGCTCACAAGAACTGCTTTTCCTGTTTGCCATCGCCTGGGGCTTCGGTATCGGCGCTCTGTTCTATGAACTTGGCTTTTCCATGGAAATTGGCGCCCTGATTGCCGGTGTAGCTTTAGCAAATATGTCGTATGCCCAAGAAGCCGCCTCACGGCTCAAGCCGCTGCGTGACTTCTTCTTGATTATCTTCTTCATCTCCCTGGGCGCTCGTCTCGAAATCGTCAACTTCGCCGAATTTATTGGCCCCGCTCTCGCTATGTCCGGTCTCGTACTTTTCGGTAACCCATTGATTGTCATGACCATTCTTGGACTGCTCGGCTATACCAAACGTACCGGCTTTAAAGCTGGGCTGGCGGTGGCACAGATTAGCGAATTTTCTCTCGTATTCCTACTGCTCGGTCAACGCAGTGAGCAAATATCAAGCGAAATCGTGGCCACAGTTACCCTGGTTGCCCTGATTACCATCGCTGTCTCGACCTACATGATTACCTACTCGGATAACTTGTATAAAATACTGGAGCCGTATCTCGGAATCTTTGAGCGCAAAAAGCGCCGGCACGAGCACGAAGCTCACGGCAAGCACGATGCCGTACTGTTTGGCTATAAAAAAGGCGGTAGTGAGTTTGTCAAAACCTTCAAGAAAATTGCCAAAAACTGGGTCGTTATTGATTATGACCCAGACGTCGCTGAAGAGTTAGAGCGCAAACAAATCCCCTACATTTACGGTGACGCAACCGATCCAGAGCTGCTCGAAGAAGTTGACCTAGCCAAGGTAAAGGTTGTCGTCAGCCTTGCCTCAGACTTTGACACCAACGTGCAACTCCTGCGACACCTCGAGTTCGTCAATAAAAACGCGGTAGTTATCTGTCACGCTGAAACGTCAGACCAGGCCGCCCTTCTCTACGGCTACGGCGCCAGTTATGTCATGATGCCCGCGTTCATTGGCAGCGAGAAAGTCAGCGCCTTCCTCAAACGCAACAAGTTCAGCAAGCGCGAGTTCAAACACTACCGTGACAAGCATATTTCCTACCTACAGGACCACTACGAGCCTCAGCCACTTGAGCCGTAGAGGTTGTGTGAGCGAATATATTCCAGCACGTCGGCCTGCACCATATCAGATGTTCCGCGGCTTTTCAGCTCAGCCCGAATCTGGCTTGAGCTGATCATGCGGGCATTTCCCTCTATAAGGTGAACTGGTGGCTTTTCGTGTGTGATGGCTGCGAGTTTTTTGAGACGCTGCTCGAGCTCAGATTGATTAAACCGCCTCAAAATAATTGCGAGTTCGACCTCTGATAGCAACTGAGCCGCTTGTGGCCACTGAGCAATATGTTCGGCCACGTCATCGCCCATAATGATATAGAGATCACTGCCCGTGAACCGCTCGCGTAGCATTGGCAGTGTTTCGCTCGTCGTGCAGTACGGGTCATCAATCAAAATATGTTGAAACGCATCCATATCAGCGATTGCACGCTGCATCATTGCGCTGCGGTGTTCAAACGCTTTGACCCCTTGCTTATGGCGCGGACGCGGCTCCACGACAAACAACACTCGCTGCAGTCCGAGCTGCTCCATGGCTCGCTGTGCGCACACAATATGGCCTTTATGCACCGGGTCAAAACTACCAGCAAACACACCAATGCGCTGCTTCACCGCCATAACCTCTGCAGCTGCTTATTCACATCTGGCAGTTCTTCACGGACGTGCAAGAATATCGCCCGTATGAGCAACCACATACCGAGCATCTCCAGCCCTTCTTCCAGTGGCGTCAGCAGGAAGTTATACAGAAGAGTTTCGTCACTCACCGGAATACTTGCGTACTCAACCCCGATAGCTCCTGCTAGATAAACACAGGCAGAAACAGTAATACGCATAAATGTACGGTGGGGCATCGCCCGGTAGACCAGCCCCAAGCCGGCAGTTGCACCCAGCGCCAGCACTGGAATAACCAACAGCCAGGCGTTTGATTGGTACGACGGCGTGTCATCAAGCTCAGCTTGCACATGTAGCGTCTGGAGAATAAATTCGTGAAAGCTCGCTGTTTCGCCAATAGACACCAGCAGCAAGGCTCCTGCCAGCAACGCCCACACCACGCGTGTGAGCTGAGCCGCCCCCTGACGCCGATACTGAAGGGCTACAAACAGAGCGCTCAATGAGGCAATAGACGCGAGAAATGAGGCATACCACGTTGGCACATTCAGCTCAAGATCAACGTTGAAGCGCCACGATAGCTCATCCCAGAACACACTCTCAGGAAAGACGAGTCGAACGAGCACCTGACCAACAAGGTGGAGCAGCAGAAGGCCACCGATCGTCCATAGCAAGACGCGCAAAAAACGGCTACTCCTGTGACGAGGCGCTGCAGCCCGTTCCACTCGATCGCTCGATAGTTTAGACATCGGCTGGCAGCCCTTCGCAGCACTTGGTGCGGCTTCGCCTCATGAGAGGGGAGCATCCCCTCTCATCACGCCGGGAGGCGAATGAATCGCCTCGTCGGGTTGCTCTCCCCTGGGGCTCATAGGAAAATTTAGACATCGGCTGGCAGCCCTTCGCAGCACTTGGTGGGCATCTTGCACTCTGGGCAGACGAAGTGACCGTGCATGGGCATAATTGGATAATGGCCACACGCATCACAAAACAACTCGGGTGAGCGATTATCAACAAGCTCTTGGTAGTAGGGGTCAGTTTTCTCGTTCATAGCGTATATATGTACGTATTAGTTTAACATCGAACACTGACTCCGCAGAGCTGGCACGTTTCAATTAATTGGTTTCGTGGTCGTTTATTGCGGTGACCGCGCTTACACGTAAACTGCAAAGAGCCATACTTGTCCTCGCCCAAAGAAAATAAGTTTTCGACCGTATCAGCTGTTTCTGTCGAGGGCTTATCAAACAGGGGGCAGGAACTCGAAACAGCAGAAACTATCGCCCGATTTTGCATGTCTATGCTGGCGCCCATATCCCCCGCTTCCCGCAGTGCACGAGCTGAGGCAATATACTCAGCCGATGTTTGGCCAAATACTCGTGCGTCAATCCCCTCATCTGCCACGGCACTACGCACAAGGGCCTGTTCGGTCAGCTTATGCAGGCGCTTGATAGCTGCGGTTGGCGTATCAAAGGTGTGTGATTCATCCAGTAAGGCTTGGCTAACCTGGGCAACCGTGTCTGACAGCGAGCTGTTCTTGTCCTCACACTGCTGAGCGTACGCTTCGTAATCAACTGCATCGTCACCTGACGCCTGCCCATAAAAAGTACCCCCCGCTGCTTCGTCATAGCGCTTGACGACGTCACTAACACCCCGTGGAATATCGTCTTTTGGTATAAGCAAAACGTGGCGCAAACTGGCTTCCGAATCATCCAGAGCGATATCGCTCCCGTGCTCGCGGGCCAGGCGTTCGACCGCCGAGAGGTCATGGCGTGGAGCGTGCTTTGACACCTTACCGGCAACCAGTGCTGTCTCCAAAATAACCTCTCGCCCCGCAGTCCGACGGAGGAGCTGGATTGAGCACGTGTCAGTTTCTTCAAAAAAGCCAAAATCGCGTTTTGTGCGTGTGTCTTGTGGAGCCAGCGAAAACACCACGGCGTCGTGGTCATCAAGCACCCCCTCAGCGAGCAACTCTTCAAAAAGTAGAGCATTTTCGAGCTCATTTTCGCTACGCTCACGCATGATACGGTTCAGTGTCGAGTAGCGCAGAGTGTTGGCTTGAATATCGGCCAAAGAACGCCCGGACTGGGTCAGCTGCCGCCCATCAAAATCCAGTGCAACCTGAGATTGGTGGCCTGCCTTGTAGAGTATTTCAGCCGCCGCCGTTTGCACATTTGTCTCAATAGTTTGACGCGCGGGTGCATCACCTGATCGCGCCTCTTTCAGCGCCTGTAATAAAGTACTGTCAGCGCTCGCCTCCACTGCAGGCAGTCTCTCCGTAGATGCACGAACAGCCAGTGAACCAACCGCCTGAACACGGCGACTGCGAGCTATCTCGGCTGCCAATGGATATGATTCGCGCGCATCACGCCAGGCCATATTGCCAAGATTTTCGTGTTGTGTTTGCGGGAGAGTTTCGAGTGTAGGCATGGCATCCTTTTTATAAAAAAGCAGGAAGCGACGGATCGCCTATGTATCACTCGTTGCTCCTGCTCGGGAGTCTTTTTTCTGCTGTATCGGACTTCGCTCCCTTTCCCTAGGGAAAAGAGCAGGATGGCTTGGTCATGTATGACTCGGCTTTGCCGACCATCCGATGAGAAAAACCGTAGGTTTGTCTCATAGCTTTACCGTTGCGGCACAGTTCTTGATTTGCACAAGATTCCAGCGTCTTTATTGTCAAATGTATAGCAACGTACGTTTTAGAACGCGTGCGTTCCTAGTAGTATAGCGCATCCTACGCACACTATATGTAGTATTTTTTTCTATGCACGCCATCGCTTCGCAGCGCTAGCAGAATGTCACTAGTCATCTGTCATGAATACGCAAGTCGAC
>CAZGPJ010000013.1:0-13730 GCA_964527485.1 uncultured Candidatus Saccharibacteria bacterium
CACTTTTCTCCCAGAGAGCGTAAATGTCTGACTCGTACTTGTGCGGCTCGTATACTTTTGGTAGTTTCATGCGTGCTTCTTCCCTGCTCTATCTTATCTTTGGTTGACTTCACTTCTCTCTCAGATGACGTAAGACAGTCTATTCTGACGGCTATACCCGCCCGAAATCTATACAGATAGCATAGCATACACCTATCTGACGCACCACTGGTAGGGCAACTCTATTTTTCACGTGAAAATTGACACAAACTATCTTAAAGGTTTTCATGTGAAACCCTCCAGACAATTGATGTAACTGGTAATTTTTTTCAAAGGTGCAAGCCAAGGCCTGGCTCAGGCGTAGTTTTTATTTTCATAACCAGTATACCACGGGCTATAACAGAGACAAGCGTTGACAAAAGTAGATAAGAATGATAATATATGGTTAAATTGCCGTAATTATACTTCTGTAAAACTCCTGTAAACCTGCCACATTAGCCCCAGTGAATAGACGGAGTGCGGCCGGTGGCTGTTATCCTGCTTTAAATAAGCAGTTGTATGGCTACATAGAAAGATTTGGCTGGATACTGAGACTGTAGGGGTCAGCCTGAGGTCGATCATGCATTGCTTGATGGCACCCCAGCGCGGCAATCATGGCTGCGTTATCTGTACATAGACGACTATCTGGATATTCGATAGGCAAGGGGAGTTTTTCGGCTAGTTGACGACGTAGCTCGTGACTACTGGCCACGCCACCGCCAATGACGACAGACTTGGGCCTGAACTCTTGATACGCTTGCAAAGCTTTATCAACGATAACTTCGACTGCAACACGCTGGAAGCTGGCAGCAATGTTGGCCTTCTGCGCTTCAGAGAGCCTCTCAGATAGCTTGAATGAAGGGAAGGCGTAATCCTCACTTATTTCTTTCTGTGCGAGCCTCAAAACGGCTGTTTTAAGGCCACTGTAGGAAAATTCATACGGCTGAGAGAGCTTAGCTCTCGGCAGGTCATAAGCGTAGGGGTCACCATCGAGAGCTCGCTTACTTATGCTTGGTCCGCCAGGGTAGGGGAGTCCAAGTATTTTTGCCACCTTGTCAAAAGCTTCGCCCACAGCGTCGTCACGGGTTTGCCCCAGTAGTTGATAGTTGAAGTGGTCGCGCCAAAGTACGAGCTGTGTATGACCACCAGAGACAATGATGCCGAGCAGGGGAAACTCAGGTGAATGCTCGCGCAGAGTGTAGTCTTTTACCGCTGGCGTGTCTTTTTTGGTCAGGAAGTTCGCGTAGATGTGTCCTTCGACGTGATTGCAGGCATACAGGGGGAGCTGTTTTGATATAGCTAATGTCCGTGCCGTCATAACGCCAATCAGGAGTGATCCACCAAGTCCGGCGCCGTACGTCACAGCAATGCCGTCGATATCTATCCAGTCTGTCTGAGCATCGGTCAGTGCTTGGCGTATGACAGGTGTCATTGCTTCAATATGGCTCCGCGCAGCAATCTCTGGTACAACGCCGCCGTAAGCGACATGCTTATCGATACTCGAGAAAACGACATTACTTAACAGCTTGGTGCCATCCTCGACTACACCACAGGAGGTTTCGTCGCAGCTGGTTTCGATTCCAAGTACAGTCATTTCAAATTGATAATAGCACAACAGGGGCGATAATTGTAAAAACCATAGAATAGTAGTATAATATGACTATGAAGAAAGCGGAACAAGACCCCGTCATTGCGGGGTTAATTGAGCTACATGCTCCAGTTATTGAAGAGCAAGGAGATCGTGTCTTGAGGAGAGGGGAGTATGCAGCCTATGCTGGCGTGACTCTGTCACTCGGCGCTACAAACTTGTTTTTTGCTAATTGTCGGCCTGGCGAGGTTATCGAGTGCTATACCTCTACCGCAAACCTTTTCCCGCTGGTTGGGGGTACGGCGTTGACGCTCGTTGGGTTGGCTAGCCTTGGGGCAACGGGATATAAAACGATACAGAAGCGTCATCATGCGCATGATCATGAAGGGGTAGGCGATGAATTACTTCGGTAATGAGCTCCAACTGAAACAGAGGCTAATTGATAACGTAGATAGGCTGGATGATATAAACGAAGAAGTCGAACAGAAGAGGTCTCAAAAGTGGCTTGGCATGCTTGCTGCCGGAATCGGTACAGCCTACAGCCTGCCAGTTGTAGAAAATATCGTCTATGGTGCATATGAATCAGTGCCGCCAACAAGCTATGGAGGGGTTGTAGCTGCTGGCATTGGCGTAGTTGTGGGCACGAGAGCGGCAAGAAAGCAGCGCGAACTCGAGCAACAGGCGCGAACAATTGCCCACCCAACGCATGAACTTATCCGGTTTATGGATGCCGTAAGCATTGAATTCGATATACCTGAGCTTAGTTGTAAGGGCTACAATCTCAGAGTAGTTGATAGGCATTTATCGCCTAAGTCGCGGTAGTGACATTTCCTGTCCGTTTTTCCCGGGTTGGTTAAAAATGAGGTATTATGGAGTTATGAATCCCAAGAAATTTGTCCGCAAAGTCCTCCCCGCTGGTAGCGTCAAGGCCGCCGAAGAAACGTACCGAAAAAGTCGTATCCGAGCCATGCAAACACGCTACGGCTACCCGGCTCGTGACCTACAGGTTATCGCTATCACGGGAACAAACGGTAAAACGACCACGTGCACACTTATGAACGCCATGCTGAAGTCTGCGGGCTACAAAACTGCGATGTTCACGACAGCAAGTGTTGAGGTGGCTGGAGAATATGAGCCGAACACGCGGCACACAACCGTTCCAAAAACCGCTGACTTACTGCAATTTTTGCAACGAGCCAAAAATGCCGAGGTTGACTACGTCGTGCTCGAGGTAACGAGTCACGCTCTTCACCAGCACAAGGTGCTGAACATCCCGATAGAGGTAGCGGTTATGACGAACATATCGCAGGACCACCTGGACTATCACGGCTCCATGGAAGAATACGTGGCAATGAAGGCACGATTATTCAACAATTATCTTCAACCTATGTACTGTGTGCTGAACTCTGATGATGCCAAATATAACTACTTCGCCAAGCAAAGTGTTGGCTTGGTTACTAGCTATGGCGTCAAACGCAACGCCGAAGTTGTGCTTTCTGCAGTAGAGACGGACGTGAGTGGTACGCAATTTACACTAAAAATTAATGGTAAAAAAGCTCAGGTAAACCTGAACCTGATCGGTGACTTCAATGCTTATAATGCAGCAGCTGCCGCCGGTGCTGGCGCGGTGCTTGGGCTTTCGGCAGCACAAATTTCGAAAGGCCTAGCGTCGCTTGATAAGGTGCCTGGCCGCATGCAGGTTGTCGATACGAAAACGAACTACAACGTGATTGTTGATTATGCGGTAACATCAGACGCTTTAGAAAAATCCTTACAGACGCTACGCACTTTAACCAACAATCGAATTTTGCTGGTGTTTGGCGCAACTGGTGACCGCGATACGGATAAGCGCCCAAAAATGGGCAAAGTCGCTGCAGCTTACGCCGATAAAATATTCCTCACAGATGACGAGACGTATACCGAAGACCCGGCTCAGATTCGCAAACAGGTCCTCGCTGGCATCAAGGAAGCGAAGGGCGTCAAGAAAACCAAGGAAATTGGCGATCGGAAAAAGGCCATTGCTGCCGCACTGAAAGAGGCAAAAAAAGGCGACATCGTGCTATGCACCGGCATCGGTCATCAGGATTCGCGCAACATGGGCGGAAAACTTATCAAATGGGACGAAACAAAAACGATACAGCAAATCCTAAAGAAGCACTAAGCTGGCTGTGTTTGTAAAAAATAATCGCTATGATAGCGACTCCAGACAGTACTGCATAACAGTAGCGTCAGAACACGTTGACTATATTGCAAAATATATAAAAATATGCTAATATATGTAAACTATGATAGATTCAGATCCGCATAAAAAACAAGATATAGATTCTGGTGCTCACGAGACAAGTGAGTTAATTGATCGTATTAATGCTGCTCGAGAAGACCTTGATCTGTCTATCAGCTCGCTGCACGAGCTTTCTCCGGAGGAGCAAGCCGACGTAATTGATGACATTGCATACAATGTCTACCAAAGTACACAATCCGGTGTTTTTACAAAAAGTGCACTTAACCTGGCGCGTGAAAAGGGTGACAGCTCGTCTGCAGAAAAAATTGTCAAGCAGCGCCGAGATGCAATAAGTAGGATATCTCGACAAGTTGCATTTATGAGTGGTATAGAGCTTGAAGACCCTGAAGCGCAAAAAACTGAATACCAGGCAAAGCTGGCGGATCGCGTCGGAGGCTTAGAGATGGAAAGTCTTTCCGAAGAAGAAATTATGCATGAACTGGGTTTTTTGACCGTTGATGAAACAACCGGTGAAGAACGTTTCTCCTTTCCGGAGGATGTTTTCCCACCTTATATTATTGAGAAATGGAACCGCTACACTAGCTCAGTAGAGAGTCATCTTCGAGCATATGACAAGATTGATAAAGGACTATCAAACGACCCCGAGGAAGTGGCTCAGTGGGATCAGACGCGCCGGATTATGCATAATGGTGTAGCCAAAGACATACAGGAATTTCTTCAACTAAATAATTGGGATCAGAAGAAGGCTAGAGAGTTTGTGACTAAGATGCTTGAAAAGAGAATTCCTAATCGAGATACACGAGAGAGCCAGCTAACAACTGATGCTATTTTGCGCAATCTGTCTCAGGAAAAAAACATTATTAAAGGGATCGTCGATTCGGTCCATACCCAAGAATAGCCGGTATTGCTTTATGTACAAAAATATGCTATTGTTTATAAACTAAAAAAGCAAAGATGCAAACAATATGTCTGAATTTTTTGATAAGCAAGATTGGCTACCGGTAAATCCTGAAGCATCACTATTCGTGAACCCACAATTTCGTGTTGGCGACAGAGATCTAACCAGGGAATTTTTTGATGATGGCAACAGATTTCTTATTTGGGAGCGAAGCCCAGAAGGAGATGCATTGTCTGATTTAGCAGGCTGGAAGCACTATAATCATTCTTTTGGAGAACGAGTCTGCAGCTTGCAGCTACCATTAGGTACAAGAAACGGCGCCTCTGTATTGAGCGGAATGGAGGCGTGGCGAGGAGAGAAGCAAGACGTACTAGAGCATGTGGTTGATTATGTAAAAAAGAGCTTCACGAAGTTAGCTGCGATTGATGGAAATGTTTCTCTCTACACTACTGCGATAACCAAAGAAGGTGATACGTTCTTTACTCCGCCGCATCGACCAGTTAGGGACAAGTCTGACATCTTAGACGTTTGTTCTCGACTAGAACAAGAGGTTGATGAGATTTTATCTGGTAGTGAGGGGGCGGGCGGTATGCTTCAAGATTTCTCAAAAAAACTAAATCAATCGGTCCAAACTAAAAGGAGACGATAGTGTCACCTGAATTATTAGTTGATTGCCCAGAGCGAAGCGAACCTCTACTGATAACAGCTGAAAAAGAGCGTCAAATTAAAGACGCACTGAACGTGATAAACGCAGTATCGTCAATGGTTGGCACAGAGCTTGAAGTAATGTCGGTCAACTCTCACGAAGATATTACGCAAGACCCAGGTGTCTACTTATTGCGACACCCGGAGTACTCATCTCGTGTAAAGCAAGTTCATTTTGATTTTGAGAGGAATTTACTCAGTGGGGCGGCAGACTCAGCACATGCAGTGCTGCAAGGTAATCTTTTCGTTGAGAGAACAAAACGCAGAGAAGGTTCGCAACACAAAGTAGCCGTCAAAAACTTCGCTAAACGAAACCCAACAGAGAATATGGGGCGAGCTTTGAAAGAAGTACGCATCATGGAGGATATGCAGTCAAAAGGAGAGCTGAGCTTTAAACCCATAGGTCTAGTTGTCACACCAGAGTCTGAAGCAACGAATGGCGAGATCATTCTTTTAACCAAACACGATAGAAGCATTTTAACTATGGATAATAACCCCTGGAAGTCAGGGCCAACACCGAATAACATGGAAAATGCTTTGCTGGCCGCTGAAGCAGTAGGTCTGTTTAATATACAAGGTTATTTTCATAATGACGCCAAGATCAAAAACGTTGCTCAAAAGGAAATTGGGCAGACTGGCATGATAGATTATGAAACAGCCCAAGACATTGATATAACGGATTCACGACAATCAGCTGAGGCTGCTCTTGTTGATTTTTCAACCTTCTTAGACTCGTTACACAAAAAAGAATTTTTCCGGAGAGCCATCGGCACACCACGACTGAAGCAATTATTGGATGACCTTGCTTTTCGTTATTTAGAAGCATGGGAAGATGCAGATATTGACGTACAAACAGTCGTAATGAAAGAAGTCGACACCGTCGTAGACCAGTACATAACTCAACATTCTCCAGTTTATTTGCATCGACAATAACGAACCCAGATACGAACTGCTTGACAGAATAATTAGCAGTCGGCTATAGTGAGTGCTAATGGATTAGCACTTGTTTTTGGCGAGCGCCAAAAACATCAACTTGCGAGAGGCGCTAATCCACCAAAGAACAGATAATCGAGGAGGAAACATACAATGGCAGCGAAGATTCAACCGCTTGCAGACTACGTACTCGCTCAGCAAGAAGAGGCTGAGGCTAAGACCGCTAGCGGTCTCTATGTAATGGAGAAGTCTCAAGAGAAGCCAAAAATTGCCAAGGTGCTCGCCGTTGGCGCAGATGCAAAAAAAGTCAAAAAAGGTGACCGTGTCGTTTATAAAACCTACAGCACGAGCGACATAAAAATAGAAGGAACTGAGTATCTTCTCGTCAAAGAAGAAGACATACTCGCTACCGTTAAATAACAATTCAAAGAGGAGGCAAAACAACTATGGCAAACAAAGTATTTTATGACGAAGACGCCCGTCGACGCGTATTAGAGGGTGCACGAATTCTCTATGATGCCGTCAAGACAACCATGGGTCCGAAAGGGCGCAACGCCGTCCTAAGTAAAAGCTACGGCAATCCAACTATTACTCACGATGGCGTGACGGTTGCCAAGGGTGTCGAAATCAAAGACGTTGACGACGAAACGCTCGGCTATAAAGTCGGTGCTGAGCTTATCAAACAATCAGCCAACAAGATGAATGATGTTGCTGGAGATGGCACTACCACCGTCACCGTGCTGACGTATCACATTTTGAGCGAGGCGAACAAGCTGATTGCTGCTGGCCACAACCCGATGCAGCTGCGGAAGGGTCTGGAGGCTGCTGCGCATGATGTGATAACTGAGCTCGGCAAGCAGGCTGAGGACATCAAGGCCAACAAAAAGCGTGTCGCTGAAGTTGCAACTATCTCTGCTGGGGATAACCAGATTGGCGAGTTGATTGCTGATGTGATTGAAAAAGTTGGTAAAGACGGTGTTATTACTGTTGAAGAAGGTCAGAGCCTTGAGCTGGAAAGTGAGGTCGTCGAAGGCTTCACCTTTGATCGCGGTTTCGTCAGCCCATACATGGCGACCGACACGCAGCGCATGGAGGCAACCTATGACAAGCCGGCCGTAGTCATTACCGATAAAAAAGTCAGCTCTATCCAGGACATTTTACCGTTGCTCGAAAAACTTGTACAAAACGGCAAGAAAGATCTCGTGCTGATCGCTGAAGACGTTGAAGGTGACGCACTGGCAAACCTGGTATTAAACCGATTAAAGGGAACCTTTAACTGTGTCGCTGTTAAGGCTCCGGCTTTTGGTGATCGACGTAAGGATATCCTACAGGACATTGCTATTCTGACTGGCGCTACAGTCATCACTGAAGACAAGGGCCACAGCTTTGAAAACGCTGATCTCGCTATGGCTGGATCGGCTCGCAAGATTATTGTGACCAAAGACGAGACGACCATCATTGAAGGTAACGGTAATGTGCTCGAGGTTGACGCACGTATCAAGCAAATCAGTGCACAGGCTGAGCAGGCAACCAGCGAGTACGATAAAGAAAATCTCGAAAAACGACGTGCTGCCTTGTCTGGTAAAGTTGCCGTCATCAAAGTTGGCGGAGCTACCGAGACTGAGATAGAAGAGAAGAAGTTCCGCGTTGATGATGCAGTTGCGGCCGTGAAGGCGGCGCTAGATGAGGGCATTGTTCCTGGAGGCGGTGTCACGCTGATTAACTTAGCAGACACAATCAAGGTAGACGCCAATGACGCTCAGAGTGCTGGCGCACAGCTGTTGAAGAGTGCGCTTGACCAACCTTTCCGTATTTTGCTCGGTAACGCTGGACTCAATCCTGATGAATGGCTGCCGAAAGTTCGGGCCGCGAAAGTAGGCCAGGGCATAGACGTGAACAGTCCGTCGAAACTTGGTGATATGAAGTCAGCTGGAGTGATTGACCCAGCACGCGTCACCAAAGAGGCTATTCAAAACGCAGCCTCAATCGCTGGTACGGCCATGACTATGGGCGCACTCGTTGTTGATATCCCAGAGAAGGAGCCCGAAGCTCCTGCTGGTGGCGGTGGTGGTATGCCAGGTATGGGTGGCATGGGAATGATGTAAGGAGGCGATGCCTTAATAGGAGGGGAAGTCGTCCCCTCCTATCGAATAAATCGACAACTCCAGCTGTTCTCTCCACACGAAGGTAAAAACAATCGAGGAGTAAATCCCCGATTGTTTTTCTATAAAAAGTGGTTTAGGTTACGATGTTTAGCTGCGCCCAATCATTAGGTTGGCGAGCTGCCAAGAATAAAGTTTTCATTTTTTATTACGTAGAACTGCGTCATGGATGCCCGCTTTCGTCGATAGTCAGATTCATCCCAGTGCTTTGTAGCTCGACAATAAGTAGCACTATAATGTTGTTTAGTTGCTAATATTGCCACATTGTAGTATTGTATAGGTCAATTAAGGGAGTATATGTATGGCATGGTTTAACCGAAAAAAGCAAAACGAAGTATTGCCTGACGAGGTCCAGGATTACTATAAGGCGGAACAGCGTGATCGAATCGGCGTGGCCTGGTTGTTGGCAGCGGGAGCCTTTATTCTGACCGTCGCAATAATTATCGGTTTATTCTTTGCTGGGCGATGGGCGTATCAAAGTATATTTTCATCTGACCCTGACACAACGAGCGAGGTAGAGGAGGTCCCGAACGATGGCTTGCCTGGATTTACTGAAGAGGAGGCTGGCCCTGAAGGTTCTGATCAGTCAGGAGATACAACGGATTCGAATGATGATGCGCCAACAGGCAACGGTGACGATTCCGGGGAAGCGACAGAACCGACTGGCTCAGCACCCGGTGAAACGACAGAGTCTAGCCCAGTAACTGGCGGTAGCAGCAGCAGCGATGAGGAAGACGAGCTACCTCGAACAGGTCCATCGAGCAACTAGTTAGACTTTCAATACTATCAAACACCCGTACAGCGACCACGCCGGGTGTCTTAATATATTAAGAAGGAGCGACCATTAGTTTTCTTGGGGTGGCTGCTGATCATCCTCTTTTGTAAAATAGTTTATCTCGTTGACGATGTCGAGCAAGGCTTGAGCTCGTGCTTTTTCATCTGGAATTTTCTGTGCGGCATCATACGCTTCCTTCAGTAGAGAGTGGTTGTCTGAGGCTTGGATAATACGCATTGTCGTGTGAAACTTCTCTTCTGGGTTTTGCTCGAGCTTACCGACGAGAGGGCTGAGTTGTTCAAGGGCCTGTTTTTTAATATTGAGCAAGTCATCATCACTAGCGACGGATGCGCTCGTTGCTGGGGCTTGCTGAGGTGCATCCGTAGGGGCTATGTGCGCTTGGGCGGGTTGCTGCTCGGTTGGCGCAGCTTGTTGATCATCTGACGTGAGTGACCCGTCATTTGTCGTGTGGTCATCATCAAAAATTGATTCATAGGCTGGCTGCGGTGCTGACATTTGTTGGTCGGGCGCTGGTGCCTGTGTCTGAGTTGCTTGTTGATCATTAGCCGGCGCCGGCTGCCCTGGCGCGTTTACGTCTTGCATTGGCTGCTGATTATCTTGACCGTTTTGTTGGTTGAACATCCCACCCCCTATAATTTTCGTATCGTGTATACCATCTAGCATAAGAGGATTGCTCCAAAAGTGCAAGCGTATTTAGTTGTGGGACACCTCTGATATGCGTACACTAATACCTACGTAAGCAAAAAAAGGAGCATGCATGTCAGTACTAGATGACCTAAAAGCCATTCATCATCGAGATAGTCAAGATGCACTTGGCATTGCCGCAAAACAAGCAGATCAACTACGCTTTGACTATAGCGACGTAGATATGTCGAGCATCGACTTTTCTCGGGTGCGCAATATTATTGTCGGAGGAATGGGTGGCTCGGCTTTAGCGGCAAGTTTTCTAACGAGCTGGCCAAAAGTAAGTCGACCGGTTGAAGTCTGGCGCTCGTACGGTTTGCCTCACTACGCTGATAGCTCAACTTTATTTGTCGCCTCAAGCTACTCGGGCAACACCGAGGAAACCCAGAGCGCGTTGGCGGAGGCGGAATCGCGTGGCTGCCAGATTGTCATCATATCCTCTGGAGGGGCGCTTGTATCACGGGCAGGCGAGAAGGGTTACCCACTTTTCCAGCTACCAGAGAACTACCAGCCGCGTATGGCTATGCTGTTTAACTACGCTGCCTTGATTCAAGCGCTCAGCTACAGCGACTTTATTGACCAGGGTAGCTTGGCGGAAATGCACGAAGTAGCAGGCTGGCTCGAGCAACATATTTCTGGCTTATTGCCGACAGTGCCAACGGCTGATAATCCCGCAAAGCAGCTGGCTTTGGATATCGCTGGAAGCTCGGTTGTGGTGTACGGTGGAACCGAGTTGTACCCAGCCGCGTATAAGTGGAAGATTAGTTTTAATGAGAACGCGAAGAACGTTGCCTGGTGCGGTCAGTTGCCCGAGTTTAACCACAATGAATTTTTAGGTTGGACCAGTCACCCTGAGCAGAAGCCGTATAAGATTGTTGAGCTGCGCAGTTCAATTGAACATCAGAGAGTGCAGAAGCGCTTTGAGATATCAGACAAGCTACTGTCTGGGAAACGCCCAGCACCACTTGTTGTCGATGCACAGGGAGAGACAGAACTTCAGCAGCTTCTGTGGAGTGTGGTCATGGGTGATTTTGTGAGTTTGTACGTTGCGCTTCTTAACGGCCTCGATCCAACACCAGTTGATATGATCGAAAAACTCAAGCGTGAACTGGCTGACGCTTAGATAGGCTGCTTCTTCAGCCCCAAGAGATAGCCAATATAGCTGAAAACAACATGCAGCAGCATGTACAGAGCAATGGTGGCGAGCGCAACTGTAGAAGTTAGCTGATTGGGTATCAGGGGATAGACGAATAGTAGACCCCCAATAATGTAGTCGGTTTGATCAACAGGAATCCAGGCTTGTCCAGCGGGTATGTCACGTTGCCGCTTGAAGAAGCTGGCCAGTGCATCACCAACCAGTGCGCCGAGGCCGAGCATGCCAGACGCCACAATGATAAAAGAGGTTGACTCAGCCGAATAGGCGATGCCTCGGTACTGCAGCAGGCCAAATAAAATGGCACAAACCACACCAAAGACCATGCCGCGCCAGGTTTTGTTATCACCAAATATGCGCCGGCCACGAAAGGACTTACCAAAGTCCAGCGGCGTATTCCAGTGGCGAAGCCCCGGCAGACGAACAGCGAAAACTGGTGCCATATTGGCTATACCGGCTGGAAGAAAGAACCAAAAAATTTCCCAAAGTAACATAGCTTATCTCCGTAATACTTTCTTGCGTAACGTGTGGTATTTCGGGTAGAGCAGGCTACGTATTGTTGGTCGATCGGTCACAATTCTGGCGTGTTTCATGAGCGCCATGAGGTTACCACGCGCTGGTACTTCAGGTAGGTGTGTGTAGGTTTTGCCCAGGCCCTTTTTGCCGTGAGCATCACTCGCGGCTGCTCCGGGTGTGTGGTTCAAGCGTGCCCAAACGACGGCTTGCTGCGAGCGATTTTGCGCAAAGGCACGGCCATTACAGACCTCCATAATGTCGATATCCAATTCCTCGAGTATTTCTGGATGAAGCCCTTTTCGCACCGTTTCAAAAGGGTGGGGAATGTAGACAATACCATCTTGATCACGAATCATCTGCACGGTTTCTTGGGGGCTTAAGCCCTGCCTGATCGGCTTATCTAGGAACAGCCCGATGATCTCACCGTCACGTGTCATGATTTCTTCCCCCACAATGATAGACTCGCCGAGTTCATCGTGCAGTTCTTGGGCGGTATCAATCCGGCCGTGATCAGTTACTGCGATGCAGTCGAGTAGTCCGCTTTCAAGCGCGTGGCGGTACTGATCTGAGCTAATGCCGCCGTCATGCGAGGCGGTTGAGTGGGTATGAAAATCAACTTTGTACATCGTTGCTCGCCTCATCAAGTGTTCGCTGGATTCGCAACAGTCTGTCAAAGGCCGTATAGGTCGAGAGCAGGGTAATAACAACAAGAGCAGGCAAGAGCTGGTTGCTGAGCAACCCAATAATCAGCACGAACATACGCACCTCAAACCGTAGCAGACCGTCTTTAAATAGAGCGTTCACTTCTTGTGCGGAAATCGCGCTGGTTGTAGCAACGGCGGCCTCACCCTTCGCCTTGACGTAGCTGACGCAGATGCTAGCGCCGCAGGCGGCAACCGCCCAGACGGCCGCCAGCTCTCCACCGGATTGGATAAGCGTGTAGGCGACGCCGATGTAGAGCAAAACTTCTTTCATGCGGTCGGTGCTGGCGTCGAGGAGCATGCCACCGGCTGATTCATTTTTTTGTATCCGTGCCAGTGCGCCATCCAGCGCATCAAACAAACCAAATATGACCAAGGTAACAGCCGCGAGGTAAAAGTGATTTGTCGCAATCAGCAATGCCACCGGAATATGCATAATAAAACCAATGTAGGTAATGGTGTTGGGGTGCAGCTTACCGTTGAATGCATGGTTCAGCCAAGCGGCTACGTGACTCATCCAGCCACGAACCGTATCGCGGGCACTGTCTAGGCTGCGGTGTATCCACTTCATTACAGATTAGTATATATGACAATCGCAGAAAATGCGTGGCCTCAGCGCACGAGCTTCTGTCCAATCGTGGTCAGCTCTTTCACAAGAGCTGCCAAAGAATCGACAGTTTCTGGGTGAGTCGGCTGTCCGTTAGAATCGAACG
The DNA here is from genome assembly GCA_964527485.1 of uncultured Candidatus Saccharibacteria bacterium. GTDB lineage: Bacteria > Patescibacteriota > Saccharimonadia > Saccharimonadales > SLHW01 > SLHW01. The sequence continues at coordinate 13,110 of CAZGPJ010000013.1, forward strand.
CCTCAGATAAAACAGGTATGTGAGTCGCTGTTGGCAGGGGCAATAATTTGACACCGCTCGCAATCAAGCGTAGTTGCTCAGTAGCACGTGCTCCGGCAATGCCACCGGCGCTATAACTGACAAAACTCACCGGCTTGTAGTTCCACCCCTCCCAGGCATAATCAATGGCGTTTTTCAGCACGGCCGAAGGACCATGATTGTATTCTGGCGTAATCATAATAAAGCCATCAGCGGCCGAGACGCGCGCATTCCACTCTTTACCAATGTCATGGTTGAACTCACCCTGAAGCGCACCGATTGCCTTTGGTTCGTCATAAAAAGGAAGCGCTACATCGCGCAGATCGATTGCGTCAATCGTGATATCCTCATACTGCTCGAGCTGTTGACGGACCCACTGAAACACGACCTCTCCGTGTCGCTCTACTCGTGTGCTACCAAAAATTACCGCTAGTTTCATATACATTCTCCTTTACCTACCAGCCTATCACCATCTGACGATACCCAGAAAATTACTACTGTAGCTGATATACTGAGGACTAACATGCAAGCAACCATACAGAAACATATTGCAGAGGTGTGCCAAAAGGTGTTCGATCGCACCGTCGAGGTTGCGCTCGATAT
>CAZGPJ010000014.1:0-10573 GCA_964527485.1 uncultured Candidatus Saccharibacteria bacterium
TTTACTAATCGCTCCCGACAAAAAAGGTTGTACCGCTGACATCATTTTTACGTGCCCCATGTAGTGGATTGGGTTGTCACCCATAGAGCATGCGAACACTGGCTCATGTTCTTCCTTGAGGTGAGGCGCGCCAAGTATTGTTTTTTCCTCATCAATGTAGGCGACGATTTCGTCTATTTGCTTCTTGCTGTAGCCGAGTACTTTTAGTGAACGCGGCACAGTCTGGTTGACGATATTCATATTGCCGCCACCGACAAGCTACTTCAGTTTGACAAGACCGAGATCTGGCTCAATACCGGTTGTGTCACAATCCATCATCAAGCCAATGGTGCCAGTTGGTGCCAGCACACTCGCCTGTGAGTTTCGTACTCCGTAGAGAGAACCGAGCTCAACCGCTTCATCCCAAGCAGCGGCTGCGTTACTGAGAAGCTCTTCTGAGACATGGCTGGCGTCTATCTTCGACACCTCGTCACGGTGCTTCTTCAGCACGCGCAGGACACCTTCGCGGTCTTTGTGGAAGCCGGCGAACGGCCCAACACGCTCAGCAATCTTAGCGCTAGTGGCGTAAGCGTGACCGGTCATGAGCGCTGTAATTGCAGCGGCTTGAGCGCGACCTTCTTCACTATCGTACGGAAAGCCTTGCGCCATCAATAGGGCACCAAGGTTAGCATAGCCTAAACCGAGCTCACGATACGCCTTGGCGTTCTTAGTGATGCTTTCTGTTGGGTATTCGCTATAGCCAACCAGGATCTCTTGGGCGGTAAAGACGAGCTCAACTGTGTGCTTAAACGACTCTATATCAAACGACCCGTCTTCGTTGAGATATTTGAGTAGGTTGATTGAAGCGAGATTACACGCTGAGTTATCAAGGTGCATGTATTCGCTACACGGGTTACTGCCGTTAATGCGTCCAGCGTTTGGTGTGGTGTGCCAATCATTAATTGTCGTGTCGAACTGCATACCCGGATCAGCACACTCCCAAGTAGCCTCTGCTATTTGGCGGAATAGGTCTTTGGCGCGCATCGTCTGCACTGGCTCACCAGTCGTGACAGCGGTCAATTCCCAGTCATCATCATTCTCAACCGCTTGCATGAATTCATCGGTCACGCGCACAGAGTTGTTCGCGTTTTGATACTGCACAGAGAACGAGTCCTTGCCATCAAGGCTCATGTCAAAACCGGCTTCTTGCAGTGAGCGAGCTTTTCGCTCCTCGATAGCTTTCGCCCAAATAAACTCTTCAACATCTGGATGCTCGGCGTTCAAAATAACCATCTTGGCAGCTCGCCGGGTTTTACCGCCGCTCTTAATTGCGCCGGCTGAAGCGTCAGCACCGCGCATAAACGAGAGTGGACCAGAGGCAGTACCAGCGCTCTTGCCAAGCTTTTCCGCTGAAGAACGAATACTACTGATGTTAATACCAGAACCAGAACCGCCCTTGAATATCATACCTTCTTCGGTGTACCACTTCAGGATGGCGGGCATCGTGTCCTCGACCGCGAGGATAAAGCAAGCGCTTGCCTGCTGTGATCGATCGGAGGCGCCAATGTTAAACCAGACGGGCGAGTTAAAGGCAGCGCGTTGTGTTGCCAAGATGTACTTCAGCTCTTGCGTAAAGTCTTCAACTTCGCGATCAGAGCTAAAATAGCCCTCTTGCTCGCCGTGACGAGCAATCGTATCGACAACCCGGTTGATGAGTGTTTTAAGCGAGTCTTCACGTTCTGGCGTTCCTGGTGTTCCAGAAAAGTACTTTTGGGACACAATGTTCACCGCGTTCAATGACCACGACTCAGGAAACTCAACCCCTTTTTGCTCATAGACTGGCTTGCCAGTCATAGGGTTCTTAATAATAGAATCACGTTTGGTCCACTTTAACTGATCGTAACCCTGTGATTTCGGCGGGGTAAAATGCCGCCTGGTTGTCAATTTTAATGTTTGTCCCATAGTTACCCTCACTTTGGCTCACGCTACGACGCAGCGATAGCCCTTTGTTTAGTTAATATTTTTATATGTTTATTTAGAGTTGTTGTGAAAGACGTCTCTCGTGTCTATTCATCACAAGCAGCCCTTCCCACGGCTCGCTGTAAAGCCAGAGGAGCGGCTGCTTGTTTGCTCACGATGAGATGCGGTCTTTTTGCTGATCACGTATCTGTAGTAGCTCTTTTTCGAAGCCTTCTATATCCGTAAACTTACGGTACACGCTCGCAAAACGAACATAGGCAACTTGATTAAGCTCGGCCAGACGATCCATGACCATGTCGCCGATTTTGGCGGATGGAACCTCTTGCTCGCCGCAGGATTGAATTTCGTGTTCAATCTGTGTGACGAGTCGCTCAAGCTGCATGCTTGATACGGAAGTCTTTTCACAGGCTCGCAATAGACCAGCGAGAAGTTTTTGTCGATCGAATAGCTCGCGCGTGGCGTTCGACTTGACAACCGTTACGGCTGGCCGCTCAACACGCTCGTACGTCGTAAAGCGGTAGTTACACTCAACGCATTCACGTCGTCGACGAACTGCCTCGCCATCATTCACGTCACGTGACTCGATCACCTTCGTATCAGCTACCGTACAGTGACTGCACTTCATATATTCTCCTGACGCCTCATGCTCACTAAAATGGAGCGAGCTGAAGCAATTTATTACTCAGTTAAAGTACCGATAGCCCTATCTATTTTGCTATATATAGCGCTTCTGCATTTAATCGTAACGCTATGGATAGCGCATTGCAAGCACTTTATGATGTACTATTTACTGCTCTTTTCGTCAGTTTCATCTGTTGGTTTGTCTTGCTTCTTTTGGCCGAGTTTATTTTTTGTAATACGGCGGAGGAACGATGGTTTGTCTAGCTCGTCTTCGTCAAGCTTCTTTTCATCGGCGTTGTCGCTGGAGGCCTTGCTATCAGACTCTGACTTAGAGCTCGTTGACGATGACTTATTGGTCGCAGCATGATCGAGCGACCATATATTCGGCATTGGTGTTTCGTCTTCAAAAGACCGATCGTCTTGTTTCGGCTTGTCAAGATCCATATCGATACCAGTAATAGCTTCATCGTCTTCAGCTAACTTACTGCCTCCCCCCTTCGTTGATGAGCCAGTTGAAGAAGGGGTTGTCGATGAGGCTGAGACCTGAGTTGTTTGAGCTTCCTGTTCAACCTGGGCTGAGCGGTTGGCAAAATAGGCTGCATCGAAACCTGTTGCGACAACAGTAATGATAATTTCTTCTTCGAGTGCAGGATCAATTGTTGCACCGAAGATAATATTTGCATCTGGGTCAGCGGCAGCTGTAATCGCCTCGGCTGCAAGGTTAATCTCGTGCATGGACATATCGTTGCCGCCTATCACATTGAATAAGATACCCCGAGCACCATCAATAGATACTTCGAGAAGTGGCGACTCGATAGCTTGCTGCGCAGCTTCCACCGCTCGTTCTTCACCAGTCGCTCGCCCAATGCCCATGAGGGCTGAGCCGGCACTGCTCATGACAGCTTTTACGTCCGCGAAGTCGAGGTTGATGAGTCCGTGTACAGTAATCAGATCTGATATACCTTGGACGCCCTGGCGAAGTACATCATCAGCGACCTTGAAGGCTTCCAGGAGAGGAGTCTGGCGATCAATTGTTTGCAGTAGACGATCGTTGGGAATAATAATAAGCGTATCAACGGCGCCTCGCAGGTTTTCGATGGCGGACTCGGCGTTCTTGCGTCGTTTTTCGCCTTCAAAGGCAAACGGCTTGGTGGCAAAACCGACTACTAAAGAACCGGACTGTTTCGCAATCTCAGCAATCACATGTCCGGCACCACTGCCTGTGCCGCCTCCAGCGCCGATTGTGACGAATACCATATCTGCCCCAGTTAGGGCCTCTTTTATTTCATCAGCAGATTCTAGGGCGGCCTTTTCGCCAACGCCTGGATCTGCGCCGGACCCAAGACCTTTGGTTGTGTCGCGACCGATGTGAATCTTCTTCGTCGCTTCAGAGTGATGCAACGCCTGGGCATCGGTATTGATAGCGATAAACTCGACATTTTCGATGCCCGCCTCGATCATGCGGTTGACGGCTGCCCCACCGGCGCCACCAACCCCAACTACCTTAATTTTTGCGAAGGTTTCAATTGCGGGAGCGACTTGTTGCATAGTGGATTATCCTCGAAAAACTCTCGTTAGATTTCTGCTGACTAGTATACCGAAAGGCTCACGAATCGGCAAACAGCGATACTGGCGAGTATCCACACAGCACACGATGCGCTATGTGCCTGATTTGCTTCGGCCGAACAAATTTTCAAAAAAGCTGAAGACACCAAAGCCGGAGCCTTGGCTACCTGTGTCGAGAGCGTCGTCGGGACCAAGGTACATGTCAAGCATCATCAGACCAACAGCGGTCGCGTAGTCAGGTTTGGTGATTGTGTCGATCAGGCCACTGACCTGCTCAATCGATCCGACACGTGCCGCGAGCTGCAACTTATCCTTGGCGAAGCCAGCAATCCCTTGCAAGTTAGCTGTACCGCCGGTAAGGACGACGCCTCCGGGCAACTTCTGCGACTTGCCAATTTTTCGTAGCTCTTTCTCGGCATACTCAAATATCTCATCCATCCGTGATTCAATAATCAAACGGATATCTTGTGCGTCAAATTCATGTGTTTGATCATCTCGCGTGATGCGAACTGGGTCAGTTGCGTCTTCGGCCTTGATTGAACCATGGGCGATCTTCACTTCTTCGGCAATATCAAGATCGGTTTTCAAGCCAATAGCAAGATCATTGGTGATATGCATGCCTCCCATAGGGATCACCGCAACATGCTGGATTTCACCGTCCTCGATAACTGCAAAACCAATAGTGCCAGCACCAATATCCAGGACAAGCGTACCAGCTTCGCGTTGTTGTCGATTTAGCGTTGCTTCGGCCGAGGCCAGACTCGATAAGGTGTAGCGGTTTGGGTGTATCCGCGCAGATTGTAGTGCTTCGGTCAGGTTTTTCATATTTGGTGTTGTGGCAGTTACAATATGAGTATCTACCTCGAGTCGGACGCCCTGCATACCGACCGGGTCTTTGATGTTATCTTGGCCATCAACGCGGTAATTCTTGGAGAAAACCTGAACAATTTCTCTGTTTGGTGGCATCTGAATCGTTGAAGCAGCCTCTTCTACGCGCTGCCTATCGGCTGGACTAATCTCTCGATTTGCCGTGCTAATCGCAATGACACCGCGTGAGTTTAAGCCCTGAACCTGAGAACCGTTGACGTTCACGGTTGCCGACGTGATTGAGGTACCGGTAACTCGCTCGGCTTCTGTGACAGCTTTGATGACGGCGTCTGCGACCTCATCAATATGGGTTATAACGCCTTTGCGCATACCTGTATTATCGGCAGAGCCATGGCCAACGACAGATAATTTTGAAGGATTGTTTTGGTCTTGGATGCCAACGATACAGCGTATTTTTTGTGTACCGATATCGATACCGCAGTAGTACGTTGGCGATTGATCGCGCATACCTGTCAGTATACCGCTAACCCTTGTGACTAGCAATAAGATATATTAACTAGCTGTTGTCAACACTTCTGCGCCAGATGGCGTAATCAAAACCGTATGCTCGAAGTGTGCCGCTCGTAATCCATCACGGGTGCGTACCGTCCAGCCATCTCCGTCGACTGTTACCCGATAGTCACCGATAGTAGCCATCGGCTCAATTGCGATGGTCATGCCGGCCTGCAGTCGTGGACCGGTGCCTGGCCTGCCATAATTGGGAATGTTTGGGTCCTCGTGCACTTCATGTCCGACACCATGACCAACAAGCTCTCGTACAATACCGTATCCAGCTGTGTCAAGCACAGACTGCACTGCGTTGGCTATGTCACCAACCCGTACGCCGTCTTTCAACGTCGCGATGCCTGCATGCAGAGATTTTTCTGTTTGGCGAAGGAGTTCAACGTCAGCCGGTCGCGGCGAACCGACGATTAAACTAATCGCTGAATCAGTAATCATGTCACGATAGTTCACACCAAAGTCCATGCTCACAATATCACCGTCACGCAGAACACGTGCTTTGTCGGGAATACCGTGAACAACCTCGTCATTTACTGATACGCACAGCGGCTCCGGAAATCCTTGATAATTGAGAAATGCCGGCTCGCCGCCGAGCTTTTTGAGCTCAGAACCGGCCTCATCAGAAAGATCTTGAGTTGTTATGCCGACATCAGCCGTTTTGCGAAGGTGCTTCAACACTGTAGCCAGCATAGCGCCGCTCTCACGCATGGCCGCTTGTTCGTCGGACGTTTTTACCTTGGTGTACATACGCTTAAATACCTCTCTCCTCGAGAAGTTCACGTATTGCTTGGTGCACCTCCTCTTTTGACTGCTCTGCATCTATGTCAGCAACGGGTATAGCCGCTTCTGAAAAAGTTGCAAGAATTGGCTTAATACTCCGCTCGTATTCTTCGAACCGCTCGGCAATTGCTTGCTCGTGATCGTCAGTGCGGCCCCGCTCAAGTAGACGCTGCTCCACCACCTCTTCGCTCGCTTTCAAGTGCACAACCAGTGAGATGTGGCTATCGCCGCGATTGACAATATCCAGCAACCAGCCTGCCTGTTTTGCGGTACGCGGAAAACCATCCAGTACAAATTCCTGATGTGTGTCCACGAGTGTAAATATCTTTTGCATTACAGCGATGATCTCTTCATCGCTCAACAGCTTACCTTCAAGCATGTGTTGACGCCGCTCACCAGATATAATCATACGCAAAAATTCACCGGTTGAGAGCCATGGGTAGCCCCGCGTATCGGCTAGCAGCTTGCCCTGCAGACTCTTTCCCGAGCCAGCGACCCCGCTAAAAATAATCATGCGGAAATCTGCTCCTTGACCAATTGCGCCACCGTACCACCATCAGCCCCAGGACCAGCTTGCTCGCGGACCTTCGCGATGACTTCACCCATCTGCTGCATCGACAGTTCATCGTAGGCGCCACAGACAGATTCCACGATACGTTTTAATTCTTCATAAGATACAACCTCAGGCAAATATTCCTCTATGATTGCCTTCTCAGCCTGCTCTGCCTCGGCTTGCTGTGTATTGCCAGACGCCTCATACGCCTCGATGCTCTCTTGTCGTTTTTTAGCTTCTTTGGCAAGCACGGCTGTGATCTTTTCATCTGAAAGTTCACCTTTGCGATCTGCTCCAGCAACTTCGGCATAGAGTATGGCGCTTTTTAGTCCGCGAATAGTTTCCGCGCGCTGCTTATCTCCGGCGAGCATAGCCTGTTTTAAATCTGCGTTGAGTTTTTCTTGCATGTTCATAGCTGTAGTGTAGCAAACCCTCTCTTTTTTATCACGTACGCATCAGGGGCGACACAGCACACAGAAAAACGCACGCCTATACATGACGTACGCGTGATCTTTCCCATGATTCGTGTCTACTCTAGCGTTGGCCGAGCTTCATGCGCTTTACTTTCAGCGCTTTACGCTCTTGGCGTTGAATGGCCTTTTTCCTTCGGTCGCGCTTGCTCATTGGCTTGGTGAAGTACTGAGCGTTTTTGGCGTTCGCGATCGTTCCCGACTGCTGCACCTTACGCGTGAAGCGACGAATCATATTCTCTACGGACTCTTTTGAGTCTTTTCGTGTAACTTGTACCATAACTCAAGACATTTTAGCGGAGGCGGCTGTTTTTTGCAACACCTCTTACGCGCCTACTGACGACCTTGTTGCTTTTTCTGATTAATGCGCTGGGCCTTGAGTACGATGCTTTGCAGCTCTTTGAAGATAGCAAAGTGTTTATTGGTGTGGTAGACCTTGGTGTTGCCTTGTCTTTCTGATGTCAAAAAACCAACTTTCTCAAGTCGCTTCAACTCACGCTGGATATTGCCAGCGTCTTCTTTGATAAGTTTGGCCAAGCCGCGTACGTGCGTCTTGAAATCTGGGTACTTAGCGTACACCACTATAATTTTCCGCCTAACTCGTGAAGTTATAAATACGTCTAACATAAGCTTTCATTGTTATTCGAACAACGTGTAGTATACGATACCTGTTGTTGCTTTTCAAGTAGATCTGCCACCTTCGCGTATACTATCATAGAGTATGTATTACTACGATATTTTGGTTGCAGATGTGGGCTACAAGGGTTCTAGGTTATTGACCTATAGCTCCGAGGCGCCCTTGCGTGTACGGCAGCTCGTGACGGTTCAGTTGCGCAACAAGCAAACCACCGGCATTATCATGCAGGCTGTCGACAATCCCGGCAACGTAAAAATAAAACCAATTGTGCAGACTCTTGCCCAAGAACAACTGCCGGCGTGGTATACCGATATCATTACCTGGATGCATGACTACTACCCAGCCTCCCTGAGCGAGGCTGCCCAGGCAACAATCCCGAGCGGACTACGCAGTTATAGACCAACAGAAAAAAAGACAGCAGCACTCCAGCCCAAGCCACTGGACCCGCTACCAGGTGCTATCAAGCCTGAGCTCACTAAGGCACAAAGCCAGGCCCAGCAAACTATTATGAATAGTAAACACAGCTCTGTGCTTCTCCATGGAGTCACCGGGTCTGGGAAAACCCGAATCTACATAGAGCTCATCAAGAAAAGCCTCGCGAGCGGCCGCTCAGCCTTTGTGCTGACGCCAGAAATAAGCCTCACCCCTCAACTACAAAAAAATATCGAAGATTATTTCGGTAACCGTGTCTTCGTTACCCACTCTGGACTCACAAATGCAAAGCGACGCGACCTCTGGCTGCGCGCACTCAAGCAAACCGGACCGATCATCGTCATCGGTCCACGCTCAGCGCTGTTTATGCCGGTCGCCAACATTGGCCTGATTGTGGTTGACGAAGCCCACGACCTTTCCTACAAGCAAGATCAATTACCGCACTATCACACCAGTCGTGTCGCTGCTGCTTTAGCCAGACAGCAGCAGGCGACGCTCATACTGGGAACAGCAACACCATCAGTGGTTGACTATTATACTTTCACGGCGAAGCAACTCCCCGTTATTACCCTTGATACGCCCGCAATTGCACACGAACACGCATTAGACAAGCACGTAATTAATCTCGACGACCGCTCATTATTTACAACATCTAGCTGGCTCTCGGACCCAATGCTGAATGGCATCAAAAAAGCAATCCAGCAGGGCGAGCAGTCACTCGTCTATCTCAACCGCCGCGGTACGGCGCGCCTGGTTGTCTGCCAAGACTGCAGCTGGCAAGCCACGTGTCCCACCTGTGATATGAACTACGTCTATCATGGCGACAGCCATCGGTTGCGCTGCCACACCTGTGGTACGAGCCGGGCCGCCTATACATCCTGCCCAGAATGTCGTAGCAACGACATCATATTGCGCAGTGCAGGCACCAAAATGATCTATGACGAGCTCGCGCGGTTACTGCCGGACGCGCGCATTGCCCGTTTTGACACTGATAATAACCCAGATGAAACCATGCAGCAGATGTATGAGCAGCTACATAGTGGCGCCATAGATGTCGCAGTTGGCACCCAGACAATCGGTAAAGGCTTAGACCTGCCAAAGCTTCGCGTTGTGGCGATCTTACAGGCTGACAGCTCTCTCGCGCTGCCTGATTATGTCGCCGAGGAGGAGCTGTTCCAGCACATTTACCAGTTAATTGGTCGAATCGGTCGAGGACACCGTGCAGGTGAAGCCTACGTTCAGACACGTCAACCGAAACATCCAGTGATAACCGCCGCGATTTCAGGTGACTACAATCTGTTTTACGACACAGAGATCAAAAAACGAGAGCGGCACACCTTCCCGCCTTTCGCGCACCTGCTCGACATTCATGTTGACCGGGCGACACGAGATCAGGCACGCAGCACCCTGAATCAGCTCAAGCACACCATCCAGCACGAACACCCTGCTGTGCAGATTCTCGGACCAGCACCGGCGTATAAAGAAAAGATTGGCGGCAAGTTTCGGTGGCGCATCATCGTCAAGGCACATCGCCGAACCGCACTCGTCACTATCGCCCGAGCTGTCCCTTCTCCGTGTCGCTTCGACATCGATCCGGCCAGAATGCTCTAACCATCTGTTATACTAATGAGCGATTATGGCAGACAAAGATAGCATTATTAGCTTGCCGCACGCAAGTCTACGCAAGAAATCGACGCGAGTTGGCGTGGTGACCGGAGATATTCAGCGCATCGTGCAAGACATGGAGGCTGCGACTCTAGATTGGGAGGATAACCGCAAGCACGAGCTGGGTGTTGCTTTAGCTGCGGTTCAAATTGATGTACACATGCGTATTGTGATTATTCGTAGCAGCTTCGAGAACAAGACAGACCGAACCTTCCAGCATTTTATTAATCCAGAAATCGCCAAACGCGAAGGAAAAATCGTCGAGGACTATGAGGGGTGTTTGAGTGTTCGAGATATCTACGGCCTTGTTCCACGCTACGAGAAGGTCAAGATTAAGGCTCTCGACCTCGATGGCAACTCCATCCGCGTCACTGCCGAAGGCTTTCTTGCTCGCGTCTTCCAGCATGAAATTGACCACACGACAGGCACGCTATTCGTTGACCATATCAAAGACAGCCAGGATGCATTTTTTACATTAACTGATGAAGGAAAGCTTGAACA
>CAZGPJ010000014.1:10673-12924 GCA_964527485.1 uncultured Candidatus Saccharibacteria bacterium
TGGTGATTGATTACGGCATTATCATCAGCACTGATGTCATTCAGAGCTTCCCTCTTGGAATCCTAAACAGTCACTTTTCGCTCTTGCCCCAGTGGCGCGGTGCAGACCCACTGAGTTTTGCCATCCTCTCGGGCCAACAACAGACGGGAGTTAGTCTGATGCAGATAAACGAACGGATGGATGAGGGTCCACTCCTCGCCCAAGCGCCGTACGACATCCCAGAGAATATGACCACTCCAGAGCTCACAGAAATACTCACCGAATTGAGTGATTGCATGCTGCAAGAGGTACTGCCGCTATACTTATCAGGTGTCATCGAGCCCATTCCACAGGAAATCGGTTCAATTGCCCGCAATCCCGTGGTTAGCTATTCGCGCAAACTACAGAAGGCGGATGGTGTGCTCGACTGGCGAAAGCCAGCTGACATGCTGGAGCGTGAAATTCGTGCCTACATCGATTGGCCAAAAAGCCGCACCTCTATTGCTGGAAAAGACGTTGTTATTACTAGCGCGACAGTGCGCGACCTATCTGGTGAGCCAGGTACAGTCACCGTAGTGGATAAACAGTTGATCATTTACTGCGGTAGTGGCGCGCTACAGATTGACACCCTCAAACCCAGCGGCAAAAAAGAAATGACCGGTCAGGCGTTCCTGGCCGGTCACGATATCAGCTAAAACCTATTTATTTACTCCTGCGCAGAGTCACCTTCGGGCTGGGCCGCGGCTACGATTTGATCAGCTGAAGCTTTGATTTCCTTCTTCAATCCGTCAAGCTCGTTGGCGACTACCTGCTTATAGTCCGGGAAATTGGTCTCGAGCCATTTCAGGGCACCTTCTTGGTCTTCTTTGTTTACGTAGGATTCGAACTCGTCCAACTGCTCATCACTCATCTGATCAGCCAGCTTGACGCCAACACGCATCTCAAGGGTCTCATAGATGTGTGCGAGCATTTTGTTCTTTTCCTCAGTTGGCAGCTCGCCAAGTCCGAGCTCTTTTAATAAGTTTTCGTCTAGTTTAAACATATGAACTCTACCTTTGCTTTGTTTGTATATTCGTATTGTAACACTTCACATAAATGAGAGGTGGTCTATTTTTAACGTCGGCGCAAACGAATGCCGAGATTGTCGGCCTCTTGGGTGATATAGTCAAGCACATCTGGATCTAGCTCACCAACTTGAGAAATGCCAAAACCGCCAATAGTTGGGTCTTCGTACGCAACGCCCATCTCCACCAACTGTGGGCCAATCTGATCAAGCAATCGTTGACGTTCGGCTGCGGGAACACCAAGCTCCTGGAACGTTTGTAGCCAGCCTTCACCCATCTGTACCTCTGCAGCTTCGGGAGAATAGGTTGTCGCCGTAGACTCATCACTGCCGTTATTGACGCCTGGTTCTGGCTGGTCTTCAGGAGTGTTATCTTCTGGGCTAACATCACTAACTTCACCATTTGCTTCTACGGACCCTGCCTGCTCATCTATTCCTTCCGGTAGACCCGAGGTAGTGTCTGTCGCCGGAGCTTCTGACCCACCAGAAGCCCCCTCCAGAGCCTCCTCTGATGGCAGTTCTGAAATTGTGTCAATGCCATTGCTGCTGCTCGTAGCTTCTTGAGCACTAGTGGCTGCTTCACCATTGTCACCAAATAATCTGTACGAGCCGTAAGCTGCAGCACTAAGAATAGCCACACCAGCCGCTGTTTTTATGATGCGTTTTTTACGAGGGCTCCACGATTCTGGCAATTTTTCGTCCATCCAAGCGTTAGCTCGACGAGGAGTGTTAGCGATAGCTCCGGCAACGGCTGCTGTCGCCATACCTGCCTTGATCATCCCGGTTCGAACACCTTTAGAAAAACGAGCAAATCGACTCTTATTTTCTGTGTCGTCATTATTGGTTTCACCAAATATCTCTTCATCGGTTTCATCGGTTTCATCGGTTTCTTCGTTTTCCGAGTCCCCTGAATCTTCAGATTGGTTTTCTTCATGACCCTTAGCGTCTTCAATGAGCAGCACGAGTTCGTTGTGATTGTCTTGATTAATGCCAGCTCGATCTACTAGCTGTTCATATAGACTATCGTCTACTGACTCGCCGTTATCAAGCTTAGCTGCCCGCCATTGTTCATAGCGCTGCCTAAGCTGCGCAAAATCAGCAAGGAAGTCATCATCGATCCCAATTGGATTATCACGAAGTTGGTCGGCGAGAACATCAAGCTCTTGGCGAAGTCCTATAATACGCTGGTGCATAGCACCCTCTTCTGAG
>CAZGPJ010000015.1:0-6561 GCA_964527485.1 uncultured Candidatus Saccharibacteria bacterium
ACCATAACCTTCTTCATACGTGAACCATGATACTACGCCAAAATCACGTTGTACACGCTAACTGCAGCGCGCACCCGAATCGACATTGTTAAGCTGAAAGACGACTATAAACGTGCTCAACAGCCTGCTTCAGCTCGTCTTTATAGGGGCCAAACGTCGCCTCTGGATCCTTGACGGAACCAGACTCGTCAAAAATATCCGGGCTTAGCCGCACGGCTGGCTTGGTTTCAGCAACGTCCATCTTTAGGTACTCCAGAATATCTTGGAGGTGTCTCGATGCACCCTTGCCTCCATCAATAAAACCATAGCTGACAATTGCGGCAGGCTTTTCTATCCACTCGTTATACAAGAAATCTATCGCATTTTTGAGCGGCGCTGGGATGCTACGGTTATACTCTGCTGTTAAGAAGATGAACGCGTCGCCACGGCTGATTATCTGCGACCAGTTCTTGGCAGGCTCCGTGTCAACTGGCTGATACATCGGTGAGGCAGAGTCGGTATAAAACGGTAGGTCAACGTCTTTCAGATCAACGACCTCAAATGTGTAATCGCTGCTCTCGTCAACGTTTTTTTGTGCCCACTCAGTTAGGTTTGGGGCAAAACGGCCCTCACGAGTACTACTGACAATGAGTTGAATGTTTTTAGACATATGAAGTAAAGCTCCTTTATGTGCTTTGAGACTAAGTATTGTGCTATAATTTATATAGTACTATGTATACTAAACCACTATATATTTTATAGCAAGTTGAATATCATGAAAACTACCGCCCAAGACACATTATCTTTTCAGGACACAGCCAAGTTGGTTGGAGATGCCTGGACGCTCCGGGTTATCGATGCGGTTGCCCAGACCGAGCAACGCTTTTCTGAGCTTGAGCGCTACATTCCCGATATCTGCCCTGCCACTCTGACCAACCGACTGCGCAAGCTCGAGGAAGCAGGCATTATTATTCGACGCGATAGCACTGTCGACAAGCAATCAGTTACATATGCCCTGACCGAACGCGGAAATAAAGTTTTGCCCGTTATTCATGCGATTAAGCAATTCACGGGTGAGCCAGCGCGCTAACGAGAGAATACGTTGGTGACTTTCCACCAGAAAGAGGGCTCAGAAATAGAACCTTGGGTGACAAGTGGTACTGCTGTCGTTTCGGCTCCGTGTTGAATCGTTGCCGTGCCAATTTGCTCGCCCGGAGCGTTGCCTGGTTCAATCGATTCTGCCTCAGCAATTGGTGTCAAATCCGCGCCTGTCCAGGCTGGAACAATAGCGCCACCAGAAGAAATTATCGGAATCGCTTGATCCATCCAGGGTGCTTGGTACTCACCGACCACAGTTTCTTCCCCGATCACTTCAACAAAACCAAAACCTTGATAGGCCCCTGTTAGGAGATTCTGTGCTTCATTATAAAGAGTTTCACGATCCGGTTGACCCATCACTGCGCTTACGATGGTCGTCTCGCTTGTATCAGTCAGTGCCTGGCGGGCAGCAAACAATAGATTCGCTCCAGCCTCATCTGTAGTACCTGTTTTTATGCCAACAACACTCGGATCGCTGATGAGTTGATTTGTGCTATACACTGTTTCGACGCCTGGATAAATCTGAGCTTGCGGCTGTGAAACAATCTCAGCTATCACCTCGTTCTCAAGTGCAGCCTGACCAGCTAATACCAGTTCAGCTGGAGTACTCACCGAATCCGGCGAAAAACCACTTGCGTCCGCCAGTACGGTATTTTCTAACCCCATATCATCCAGCATAGCGTTGGCGTATTCCAGGTACCCATCGACCGATCCGAATGCCCAGGTAGCAAGCGTGTCAGCCATATTATTAGCCGAAGGAATCAGCAAAGCTTCCATCGCCTGCTGCTGTGTGAACTGTTGGCCTGCATTGACCGGATAGGCCGATCCTCCCTGGCTGACATAGTCATTATATAAATCTTCGTCCACCTGGCTCATGGTTATGCGTGCGCCGTCTCCGCCAGGCTCATACGGACGCTCTTGCATCACGGCAAGCGCCACGAATAGCTTAGAAATGCTTGCAATCGGTATCGGCTCATTGACCTCTTCTGAAACCGCCAGCACACCGTAGCCTTCAGCGCCGACCGCCGCCGCACCGTCTGACGGCCACGGCAATGATACGTCTTCGCCCTCTACTGTCTCAAGCGAGTACATGGTGGCCTCTACCTCAGGAACCTCCTGGAAAAAACCGCCGTATACGATGAGTCCACTCGGGATACCGAGTAAAACAATCCATAGGCCGCTAAATAAGAGAGTTCGGACACGCTCCGACACCGAACCTCGTGATCGCTTTGTGCTGTACATGCCCTAAATCATACCGCGTTGTGTGGATGATGTCGAACAGAGTCCTGCTCGCAGTTGCCTGCCCTTACGAATCAAGGACACTCTATAGACACAAGTGCTACACTAGTAGATATAACTTAACAGAAGGAGTAACAATGGCAGATCAAAAGCCAGGCGCTGACACACAACAAAAACAGGATCCGATTGCACCAGACCAGGAGAAAAACACTCAAGCGGAAGACATCGAGCAAGTAAAAATCATGGCCGCATTGGCGTATTTAGGAATTCTCTTTTTCCTTCCACTTGTCACCAACCCAGAGAGTAAATTCGGCAAGTTTCACGCCAACCAAGGGTTAATGCTCCTTATCGCTTCGCTCATTATCAATGCTGTCGGCACAATTATTCCCGTCATCGGCTGGTTCTTAATTCTGCCACTGGGTAACATATTCCTCGTCGTCTTATTCATTATGGGGCTCGTCAATGCTTTCGGTGGAGAGATGAAGCGATTGCCCCTCGTTGGCAACTACGACCTCATCAAATAATCTAAGTCAGGAGCGCACATCATGGCAGAAAACTCGTCGACAAATGAACAGCCAAAGTCTTCGCAAAATATGGAGCCAGAACCACCATCGCAAAACCAAAAAAAGATTGTCAAAACGATTCTCATTGTCGTCGGCGTACTTACGATACTCGGCATTATCGGTATCGTAATTCTTGGCTACGGCCTCAACTCTATCTTTGATGAGGCAACTGAGGGGGTAACAGTATCTGATGAAGGTGTGAGCATCGAGCGAGAGGGCGAAGATTTCAGCTTTTCGACTAACACCGAACTGGCTGATGACTTCCCTGAATCCGTTCCAATATATCCAGAGTCAGAACTTTCAAGTACTTCAAGAAACCAACAAGCGGATACGCGAATATGGTCGGCGAACTTCTTAGTTGAGGCTACCCCTACAGAAGCTTTTGAGTTCTACGAGAATGAGCTCGAACGCAATAACTGGGAAACGGTTTCCACTTTTGAGTCAGGCGACGTGAGCACTATCAGCGCTGAAAAATCAGATGAAAACCTTACCCTCACCATCGGCATAAGCGAGGCTGACGGCCGTGTGTCCATAAATATGACCGCTGGACAAGAGTCGGAGACAGAATAGCAGCCACTGCTTAGCGCTGTGGCACAAAGGTGAAGGCGTAGCCAATTTGACCAGCACGTCCGGCTCGCCCGACACGGTGAATATAGTCGTCGTACGTCTTCGGAACTGAGAAGTTGATCACGTGTGTAATGTCGGCCACGTCAATACCCCGAGCAGCCACGTCAGTAGCAACTAGTATCGGTACTTGGTTCTTTTTGAACTTACCCAAGGCTCGCTGACGCTGTCCTTGTGTTTTACCGCCGTGGATAGCCTCGGTCTTGAAGCCACGATCATTTAACTCGCGATGTAGGCGCTCCACGTTGCGCTGTGTTTCGTTAAACACGATCACCTTGGCGACCTCGTTTTGAATCAGCAGGTCGTGTAGTTTATCCATCTTATCGCTAGAGTTTTGGAACTCCATAATATCTTGGTGCACGCTGTCGCTAGTCGCGCTTGCTTTAATGGCAATTGAGACAGGGTCCTTGGTAAACGTGTCAATCAAACCGCGAACGCGACGGTCCATGGTAGCTGAGAAAAAGAATGATTGGCGCTGATCGTTGGCGTGCTCCAGAATTTCTGTCACGTCATGTACAAACCCCATGTCCAGCATCCGGTCAACTTCGTCCAGCACGACAACATTAAAGTTATCAAGCTTCAGTGTGCCCCGCTTTAAGTGATCCTTGATTCGACCAGGTGTGCCGATAACAACACGCGGCTTGTCTCGTAAATCACGCAATTGCGTGCCCATACTTGATCCACCAATAAGCAAAGTCCCAAATAGGCCGCTGCCTTTGGCAAGCTCTTTGCATTCTTGTTCAATCTGTTGAGCAAGCTCACGCGTTGGCGCCACAATCAGTGCAGCGGAACGCGGTTCAGTGATCAGCTTTTGTAGTATTGGCAGTGCAAAAGCCGCTGTTTTACCAGTACCGGTACTCGCGATGCCAATGACGTCTCGCCCTTCTAGTGCAGCCGGTATAGCTTGGTCTTGAATAGGCGAAGGTGTTTGATAGCCTTTCGCTGCTAGGTTATCTTGCAAAATTTTTGTAAGTGCAAAATCTGTAAAGTGGTGCTTGGCCTCATAGGCCTCCTCGGTGGCTGCGCTGGCAGCCTGAACAAACCGACGCGGGTCAATATATTGACCGCCATGCGGGTTCTTGTTGCGTTGTTTTTTGCGTCCACCACCACGGTTTCTATTTGATGGGGCACGAGATGAACGATATACGTAGGGCATAAAAAAAGATCCTTATAATCTGTAGTTTAGTTAATTACTTCGATTGTTCTTCTATGAGATCAAAGTAATTTGGCTACAAACTCGGATCTGTCAAACAATAGCACCCACTGTAGCATGCTGTTGTTAATCTGTCAATAATTATCAGGGGCACGTGCCTCCGGAGCACGCTCAATCGTGGCGTTTCTGTATGGTTTCGGCATACATTTCAGTATAGCGCCGGTATTTCAGGGAGCCGAGCCAAAATGCATATGCATAATTTGCTACAGTAGAGGTTATGCATTCTCCTCCAGGTCACCATAGTTCCAGCTGGCGACAGGCTGTTATCTATGAGATTTATACTAAAAGCTTCAACGAAAGCAGCAAGAAAGTACCCAATGGGCAGGGTGACCTCCGCGGCATTTCTGAGAAACTTGACTACCTAAAAAACCTCGGCGTCAACGCCATCTGGCTCTGCCCTTTCTACCCATCACCCCAAGTCGATGGCGGCTATGACATTACCGATCACTGTGACGTCGACCCGATCGCGGGCACGCTAGAGGATTTTGATCACCTGGTCGAACGTGCCCATGCGCGCGACATCCACGTCATGATTGATCTAGTGTCCAACCATACGTCTGACCAGCACCGCTGGTTTCATGATTCAGCGGCAGAAGGCCAAAAATCTGACTGGTACATCTGGCGCAATCCAGCAGCCGACGGAGGACCGCCCAATAACTGGGCCAGTGTCTTCTCCAAAATTCAGCACCAGCGCCGCCAGGACGGGCAAATTGATGTACCAGACGGCGAGTTGACGCCTCCGGTTTCTGCCTGGACCTACCACGAAGGCCGTGGCCAATACTATCTACACAGCTTTTCCAAAAATCAGCCAGACCTCAACTGGGACAACCCTGAAGTACGCGACGCCGTCAAGAATATTATGCGCTTTTGGATACAGCGTGGTGTTGATGGTTTTCGGGTTGATGCGATTCCCTACTTAGGCAAAGACCCACAGTTCCGCGATGAAGCGCCAAACCCGGACTACCACGAAAATGACCGTGACAGCGCATCTATGGCGTACCCGAACCCCTACGACCAATTGCAGCTGGAGCGCAGCGGCGCCTACATGCCCAAGCTCTCACGTCACCTCGCAGAAATTAGCGCGGTTCTTGATGAATACCCACTGGACCTACGGATTATTTATGAGGCTTACTTACCAGCAGACAAGCTGCACGCCATCGACTGCATTTCGCCGCATAACTCAAGCTCCTTCAACTTTACGCCGTTGGATATACCGTGGCAGGCGCCAGAGTATAAGTCTTTCTTGGACGAATACTACCGCTCGCTTCCCGCGGAATCTATTGGCAACCAGGTGCGCGATAATCATGACCGGCCGCGCATCGCTTCGCCCGATGCCATGGGCGAAGCAGCTGCTCGTTCAGTTGCCGTGCTCAACCTGACGTTACCGGGTAATGTCTTCGTCTATAACGGCGAGGAGGGCGGCTTTACCAACGTGCCCATCCCGCCACACAGGCGGCATGATCTGTTAGGTTTTCGGGATGAGTCACGGGCGCCAATGATGTGGGACGACACACGTAACGCCGGCTTCTCAGACGCCGCGCCAGAACACCTGTGGCTGCCGATTGATGAGGGCTATCCACACAAAAACTTGGCCCGTCAGGCTACTGAGCCGCACTCTTTTTTGTCGCTCTACCGCGAGCTGCTACGACTGCGCCGAACGCACCCGGCACTCCGTTCCAGTGGCTATACGCCGCTAGAGTCGGGCAATGAACAGATCTTTGCGTTTGCCCGTATAAACAAGGGCAAGCCCAGGCACATCGTCACGCTCATCAACTTTTCCAATGAAAACCAAACCATAACCCAATTACCTCACATGACATTTGAAAAAGTTCTCATCACTAGCTA
>CAZGPJ010000015.1:6661-12735 GCA_964527485.1 uncultured Candidatus Saccharibacteria bacterium
TCAGGCTAACGGTTTTGTGCGGCTAACTTAGCCAATAGCCGCACTATCTCCATATATAGCCACATGAGCCCTACCATCAAGCCAAATGCGCCATACCACTCAAAATACTTTGGGTATTCACCGTCTGCGGCTTTATCTATGAAATCAAAATCTAAAACTAAACTCAGTGCAGCGACAAGCACTACAACTCCACTAAATACAATGCCCCACGTACCATAGCTGTAAATTACTGGTGTACTTATACTAAACAGGCTAAATATCCAAGATAGAAAACTGAACATAAGAATGCCCAGAATGGCAGTTACAATAACTTTCGTAAAAGCAGAAGTGGCTCGTAAGAATCCGAGAGCATAGCCTACATAGACTGCAAGAAACACGGCAAAAGTAGTAAATACGGCTTGGCCAACAATTCCCTCAAAAGAATTCGCAAATGTACCAGAGACGATGCCCAGCATTCCACCTTGCAAGATCGCATAAGGTATAGCTAACTTCGAGGCAGACTTTGGGTTAAACGAGATGACCATAGCAAGAAATAGAGTCACTATGGACGCAATCCATAATGGTAGCCAACGTATATCTGAGGCGACAATCGACTCCTTCATCCACTGCCACGATGCCGCCGCAGACATAATTACTATAAGAAGTAGCACCAATGTCTTAGCATAGGTGCCAGATACTGTCATAACTTTATTGCTGGTGGTTGAAATATTAGCAATAATTGAATGCTTAAAAGCTGGGTTACCTGATCTCTCCATATGTGAAACCTTTCTTAATATTTTTACTATTTATACACGCATAGCGTTCGCATAGCAATTGACTTGCTTCACGCTCTTTTCCTACGGATACGAGAGCGGTGGGGTCAGCGTGGACATAAATAGCGAAATCAAACCGCACGTCGACCTGCCTATTCCTGGATGGGGGCAACTCAAATCAAGCAATTGTATCGTTCGGTTTCACCTCCGCTCGACCGGTCTCTGGGTCAGGTGCTGCGCAAAAATTTCAGGTTCTCGTCCTATCTCCGTACCAGAATAGGCAGATTTTATTTCTGGGCAGGACATCGCTCCGGCTTACGCGCGGTGCTTCATCCGCTCGAACTTACTCGAAGCGAGCTTCTGTGTGAGTTCTCGCTTCACGAACCTGTGACCAAAACAAAAGCCCGTCTTTCGACGGGCACTTGTTTTGGTAGCGGGGACAGGACAATTCAGGCCGGGCGATTATATCGCTCGGCTTTATTTCCGCTCAGCCATGCTCATCCGCCTAAGGCGGACTGTGCGTGGCTTCGCTCCACCGAACGCTGTGACTAGCATATTTTGCCTTAGCAAAATCTGCGCCACAGGTTCGAGGGCTGTCCAGCAAGAAAAAAGACCCACCATTCGGTGAGTCGTTTTTCTTGGTAGCGGGGACAGGACTCGAACCTGTGACCTCGTGGTTATGAGCCACGCGAGCTGCCGCTGCTCCACCCCGCGTTAACACGTCTGTGTTGTTGGGCGTCGCTGTCTCGTTTTGCAACAATTCAACGATTAGTAATACTACCAGAGAACGGCCCGCACGTCAACGCTCGGGCTCAGAGCGAAAACCGCGGAACAAAAAGTCGCCCCACGCCTCGAGATTCTGCTGATACTGCGGTTTATCTGGGTTGGCCGTCTGCTCAGCTGGCTCTTCTTCAGGTATTGGTACGCTGTGCTTCAGCGCCACCCGCTCTGGCACCGTCACTACCGTCTCGCCCGGTGCTGCCAGACCAAACTGGCGACGAGCCTGCAACTCCAGGTACTGATCTGTGGTGTAGTATTCATTACGCAACGCCAGATTGGCGTTTTCTAGCTCTTGAATCGTAATCTCTCCTTCTAGCTCAGCAATATCTTGTTGCAACTCAAAGTTCTGCTGAATCACCCCAATACTGTTCCAGGTCACAAGCAAAGCAATAACACCAAAACCAATTACACCGATGACCCGGACATCACGCAGGGTAGCAATAATCGAAGCAATTTTGATGCGGCGTATTTTTTGTAGCATTTCACCTCTCAGTATAGCGCACGCCAACCAGCTATGGGCACCCCTGCTTATGCTATAGTTTATAGATAATGAATGGTGGGCACAGCGCATGAATACACGATTGCTCGGGAATACTCTAGAGCCGCTCATGCAAGGGGTATCCGTTGATAGCGTAGTGATTGGCGGCGCTCTCCTAATTGGTCTCATATTTTTTCTCGTGCACCACAAGTTTGACTTGAGGCCAGTGTTTTTCTACGCGTTTGGTGCCGTATCTCTAGTTGTCACGACCGTTTTACTGCTTAGTACATCTCTACTGCAAATACAATCTGGTACGGCTGGAGCTGCGCATACACAAGCAGAAATAGAGTTTTGGGTCTGCGGCACGGAGATAAGCCCACTCACCCACAACCTTTCCAATGATCGGCGCTTTTCTCAGGGCGCCAAGCGGGTCTATCTATCCGGTTTTACTCCTGCAGATGATGAGGCAGGTAGCTTGCGCGGATACGTTGCTGCGCTGGGAGGAGAACTGCAGGACGAAAGTCTGCGCTTACCGCTTGCCGCTCAGGATGACGAGTGGACCATGCCCGAGCAGCTGCGAGACGGCGACCCCCAGGGTGACCTGGATACCCGCTTCATGCAGCGCTACATGATACGCCAAAATACTGGTAGCCCAGACGAAAGCTTCATCGACATCACAAGTGGGCAGCGTTGCCCACGCAGCACTGAGACAGAACTGCAGGTTTTTGTCTACAGCGCTGATCCAGATAGTAATAGCTACCAGCAGCAAAAACTCGACAATCCCAGCCAGTACCGATTTACTGCAGGGCAACCCGTACCTCCTGGAGACTGCGTTATCGTCGAGTTTGATGAGTCAAAGGACCGTACTGATAAGCTCTGCCCTGGCTATGGAATGCGGGACAGCCAACGCTGCCTCACCTTTGGGGTTCAGCAACTAGACGATGGTTATTGTTCGTATGAACAGGTGGACCCAGAGGAGATATCAGACTAATGTATCTCTCTGCGCTATCTCTGCTTGGCTCTGCCGTCGAACATATGCTGCAACCTCTGGCCCTGCTAACTGTTCTCGCTATTGTCGTATTTATTCAGCCCCGTAGTGCTCAGATGTGGCGCGGCCTTCGAGCTTTTTTCCTTGGCCTGGGCATCGTGTACGCTCTGCTTCTCATCACCGGACTGCTGCCTCCACTCTGGCTCAGAACTCTCTATACTTTCTTGCTCTCTGCCGCGCTACTTATCCTCGTCGGCCTTGGTCTATGGTTGACCTATCGCTACGCGCGGGCGCGCCGGGTCGCCATGCCCGAGCAAGTAGTACGACCAATGACATGGCTGGAAGGCCAGCGTCGTAAGTGGACACTACCGGGCTGGCTGCTGCTCAGCAGTGGAATACTCGTCGGTCTGACTGAACCTCTGTTTTATGGCTACCAGCAGCACCTGCTCACCGTCGAGCTGCAGACCAGCATCGGCCTTCTGGCGATCTTCTTGCTCATCGCTCAGGTTGTGGTTGTCTTAGCGCCACTAGTAGCCAGTGCCTGGCTGATTGACTTCGGCGTATCGCACCTCACGAGGACAGAGCGACTGCCGGCAGATGTACGCATAGCGCTGCCTCTACTCGGCGCTGGAGTACTTATTCTTGTGGCCTGGACGGTATTTTTATCCGGGAATAGCTTTATCTAAGCCAGGTGGCGTACGGTAAGCTCACGCCAATTAAAAAGCCCTGCTTTTTGATTGCAGAGCTTTATAGTCCATTGCGACGTGGTGGGGGTGGCTGGATTGACGCTCCGCTATTCCACTGCACTGCGTGCTCAGAGCCAGCTCTTGTGCGCGCAGCTTGCTTGGAACCACATCACTTCGTGATGCCCTGGTTCAAACCCATCCAGCCGCACGAAAAACACCGCCCCGCTCAATGAGAGGATTCATTGAGCGGAACTGAGCAGAACCGACCAAAAAGATAAGAACCTGAACGAAAGCTTTTGCTCACGTTCAGGTTTTATCAAAAAGGTCGTGTTCTGCGATGGTGGGGGTGGCTGGATTTGAACCAGCGACCAATCGGTTATGAGCCGACTGCTCTAACCCCTGAGCTACACCCCCATGGGTCAGACTGCCTCATTTTACCAGATAGCAAGGTGAACTCGTAGTCAAAGTTTCCTAGAGCTGTCATACTGGTATTCATGCGATTTATACTACTCATTTTGGTGTTTCTCTTTGTTACCGTCGTCTCGGCTATTATTATCTTCTTTTTCTTGCTAGCTCCGGGAGATCGACGGTTGCTGTTTACGGGCAGCCAGACCATAACCGTCAACGGAACTGAACGCTCCTACAAGTTAGTGAATGAAACAGATAACGAGCCGCGCCCGCTTATCATTGCTCTGCACGGCTTTCGTGACCGCGCCTGGTGGTTGAGTGGTTACTCTGGCTTGCACATTCTTGCAGAAAACGAAGGCGCAACACTTGCCCTGCCATCTGGCCGTGGACAATCCTGGAATGGCCAGTTCTGCTGCGGCTGGGCTTATCTGAATAATGTTGACGATGTCAGCTTCATTACCCAGATGATTACAAATATTCAACGTGAGCACGCGATTGATGATAGCCGAATTTATCTTGTTGGCTTCTCCAACGGCGGCATCTTGGTGCAACGACTACTCCACGAACGGCCCGACCTGTTTGCAGCAGGCGTCAGCGTGATGAGCGGCGTCGGCGATAACGACAACACGCTCGACATCAGCAACGCCACAGCGCCACTGCTTCTTGTCCAAGGCACCCAAGACAACTATGTACCACTGCGCGAGCAGCTCTCAAGCGGCGGCTTTAGCTTTCTTCCGGCGAATGATACCGCCAACATTTGGGCAGAACATTACGGCATTACTGGCAAGCAGCTTGAGCAAACCAGCTCCTACGATGAGTACACCTGGGAATCAGACACCAAAAACCAGCTAGTGCAACGCATTTATGAAACCTCACACCGCTGGCCCCAGTGGCGTATCGCAACCTTTCCTGACGCGGCACCAGACTCTACCCAAGCAATGTGGGATTTTCTATATCAGCACCATCGCTAAATTAGCTGCCTGATCGTACCGCCTCGATAGTTTTCAGCAGCTCATCGGCATCACCGGACTGCATCAGCTGGTCGCGCGCTTCTTTGGCTCCAGAAAATTCATTGATGTATATCTTGCAAAACTTGTTCAGTACACGAATATGCCGGCCGCTCGTACCCCAAATTTTCTGGAATAGCTGAACGTGTTCTTTGTAGAGGTCCAGCTTCTGTTCTTTGTCGTAGGTGCTCCAGGGTGAGGTGTCCGCAAAAACAAATGGATCATGGAATATCCCACGGCCAATCATGACGCCGTCTAATCGATGATGCTCAGCTAGCTCCAAGCCGTGCTTTCTGCTCATAACATCGCCGTTGCCAACGATGTGGGTCGATAGTTGCATGTCATCACGCATCTGGCGGATGGTGCCGATAGCGTCCCAGTCTGCTGGTACTTTGCTCATTTGCTTGCGGGTTCTGCCGTGAATACTTAACACGTTAAGCTTTTGTTCAAGCAAGAATTGCGGCCAGGTGAAATCAATCTCGTTAAACCCCAAGCGGGTTTTCACACTCACTGGTAGCTTGCCTCCTGCACCTTCCTGGGTTGCCTGAATGATTTCTCTGGCCAGGGGCCGATCATTCACCAGCGCCACGCAACAGCCGTTTTTGACGACGGCCTTGTCCGGGCAGCCAAAGTTTAGATCAATACCAGCGTAACTACTGAGCGCATCTTCATCCTCATACAGAAATTTGGCCAATGTGGGGTTATTGCTTTTGATTGATTGATAGATTTCGCGGGCGAAGGTGCCGTCAGCCAGCTCTTTGGCAGTTTTGTAATAATTCTCTGGGCTCTTACCCCAAATCTGTGCAATCAGTGGCGATTCCTGCGCCGTAAACTGCAGACGGTTCAGCAGGCGCGTACGACCAGGGCTTTGCAGACCGTCAACGTTCACAAACTCGGTAAAGTAGACATCCGGTGGTGCGCACTGACCGACAATTCGACGAAATACCGTATCAGTCACATCGTCCATCGGCGCCA
>CAZGPJ010000016.1:0-12556 GCA_964527485.1 uncultured Candidatus Saccharibacteria bacterium
GGTAGGGGAATTGGAAAAGCACGCTAGCTCAAACGTTTGTGAATAGAATCGAGCGACATATAAAAGTCGCCACCGGTTTGGTTAATCTTGTTAATCAAACATATGCGCGGCACGTTGTACTTATCAGCTTGGCGCCAGACAGTTTCTGACTGTGACTCAACGCCCATTTTGCCATCAAACACCACAACAGCACCATCAAGTACACGCAAACTGCGCTCCACCTCAACAGTAAAGTCGATGTGTCCAGGTGTATCAATAATGTTGATCTGGTGATCTTTCCAATAACAGGTCACCGCGGCCGAGACAATCGTAATGCCACGCTCGCGTTCTTGAGCCATCCAGTCAGTCGTTGTCTCGCCCTCATGCACGGCGCCAATTTTGTGCTTAATACCCGTGCGGTACAAGATACCCTCTGTGGTCGTGGTTTTACCCGCGTCAATGTGCGCGATAATACCTATGTTTCTAATCTTTCCCTGTTCGTACTTTTTTTGAGCCATGGTCGTCTCTTCCTCTTATCCTTGGTTAACTTGTGATGTATCTGTTGATGTATTCTCTTGACGTAAAAGATCTTGTAAAACGGTTTCTGGCGATAATACACTCTGCTCAATAAGGGCAATCTGTTCGATGCGTGTACAATCTCCTGCCTCTGTTGGCCCGTCGCAACCCTCTGCGACGTGATCGATGATAGCACTGCGGGCTGCGAGCCTCTTCATCCGGTCGGCTCGTTCGTCTGGATTCAAAAACCCGCTGCTGTTTTCGTGGACAATATCAAATGCTGCCGTCGTTGCTGTCTCTAGTGGGCATTCCTGGCACATCATTGCATCTAGTACCGAGCGAAGTGAGCGAAGGCACGGTTGGCTTCCGCCATCTTGTGCGTGTCTTCTTTCTTTTTTACTGCATTGCCGGTGTTGTTGTAGGCATCGACAAGCTCAAGTCCAATACGGTCAGCCATGCTCATTCCCTTGCGGGATCGAGCGGCAGCGACAAACCACATCAATGTCAGGTGGTTCTGTCGTTGACCAGTTACTTCAAACGGTATCTGATAGTTGGCGCCACCAACACGGCGGGAGCGCGTCTCGACCTGCGGCTTAATATTTGCGAAGGCTTGTTCGAATACTTCGAGCGGATTGTCTACCTTGAGTTTGTCGGCTGCTTTTTGCATACCAGTGTAGACAAGGCGTTCAGCAATTTGCTTTTTGCCATTAACCATAACTCGGTTAATGAGCTTCTGTACCATGACGTCGTTGTAGGTACGATCAGGCTGAATCGGTCGGATAAGTGATTTGGTTACTTTACGTGGCATGACTAGCTATTCCCTTTCTTGGTTCCGTACTTCGAACGTCCTTGTTGACGATCTTGTACACCTTGAAGGTCGAGCGAACCGCGCACGATGTGATAACGCACACCAGGAAGGTCCTTTACGCGGCCGCCACGGATGAGCACCACGGCGTGTTCTTGCAGGTTGTGCCCTTCACCACCGATGTAAGCCCATACTTCGTGACCGTTACCTAGGCGAACGCGAGCAACTTTACGGAGTGCCGAGTTTGGCTTTTTCGGTGTTTTGGTTGTTACTTTGACGCAAACCCCACGCTTAAATGGAGCCGGCTTCTCGTAGTTGGTCGTATTCAGTGAATTGACGACGCGGTGCAGCGCAGGTGACTTGCTCTTTGGCTTGCTCTTACTGCGCGGCTTTCGAATAAGTTGATTAATTGTTGGCATAGAAAGGTATTTCTCTCCTTGTTAATGCGCAGTATCTACCGCGGTAGAGCCGCGATACGTAGATGCCAGAGCTACGTATCGCATTTCCTCCAGCTCGGATACTGCTTTTTCTCTTATGACTGGATGATAGTAGCAGATTTCTCTCTAACTATCAAGTGCGAGAGCGTCTGCCTCAGCTGCTGCTTCGGCTTGCTTTTCGCGGTAGCGGTAACCGGTTCCGACGGGAATTTTACGACCCAAGATGACGTTCTCTTTCAGCCCGTAGAGATTGTCGACCTTGCCGCTCGTTGCCGCAGCAATTAGCACGCGTGTCGTATCTTGGAAGCTGGCAGCACTCAAGAATGAATCGGTCGCCAAGCTTGCTTTGGTGATGCCAAGCAGAAGTTGATTGTACTGAATCAGATCTTTCTTCTCAGCTTTAAGACGATCATTTGCCTCGACGACAGCTTGTTTACTCACGACGTCGCCCGTAACAAACTCGCTATCACCCGGCTCTTCAACCTGCACACGAGAGAACATCTGGCGCACAATCACTTCAAGGTGCTTGTCAGAGATATTCTGACCTTGTGCGGCGAAAATACGAAGAATTTCTTTCATGATGTAGCGCTGCGTCGATTCAACCCCTTGCAGCTTCATCAGTTCTTGTAGCTGAATTGAGCCATTGGTCAATCGCTGACCGGCAACAACTTTATCACCATCCTGAACAACTATTTGCTTAAATCCAGGAATTTCATAGCGAGCTGTATTTTTGCCTGTTGGAGCAATCAGTACTTGCGTATCAGTGAAGTTCACAGTACCCGCAGCAGATGCGGTTAGTGGGTCTTTGCCGCCCTTTTGACTAGCGATTACGTCGCCTTTCACAACTTCTGTTCCTGAAGCAACGGTTGGCTTGCGTTTGCCGAGCTCTAGTTCGACAAGACTTTCGTCGCCAGCTGTTACTTGAACGATGTACTGGTTACCCTGTTCCCAGGTACGAACTGTGCCGTCAATTTCGCTAATGAAAGCCTGCCCCTTCGGTGCACGCGCCTCAAATAGCTCCTCGACACGCGGTAGACCGGTGGTTATATCGTCACCAGCCACACCACCTGAGTGGAAAGTCTTCAGCGTTAGCTGTGTGCCCGGCTCGCCAATACTCTGAGCAGCAATAACACCAACAGGGTGGGCAATCGTCACCAACCGTCCAGTTGCCGGGTCAATACCATAGGATTTTTGCGAAATACCCTTAACCGAAGTACAGCTAAGCGCACTCATGATTTTCACGCCGTCTAAATTCTGGTCATCTTGGATTGCTTCAGCAATTTCTTTGGTGATCAGTTCAGCTTTTTTGACATATGAACCGATGTCTTCTGCGGCATAGCGACCTTCAAGTCGGTAGGCGTAGGCAACGCCTATTTCTTCCGCGTCGGAACGGTACATCGGGAATCCAGGATCTCCTGTATCTTCGTCAATGATGAAAGCGTCTTGGCTGACATCAACCAGGCGTCGGGTTAAGTAACCGGAGTCGGCTGTTTTCAGAGCGGTGTCGATCATGCCCTTTCGAGCACCACGGGTTGCGGTAAAGGACTCAAGCGGGGTAAAGCCTTTTTTATAGTTGGACTTGATCGGCAACTCAATCGTACGGCCGGAAGCGTCTGGAACAAGGCCAAACATGCCCACCGCAGTATTCACCTGACCAATGTTACCGCGAGCACCAGAAACGACTGATACAGCCATGGCACTGTCTTCTTCTAAGAACTGGTCTGACAGCTGCTCGAGAACCTCTTTGTCAACCTTCTTCCAGGTGTCCAATATCAAACGGTAGCGCTCTTCGTTTGTGATGAAGCCTTCGTCAAACTGATCACTAATCTTAGCGACCTTTTCTTCTCCTCCGTCTATCAAGGCATCGATACCGGCAATATCACGAAAATCATCAATTCCAATAGACAGACCAGATTTTGTCGCGTATTTAAAGCCAACATCCTTCAGGTCATCGGCAACTTCGGCTGTTTTTTCCTGGCCATACATCTCGTAACACAGGGCCATGACATTTGAGAGCTTTTTCTTGGTCATCGCTTCGTCCTGGAAAGGGAAATCTTCTGGGAAAATTTCGTTGAAAAGGACACGCCCTATGGTGGTGTTCTGGTTCTTTCCGCGATAATGTATACGAATAGGTGTCTGCAGCTTAATAGTGCCGGCGTCTAGGGCCATGAGTGCTTCGCCGAGGCTGCTGTAGGCAGCGTTCTTCTTCGGCTTAATACCAGGGCGGTCGTACGTCAAGTAATAGCAGCCGAGGACAATATCCTGTTCAATGTGCAATATTGGTGAACCATCGGCAGGCTTGAGTAAGTTCTTGTTACTGGCCATGATGTCGCGCGCTTCGTTTTGTGCACCTTGAGAGAGAGGTAGGTGAACCGCCATCTGGTCACCGTCAAAGTCCGCGTTAAAACCCTTACAGACCAATGGGTGTAGCTGGATCGCCTTACCCTCGATCAGTCGTGGACGGAAAGCCTGAATAGACAGACGGTGCAGACTTGGCGCCCGGTTGAGAAGTACAAACTTATCTTTAATGACCTCATCTAGTGCATCCCATACTTCGATCTCACCCGCGTCAATCATGCGCGTTGCAGAACGTATGTTATGAGCAAGCTCTTTACTGATGAGCTGACCGATGACAAACGGCTTAAACAGCTCGAGTGCC
The DNA here is from genome assembly GCA_964527485.1 of uncultured Candidatus Saccharibacteria bacterium. Classification (GTDB taxonomy): domain Bacteria; phylum Patescibacteriota; class Saccharimonadia; order Saccharimonadales; family SLHW01; genus SLHW01. The sequence continues at coordinate 4,397 of CAZGPJ010000016.1, forward strand.
ATCATCTTCGGTAGACCACACTCGTCAATACTCAGCTCCGGGCCAGCCACAATAACCGAACGTCCAGAATAGTCGACTCGCTTACCGAGCAAGTTTTGACGAAAACGTCCTTGCTTTCCTTTGAGCTGATCAGACAGACTCTTCAGACGGCGACGTTGTCCGGTCGCCGCAACGGCACGGCCTGATCGTGCACTGTTGTTATCGATCAAAGCGTCAACTGCTTCTTGCAGCATACGCTGCTCGTTCCGGCAGATGACCTCTGGAGCGTTGAGGTCAATAAGCTTTTTCAAGCGGTTGTTTCGGTTAATGACACGGCGATACAAATCGTTGAGGTCGCTGGTGGCAAACCGTCCACCTGTAAGTTGCACCATCGGGCGCAAGTCTGGTGGAATAACCGGTAGGACTGTCAGCATGGTGCTGCTTGGCTTAATGCCAGCTTTGTTCATGCTTTCGAGAAGCCGCAAGCGTTTCATGATTTTCTTTTTGCGTTGACCTTTGGCCTCCTCTGACTCTTCAGTCAGTTTAGCGATAAGCTCTTCCAGGTCAACTTCCTCAAGCAATTGACGAATAGCGCCACCGCCCATGCCGACCCTGATGACGTCACGTAGCTCATCAGGTAGAGCGCGGTAATCCGTCTCAGAAATCAAGTTTCGCTTATCGAGTGATTTGACCTGCGCCTTGAAGGCATCATAGGTCTCAGATAGCTCATCAAGTTCTTTTGCTTGCATAGCAGCCAGGACTTTCACGTCAGCATCTTCTGCCTCTGCTTGCTTCTCGTAGCGCTGCTTAACTGCCTCTTTGGCAGCGTTAAATTCAGCTTCTTTATCAGCAAAAATTTGGTCGCGTTTATCGCTGTCAATTTCAGTAATGATGTAGCTAGCAAAGTAGATGACTCGTTCGAGGTTTTTCACGGTTAGGCCGAGCAAGAGACCGATAGCACTCGGCGTACCGCGCAAGAACCAAATGTGCGCGACAGGAGCAGCCAGGCTGATGTGCCCCATGCGCTCACGGCGAACAATTGATTTGGTGACGATTTCACCTTTTTTGTCTACGGCCGCTTCGCGTGAACGAACACCCTTGTATTTGGCGTCATGTGGATTGATATCTTTGACAGGGCCAAAAATACGCTCACAAAACAGACCATCTCGTTCCGGCTTTTGTGTTCGATAGTTAATCGTTTCCGGCTTAAGCACTTCGCCGTGACTCCAGTCTTGAATGTCTGCCGGGCTGGCAACAGCAAGGCGTACGGCGTCAAATTCTGCAATATCGTTATCTGGTGTGTAGCGTTTCATAGTTAAGCCACCTCCTTCTCTTCACCTGTCGCAGAGGCATCGGAGGAATCCTCCTCGTCTGAATCGTCCGCGTTTTTATCGTTATCTTGCTGCCTCACAGTTGCTGGGGTGACGTTACCATCTAGCTCCATGACCTCGAATTCATCTTCAGCGGCGTCTTCGGTCACATCGACTTCGGATACCGTCGGCTGAGGTACATCAACTTCTGCTGGCTTGTCGCCCTCTTCTTTGACGTTTTCCGTCAGGACGGCTTCTGCGTCAATCACTGATTCGGGCGTGACAAGGTCAACTTTCAGGCCAAGGCCTTGCAGTTCTTTCACGAGGACATTAAAGCTTTCTGGTACCTTTGGTCCAACAATTTCGGTTTGTTTGATGATTGACTCGTATGCCTTTGAGCGTCCGTAAACATCATCTGACTTAATAGTCAGCATTTCCTGAAGCGTGTCTGCCGCACCATAAGCTTCGAGTGCCCAGACTTCCATTTCGCCAAAGCGCTGACCACCGTTTTGTGCTTTACCACCAAGTGGCTGTTGCGTCACCATCGTGTACGGACCAGTTGCCCGGGCGTGGATCTTATCAGCAATCATGTGGTTCAGCTTGATGGTGTACATCACGCCGACGGCTGTTGTTTCGTCAAATGGTTCACCAGTGCGTCCGTCATAGAGTTGCTGCTTGCCATCTTCTGGTAGTCCAGCTTTTTTCAGTAGTTCTTTTATCTTTGGAATCGGTACACCGTCAAAGGATGGGGTGGCCACTTTCATGCCCAATTTCTGAACTGCTGCACCAAGTGCGGTCTCATAGAGCTGACCGATGTTCATGCGGCTTGGCACGCCGAGTGGGCTGAGAATCATATCAATTGGCGTACCATCTTCTGTGTGCGGCATATCTTCTTCCGGAAGTATCCGCGCAATCACACCCTTGTTTCCGTGGCGTCCACCGAGTTTGTCGCCAACGGCGATTTTACGCATTTGTGCAACGTACACTTGGATCTGCATGATAACACCAGCTTTGAGATCGTGCTCGTCTCGGTTAAAGACCTTTACACCAACAACTTTGCCGTGCTTACCATTACCCATACGCTGTGATGTATCACGGACTTCTTTGGCCTTTTCGCCAAATATAGCTCGTAGTAATCGTTCTTCACTGGAGAGTTCCTGTTCACCCTTCGGCGTAATCTTTCCGACGAGGATATCACCTGGGTGAACTTCAGCACCAATGCGGACAATGCCGTCTTCATCAAGGTGCCGCAGTGCATCTTCTGACACGTTTGGTATGTCGCGCGTGACGACTTCGGGGCCGAGTTTTGTTTCACGAACCTCAACCATGTAGTCGCTTATTTGCACAGACGTCAGATCGTCATTTTCTACCAGTCGTCGAGATATGATGACAGAGTCTTCAAAGTTATAGCCATCCCATGACATGAAAGCAGTCAGAATATCACGGCCCAGAGCGAGCTCGCCGTCTTCGATTGACATACCTTCGATCAGGGCGTCACCTTCTTTGACCTTGTCGCCAGAATGCACAACCACTTTTTGGTTAATGGCGGTGCTGTCGTTGCTACGCTCAAAGTGTCGGGGTGTGTAAGTTACTTTACCGTCTTTATAGGCCACTACTACCTTGTCAGCGGTGGCTTGTACAACTTCACCATTTGCTTTTGCCGTGACGAGCTGGCCTGAGTTTTGGGCGACAACTGCCTCGACTCCTGTCCCTACAACGGGAGCTTTGGGTGAGATGAGAGGCACCGATTGGCGCTGCTGGTTACTGCCCATAAGACTGCGGTAAACGTAGTTCTTCTCGATAAACGGTATCAAGCCAGCGCTGGAGCCAATAATTTGCATAGGCGACGCATCCATGTGAGTAATGTCGTCAGCGTCAACTTCACCAGAAACCAAGCGGTTACGTGCGGGAATTCGCTCGTCGACGAAGTGCCCGTCTTTATCGATTTCCTGTCCTGTACTGGCAATAACTGCAGCGGTTTCTTCAAAAGAATCGAGAAAAACAACTTCTTTCGTGACTGTTGCTTTGACCGGCCAGGTTTTCTGCTTGGTGATTGTCGCAAGCTTTTTGGCATCATCTTTACTTATAGTCTTGCCAGCCTTGACGATAACCTTCCCGTCCTCATCTTCGAGATCGACAGAGGCAGTGTGGCCCGGTGCATCTTTGGCTGTAACGCTGGATATAACTTTTCGGTATGGCGTTTCAATCAGGCCATAGTCGTTAATACGTGCATACGTCGCGAGGTTCAACACCAGGCCAATGTTAGCGCCTTCTGGAGTCTCAACAGTACAAATACGACCGTAGTGAGTCGCATGTGCATCACGTACTTCAAAGCCAGCGCGCTCACGCGAAAGACCACCAGGGCCCATAGAGCTCAAGCGTCGTTTGTGGGCGAGTTCAGAAAGAGGGTTGACTTGGTCCATGAACTGCGACAACTGAGAGCTAGCAAAGAACTCGCGTACGGCAGCCACGATTGGTCGGGCGTTGATTAGCTGTGCTGGGGTAACCGTCTCAATTTCTGACATACTCATACGATCTTGTGTGTTCCGCTGCATGCGCAGTAAACCAATACGGAATTGACGCTGTACTAGCTCGCCGACGAGCTTAATACGGCGGTTCGCTAGTGAGTCGATGTCATCAGCTGGTTCTTGCGTATTATTCAAGCGAATCACCTCAGAGATAATCGCCGTGAGGTCCTCGAGACGCATAATGCGGTTTTCTGTCGTATTCGGCACATCCATATCGAGACGCTTGTTGATCTTATAACGGCCAACGCGGCTAAAGTCGAAACGCTTAAAGTTATAGAACATGTTCTCAATAAGGCTACGGGCGTTGTCGACGGTGGCGAGGTCGCCTGGTCGCAAGCGTCGGTAGACTTCGATAAGGGCTTCGTTGGTGCTTTTTGCCGGATCTTTTTCGAGGGTTGCTTCAAGGTGAGATGTTTTGCCTTGGTCAACGTGCTTGAAAGTGCTCTTCATGAGAGTATCGTTCATGCCGAGTGCGCGCAGGAGTGTTGTGACAGGAATTTTTCGCTTGCGGTCAATCTTCACATACAACGCACCATTGGCAGCTGTCTCAAATTCCAGCCAAGCACCGCGGCCCGGGATAACCTTCGCGCCGTAGAGGCCAGTGCCGGTTGAGGTATCGGCAGTAAAGAATACACCCGCTGATCGAATAAGCTGCGATACAACAACTCGTTCAGCTCCGTTGATAACAAATGTGCCCCGATCTGTCATCCATGGATAATCGCCAAGATAAATCTCTTGGTCTTTGATTTCACCAGTTACTTTATTCGTTAGCTCAACGGTTGCCTTCAAAGGGGCTTCGAAGCTGACGTTGTTTTCACGGGCTTCGGCTTCAGACACTTTTGGATCTTCAAAGTGGTAGTCCTTGAAGCGAATTGATAATTTTGTGCCGGTGTAGTCCTCGATTGAGCCGACTTCTGCGAATAGTTCACCGAGTCCTTCTTCAATCAACCACTGAAAAGATCGATTTTGGTGATCGATTAGGTTCGGCATATCGACTATGTTTTCAGATTCAGTGAAGTATGTTCGTTTTGGTGATTGGTTCTTTGCGGCTGTAGCCATATATATGTAGCACTCCCGTGATTAATAACGTTCGGATTGATAGTTTTTTTGCTATTTATTATCTGTTTGTTCCGAAGTCACCACTGACGGCGAGCCTCATATATCTGCTTTACGGAGGGCAAAGCATGTGTGTTATACATGTACAGGCGTGCGCTATCCACTACTTCAATGAATCCATTGTGGCGTAGTATACGATTGATGTCAAGCTTACTTTGGCGGCTGTGTGATGACGTCGTCAACGAGACCGTATTTCTTGGCTTCCTCTGCCGTCATCCAAAAATCTCTATCTAGATCTTTTTGAATCTTGGAAGCTTTTTGGCCAGTATTTTTCGCCATAATCTCTTCTAGTAACCGTTTGACGCGCAGACTCTCTTTCAGGTCTATTTCTTGATCTGACACCCGCCCGCGAGTACCGCTCGAGGGCTGGTGTACCATGACTGCTGAGTTTGGTAGAAGGTAGCGCTTTCCTTTCGTGCCGCTGCTTAGCAGAAAAGCTGCAGCACTGGCCTGTATGCCGATTCCCACGGTCTGAATATCAGACTTGAGGTACTGCATAGTGTCATATATTGCCAAGGCGTCGTATACACTTCCACCGGGGCTGTTGATATAAAAATTTATATCCTTTACTCCCTCGTTCTCGAGAAACAGCAGCTGAGCCACGATGACATTCGCTGTCTGCTCATTCACGGCTGTGCCAAGAAAAATTATACGGTCTTTTAAGAGGCGCGAATATATATCGTAGGCACGCTCCATGCGTCCATCTTTTTCGATAACTGTTGGCACAAGTACAGATTGGGTATTACTCATATGACTGCTCACTTTCTTTAGGGGTATATCTACAGTAACGAACTAGCACTCTATAGTCAAGAGTGCTAATGCTGAGTTAGCGGACTAGTAAATGCCGAGTTGAGCCATGATATCGCCGTTGGGCCCTTTTGCAACCTTACTGCTGGTAAGGTGGCTTGACTGATGTGCTGTTGCCTCACTGTGACGTTTTTGCCGCGCAGCTCGCGCGCGCATAGCGAGGCTTATTGGGTCAAGCGCAGACGGCAGCTCACTGTCGGGCGTCGTTGCCGCAGAGGACTGCGTTTCATGCGCCAAACCCGCTCCTGAGTCTGACATATTTTGTGTTGCTTCGAGGGCGGCAGCAGTCTCGTCTCGTATGGAAGCGAGCATACCCAATCGTCCCGACAATTTTTGTAGAATGCGCTGCCGGCGTGATAGATCGCTTTGGCGCTGCTGCTCGACTAAGCGGGCGGCTTGTTCATGTATAAACTCTGTAGCCTCGATAGAAAGCTGGACGGTTGGGTCGTCACTGTTCCGCATTGCTTCACCGCGAATGGCTACTAGCTCAAGTAGGTGTGGAGTTTGGCCTTCGCTCGTCTCGCGGCAGATTTCTTCAGCGACATAGTCAAGGGCGCGGACAGATTCTCCAGATATTTCGACGAACTGGTTTTGAGAGTCTATTTCGAATGTGATTGGTCTATTCCTTTTTCGTTACCAGGGGCATCTAATGCTGCCGCTGGAGTTTGATTGCCAGGTTGATCACTAGGCTGGTCCAGGTTCAGGCTTACTTTCGGGGTCGACAGTGATAGGTGCTGAGCTGCAGTTTGCCTAAATACGACGCTTTCGCCTCTTTGACGGGCGGCCATCTGCTCGGCGAAAGGGCGTGTGGTGGCATCAAAGCTTTTCATTGCCATACGTGCAACTTCACGCGTTGCGCTTCGAAAGAATCTTGGCTGAGGTATACCATCTTTGTTTTCCATTTCATATGTACAATATCATATTTATACATATTGCACAAGTTGTTGCTTATCCTTCGTGGTTATTTTTTTGCAGCATAGGCGGCAAGTTGTGCCACTGTTTTCTCGCTTAACATGCGCGAGGCAATTTCACGGCGACCCTCTGGTTTATCCAGTTGCTCCTGCATCTGTGGATCTTGATATTGACCTTTGAGGACTTGTAGGCGAATCTCTAACTCTTCCGGCGTAACTTCAATATTCTCTTTTTCGGAGATTTCTGACAGCACAATACTTGCCTTTACGCGCTTCTCAGCCTCAGGTGCTATTTCTTTTTCTTTATACTCAGCTTCAGTTGTACCATGCATCTCCAAAAACTCTTGCATTGTTTGGCCGCGATAGCTGAGGTTCTGCTTGAGTTCCTGCAGCATGCGCTCTATTTGCTCATCGATCAATGGTTGCGGCACTGCAACGTCTGACTTTTCGGTAATATCAGCAACCAGGTCAGACTCATAAGACGTGTCGGCCTGTCGTTGTTTTTCTGTGGTCAGTTCCTTCTTGATGTCTTTCTTCAGGTCCGCCAAGCTTTCAACTGGACCAACCGTCTTAGCGAAAGCGTCATCAAGCTTTGGCTTTTTTACGGCTTCTACCTTTTTCACGTTCACCTTAAAAGTAACCTTGCGATTGGCCATAGCTTTGACGCTGTAATCTTTGGGAAAGGTCAATGTAAACTCACGCGAGTCACCAGCCTTAGCGCCCACAAGCTCTTCCTCAAATCCAGGGATAAACGTTTTGCTGCCAAGAGCCAAGGGATAATCGGTACCGTCAGCACCGGCGATTTTTTCACCCTCTTGGTCTGATCCCACAAAATCAATAACAATCTGGTCGCCATTTTTTGCTGCTCGTGATACTTCCTCTTTTTCGGCAGAGCGCGTGCGTAGGTTCTCAATAACCTCTGAGACTTCTTTGTCTGTCACCTTGACAGTTTCTCGCGTCTTCTTGATTTTTTTATAGTCAGGAAGCTTCACATCACCCAGAACATTCACTTCAGCTGTAAACGCCAAGGTTTCGAATGGAACAAATTTCTCAATACTTATCTGCGGCTGCTCAACAGGACGAATCTGCGTTTCTCGGGCGGCAGCTGGGTAAAGATCACTGACAGCCGTCTCCATGAATTGCCGCTGGAGCAAGTCTGGGTCAACATTCTTCTCAACAACATCAAGAGGCGCCTTGCCTTTAAGGAAGCCAGCGATATTGGCATCTTTGGCAAATTCTAGTAGTACTGTTTTTTTACTTTGCTTCAGTTCATCTGCCTCATCAGTGACGGTGAGCGTTACTTTTGTAGGTGATTGGTTGTTCTTCGTTACGTGCATAAGTACTCATCCTATCAGATAGGGCAGGTTTTACAAGTTAAGACGATAAGGCGCTTGCTAATTCTTCTCTGCTGTACTGCTCTTCATTGACATCGGCCATGGTTTTTAGAGTATATTTTTATTGCTCAACCTCACGCCGCCCAACTACCAACACGTATGGTATGCGTTTCTT
>CAZGPJ010000017.1:0-12234 GCA_964527485.1 uncultured Candidatus Saccharibacteria bacterium
CCTGGACTAAGCAGCGGCGACCCTTTGACATATATTGTGCGACTCGCTCAGCTAGCGGTCCCCACGCTACAATATCAATAAAATCTGTTGCTTCTTGCCACTCTCCCCCGGCATCTCGGTAGGCGCGGTTGAGCGCCAGACTAAAGTTAACGACGTCTTTGCCGTTCGGCGTCTGACGCAGCTCTGGGTCTCGGGTTAAGTTCCCCATCAGCATTACTTGGTTTACGCTTCGTGCCATGTCACATTATCCTTTCGTTATAGCTATCATTGTACGCTAAGACTGCTCAGCCTCTTTGCGCGCAGCTCGCTCAGCGGCCTTCTTTTCCTTCTTCTTCTTCAAAGCTTCAGCCTTTTCCTGCTGCTTCGGGTCAATCTTGACAATCAAAAATCGGATAACCTCATCGGTTATATTGAGGGTGTTTTCGATCTTTTGCACCTTCTCAGCCGGTAACTCAACCGTATAAAAAACATACACAGCATGCTCGAGCTTTTTGATAGGATAGGCGAGTTTGCGTTTACCCCAGTTATCAGTAGCCGTAATGGTGGCCTGATTATTTTTTAGTATTCCGGTCACTTTTTCCTCGGCCTTGGTCAAATCAACCTCAAGGTCGGGATGATACAGCACGGCTATTTCGTACTTGTTCATAGAATCACTCCTTTGGATTATCGCCTATACTCTCATCGATATAAGCTGAGTTATTGGTGAACCTATTCTAGCGTATTTACCTCTGTTCGTCAACAGGTTGTGGAGGTTCAAAGATGCCTTCAGGGGGCTCACTGCAGCGCCATCTCGAGTTCGCTATAGTGCGTTGGTAGCCGATCATTCGTTAGGAATGTGCGCACAACCTTGAGCAAGGGCAATTGTTTTCGTTGACTAATCAGGCCCTCCCGCCGTGCGGTTTCATGTACTGGCTCAATGTCGTCTATAGACATATCGATGGCCTCGCGCAGAATAAAGTTACCGAGCTCTTTTTTGCGCTCGGGAGTTGTTTTTTTGTCCAAAAACTCACCGGTAACTTTTTCTGAGATAACGTCCTGAACTTGCTGACTGATAGCAAACGCAGCAAAGAAATCAGCTATATTCCTCCGCACATACATGTCACCTTTTGGTCGAAAAGCCCGCTCCACGTAAATTGACCTGTGATGAGCTAAACGCTGGTGCTCATCGGGAGATAGATCACGAATCGCATATTCACCTTTCGTACGTACATCGATTGCCTGCCGCGGCACAATACCCGAGCACGCCAAAACGGTTAGCCTGTACTTCTCTGTATCATCTGTTGGCAGTGGTGGTCCGGCGAATAAAGTATGATAACGATTATGCAGAAAGCGGGGCAGATACTGACCACGACTAAAACGAAGAGCCCGACCACCGAGATCAGCTAACGCCTCGTCTCTGCGCGGATGAAAATGATGGTGATAGTCCCGATATGTAAAACGACCTTCCGTTTCTGGTAGGTCGCTCGACAATATAGGTAGCGGTAATCCGCTTAGCTCGCACGTTGGAGTTGGCAAAAACTCCTTGCTCACAAGGCCTCCTCTCGTGAACTACGCTTCATCTTCCATGTCATCATACACATCATCTTCATTGGACGCCGATTGAGCTCCGGCATTAAATACATCATCAGCTGAAGAAACCAAGACCTCACGGGGTCGAGAACCGTCTGCCGGACCGACAATTCCCTGCTCCTCCATCGTTTCGACCAGTCGTGCTGCTCGGCCATATCCAATGCGCAGCTTACGCTGTAGCATACTCGTACTCGCCTTACCGGCATCGATGACTGCATGAACCGCGTCCTTATACATATCATCATCGGCGTCATTCGCGCCGTAGTCGGCCACGATGCCGCCTTTGCCATTCAGTTGCACCTGTTGACTCACAACCTCATCGTCATAATCGGCCTGCCGCTGCTCGCGCAAGAAGTCAGTTACCTTGATGATCTCGTCTTTATTGATAAGTGCCCCTTGAGCACGCGTCGGCTTCGGCATGTCTGATGTGGTGTAGAGCATATCACCCGTACCGAGGAGCTTTTCCGCACCGCCTTGATCAAGGATTGTCTTTGAGTCAACGTGACTATTGACGGTAAAAGCAATCCGGGCTGGAATATTCGCCTTAATCAAGCCGGTGATTACGTTGACACTTGGGCGCTGTGTGGCCAGGACGAGGTGAATACCTGCAGCACGAGATTTTTGCGCTAAGCGCACAATGAGCGCTTCAACATCCCGTGCCGCCATCATCATCAGGTCAGATAATTCATCAATCACAATGACGATGTAGGGCATACCAGACTCTTGCTTGATGGCATTGTATTCGTCGATGTTGCTGGCGTTCGTCTCAGACATGGTGCGCAGTCGCCTCTCCATCTCAGCAACAGCCCATTTCAGTGCGGAAATACACTTCTCGGGTTCGGTAATCACCGGTGTAAGCAGGTGCGGAATATCATTGTAGGTCTTCAGCTCAACAAACTTCGGATCAACCAAAATTAACTTCATGTCTGATGGGCTATTGCGATACACCAGACTGGTAAGAATAGTGTTAATCATCACAGATTTACCCGAGCCAGTCTGACCAGCAACGAGTAAGTGCGGCATTTTTGCAAGATCAAGCACAATTGGATCACCTGATATATCTTTACCGACGGCAAAAGAGAGGTTGCTCGGCTGATTTTTCCATGGCTTGGACTGCAAGATACTACTGACGCGCACCGTGGATGATTTTTCATTCGGCACCTCAATTCCCACCAACCGCTTGCCAGGAATTGGCGCCTCCATACGTATAGCAGTTGCTGCTAGGTCGAGGGCGAGGTTATTTTCCAGCGCGGTGAGCTTGGTTAATTTCACCCCTGTCGGCGGCTTGAGCGTATACTGCGTCACCCGCGGTCCGATATTTGCCCCTTCCATTTCTACTTCAATATTGAAGTTTTCGAGTGTACTTTTGATCATTTCGGCTTTGCCATTAACATCGCCAGCGTCAGCCTTATCCTGTTTTTGATTGAGCAAATCAAGGCCAGGAAACTTCCAATCTGGGTCACTGGCGACAGTCAGCGCCTCGTGATTTTCTGATGTAGAAAGCTGTTTGGCTGTATTTTTTAGGGTGCTGCGCGGCTTGGAGTTCGAGTCATCTCCGCCTCCATACTCAACCGGCACGCCTTCTTTTAATTTAAAGCCACTACTCTGAGCCTTGTCTTTGAGCTTCGCGATATCTGTGTCCTCTTTGTCGCGTGAAAACTTCGAAGCAAGCTGAGATATGCGATCATACACAACATTCGGTGAAATACGAAAACTAAGGAGGAGGAGCAAGAAGCTCAAGACAAAAAACAGTACGCTCGCTGGAGCTCGGTTCAAGGCCTGGAGCGTAATACTACTCATGAGTTCGCCAACGGCTCCGCCAGCTGAGCTGAGACGAGAGTTGCTTGAGAGCAAAAAAGTTACATCAAGCCAAGCAGAAAAAGCAACCAAAAAGCCAGACACGCTAACAAATTCTTGAAGAGGGATCTTTTGAGTTTCACTCTTCATCTTCCATACGCCAAAGCAAGCTAAAGCAAATGGTGTGGTGTAGGCGGCATAGCCAAGCGCCCACTCAACTCCTGAGAACATGCTAATGGGTAGTGGGCCACCGCTTTCGAAACTGCCGAGTAAAAGAAAAAAAGAAACAACAAGCATACCGATTGCGCCGGCAACTGGCCAAAAGTTCTGAGTGTCAGCCTGCTCTTTCTTGGACTGCTTCTTTTTTCGGTTATTTTTTTTGGTGGTTTTTTTCTTTTTGCGTGGCATAGTACCTAATCAGTATACCTATCTTCTTGTTCGAGTGGAAGGGGTGGCGGGCTTGTCACATCCAGCTCTTCTTTTAGCGCATCTATCCTCCGGCGCATGAGCGCAAGGTGCTCCTCAAAGTTTGGCAGTACGGGGTACTTGTCTTTGTGCTGTTCGTGCATATGTAGTAAATTATAGCAAATTTTACAACTATTGTCAATGCTCCCACCCTGTTAGTCTGTGCGGGCATCCTGACCGAGTAACTTGGCACGCATCTCCTCAAAACGCTGTTGTTGCTCCTGAGCAATCTCATCGGGCGTTTTTTCGGGCGCTTTTTGCTTCGGCTTCGACTGCTGGTTTTTATTACCCGACTTGTCGTTTCCTGCGCCACCGTTACCTTTACCTGGTCCAACTATATTCACAACCGGGATAACCGTTGGGCTACGCTCAGTATATTCATAGAGGAAGCTTGAGACGTGGTCTTTCAGCTCTTGTTTGAAACGATCTAAGTCAACGCGCTTGAAGCGCTGAGCAACGGCTCGCTTGAGCTCCGTGCGTAAGTTCGACATGAGCTCTTCGTTGTCACGCATGTAGATGAAACCACGGCTAATAATGTCCGGGCTCGTCAGCAAGGCGTTCGACTTCTTATCGATAGTCAGGATGACTGCGACTAAACCTTCTTCAGCCAGGAGCAAGCGGTCGCGAACCACCACACTACTGACAACAGAGCCGGTCTGATCAACGAGAATTGTCCCAGAGGGAACATGACCCTGCAGTTCCATCTTTGACTTCGTGAAGGCAATAACGTCGCCGTTTTCTGCGTTGATCGTGTCCTTCCGTGCAATCCCTTCCTCTACAGCAATCTCTATGTGCCGCTGTTTGCTTCGGTATGATCCATAGATCGGCACAAAAAACTTTGGCTGTGTCATATTAATCATATCTTTGTACTCGTCGATACTCGCGTGACCCGATACGTGCAGTGGCCCACAATTATCTATCTCGTGCGTTTCATGGCGAAACACGTGCACGCCTTTACGCATTAACTCATCAACCATTTTGCCGATGAGAGCGTCGTTGCCCGATTCAGGAATAGGCGTACTCGAGAGAATAACCGTATCCTGCTCTTTCAGCTTCACGTGACGGTGTTCACCATTACTCATCCGTTGCATAGCCGAGCTTGGCTCGCCTTGAGATCCAGTACAAACCACTACCAGCTCTTCGTCCTTCATGCTGCCCGCTGAAGCAATAGGCACAAAAGTACCTTTTGGTATCTTCATGAAACCATGGCGAACCGCCATTTCAAGAGTAGAGACCATGCTTCGTCCGTCCATAGCGACCTTGCGACCGTGGTGGACTGCTGCATTGACAATCATCTGAATTCGGTTCATGTTCGTCGAAAAGACACCGACAAATATACGGCCGGGTGCATTCTCGATGATATCGACAAAACTTTGCTCAATAGTAGTCTCACTTGGTGTGCGACCTGGACGCTCGGTCGTTGTACTCTCGCTCAGTAGAGCAAGTACGCCCTCTTCACCGAGTTGTTTCAGCCGTTCTGTGTCAGTCTTCTCGTGGTCAAGCGGATTCGGGTCGAGGCGAAAGTCACCTGTGTTAATGATGCGACCAACTGGTGTATCCAGAACCACAAGTGTACTGCCTGGTATGGAGTGCGTAACGCGCACCAGCTCAACAAAAAACGGACCAATCTTTAATCGCTCATGCGTATCTTCATTCATGGCAACTGTTTCTAGGCTAAAGCCATCTGGCATTTGTGGGCCAAAGTTACCAAATATTTCCTCGACGCGCGCGACAGAGAATTTCGAGCCATAAATTGGTGCCGGAAACTGCGGCACGATGTGCGGCAGGGCACCAATGTGGTCAAGGTGTCCGTGAGTAACGATATAGGCGCGAAGTTTCTTTTTAATCTTCTCTAGGTAGGCGGTGTCAGCAATACCGTAGTTAATGCCCGGCAGGTCAACTGACAAGTCAATGCCGCTGTCAATGACCACAGCGTCGTTTTCGTACTCCACCAGAATCATATTCTTTGAGCCGCCGTTGTCCATACCGCCAAGACCGATTATCTTCAGTCGAGGACTGTCGTCTATCTGATTAGCTCGTTGCGGTTTGGGCTGTCCGCCCTTCTGATTATTGTTATTTTGTGCATTCGCGCTAGTTGCTGCATCCGCATAGCCGCTTAGGCGCTTCTGTACGTCATCGTGGTTGCGTCGTTGCGCGCGCATAGCGGCGCCGCGGTAGTTTTTACCACTTCTTTTTTTATTGTTGTTATTCGGCTTAGTGTTGCCGCTTCCGGAAGCATTGTTTTGCTTCTGTTTTGATTGTGAATTTTGACTCATGTTATGTCTCCTTTTCTTTTCAGTTATGCAGTATGAATCTTCGTTAATATGTGCGGAATGTGGGAAAAATCTTCAAACAGTGTTTGACGCAACCCCCCGTTATACAGGGCAGCGGCCGGGTGATACAACGGTAGCACGACCAGTGGCATCATCTGCTCTTCACCCGATATACTCACCTTGATACGCTTTGGCTGCCCATGCACCTGACTTATCCGTGCACTCGGTAAAAACGATTCCATGCTATGTCGTCCGAGCGTGATAAGTAGCGATGGCTTGATAATATGTAGTTGCTTGTACAGATACGGTAAAAACTCCTTTTTTTCTTCTGGTAATGGGTCGCGGTTCTGCGGTGGTCGATACTTGACGATGTTGGTTATGTAAATATCTTCCCGTTTCAGCGCCACCGATTGGAGCAACTCATCAAGTAACTTCCCTGCCGCGCCAACGAACGGCTCGCCTTTTTCATCTTCGTTTTTCCCAGGCGCCTCACCCACAAAAACGATATCGGCTTTCGGGTTGCCACTACCAAAGACCAGCTGTGTGGCCTGCTCCGCTATTTTTGGAGCAATCTTTTTGGTGCGAATATCCTCAGCGAGGGCATCCAGTGCAGCCTGATTGTTATTTTTTGCTGGTTCCATGTGATTTCACGATATCTTTGATGAGTCGCCCAGCAGCGTTGACGAAAATACCGACTGATACAAACGCCAGCAGATAGTGCCAGTAGCTTCCCGAGTCGATCGCAAACGAGATAAAGGCATAGGCAAACCCGACTGCAATCAGAGCCTTTATACTTAAGGCTCGGCGATTTTCTACGGTACGGATCGATACATCTTTTTTATGAGCCATTGTTTCTCAACTCCATTATTTACTGTCGCGGGCGGCAGCCTTCATGCTGAGCTGTAGCCGGCCACGGTCATCAATAGCTACCAACTTGACCGTCACTTCGTCACCTTCGCTGACGACGTCGCTTGGCGACTCAACCCGTTCTTCTTTCATCTCGCTCACGTGGACCAGACCTTCCTGACCAGGCAGTATCTCGACAAACGCGCCGAAGTCTAAGACGTTGACAACGCGGCAGTTGTTGTAGATTTTGCCAACTTCAGGTTCCTCGGTTAGTTTTTGGATCCAGTCTTTTGCGGCTTCAATTGAGGTTTTATCAGGGCTGGCAATCATCACCGTGCCATCATCCTGTATATCAATTTCTGTCCCTGTTTCAGCCGTAATACGCTGAATGGTTTCACCACCTTTACCAATAATGTCACGGATGCGTTCAGGCGAAACGGTGACCGACTCGATACGCGGAGCGTACTCACTTAGGTCGGTTCGGGGCTGGGTTAACGTGGTAAGCATGTGCTCGAGGATTTCGAGGCGCCCCTCTTTCCCTTGGAGTAATGCTTTACGCAGTATCTCGGGCGAAAGGCCGTGAACCTTCATATCCATTTGTAGTGCAGTTATGCCTTCAGTGGTTCCTGTAACCTTGAAGTCCATATCCCCGGCAAAGTCTTCTGCGTCCGCTATATCGCTCATGATATACGGTTTGTCGCCATCGAGCATCAAGCCCATGGCGATGCCGCTAACTGGGCGAATGAGCGGAACACCGGCGTCCATCAAGGCGAGACAACTTGAACAGGCTGCAGCCATGGAGGTGCTGCCGTTCTGACTCATAATCTCTGTGACGCTACGAATTGTGTAGGGGAAATCCTTTTCCGACGGTAATACCGCATCGAGGGCTCGCTCAGCCAGATAGCTGTGACCAATCTCGCGACGACCAGGACCCATCAAACGCTTGACCTCACCAACGGTGTAGCCAGGAGCATTGTAGTGATGGAAATAACGCTTTTCTTCGTCCTTTTCCATGGTGTCAATCAGTTGTGCGTAACGGAGTGGCGCCAACGTGACAATGTTCATTGCCTGCGTCACGCCACGAGTAAAGATACTCGATCCATGAACACGCGGCAGGATACCAACTTCACTAGACAGTGGTCGAATGTCAGTGAGCTTTCGACCATCAGGGCGAACTTGCTTCTCGACAATTCCAGCTCGGGCATCCTTGTGCAGAGCCATCGTGAAGGCCTCATCATAGTCAGACTTTAGGTCTGAATAATCATCACCGAGTTTTTCGGCCATATCTTCGTGGAAAGCCGCACGAATTTCTGCAATCTTGGCGTTACGATCTGGGTAATCAATGCGCAAATCATCACCAAACTTACCTTGTGCCCACTGGTCAACTTCTTTTTGTATATCTTCATCAGGCAGATCAAGTTCATACTGTTGTGTCTCAGCGCCAAGTTTGGCAACTAGCTCTTGTTGCAACTCAATTGCTGGCTGCATCGTTTTTTGTGCAAACTCGATTGCCTCGACAACTTTCTCTTCATCGACTTCGCGAGCTCCAGCCTCAACCATCATGACGCCACTTTCGGTTCCGGCAACAACGAGGTCAAGCTTTCCGTCTTCAAGCGCTGCACGCGTAGCAAAAGGCACAAAGTTGCCTTCCTCATCTAGGCCAATACGTAACCCGGCAATCGGACCGGAGAACGGTGCACCAGTCAAACTCAAGGCAGTCGATATGGCAATCATAGCTATCATATCTGGTCGAAATTCTGGATCCATGCTTAAAACAGATGCAATCCCTTGAACCTGATTACGGTACCCTTTTGGCCACAGTGGACGGATAGGACGATCAATTAAGCGGCTAATCAAAACAGCGTCGTCAGATGGCCGACCTTCTCGTTTAATAAAGCGTGAGCCGCTAATCTTGCCGGCAGCGTACATCTTCTCTTCGTAATCAATACTCAGAGGGAAATAGTCCATACCGGCTGCTGGGCTATCGCCAACCATTGCTGTGCCCAAAATCACCGTGTCGCCGTAGCGCACAATGACACTGGCTGAACTACGAAAACCAACACGGCCAACTTCGAGGCTCAGCGTTTCGCCACAAAACTCAGTACTTACTTTTGTAATATCTTTTCCGAATGGATTAATGGTTTGTCCCATATGCTAATTGCTTCCTTTTGTTTAGAGATTGCTGTCGCAGGGTGCAAATATACAGCTATGCTTGTGCGACGACAGGCCTATAAATCGGCTGTCGAATGTATATCTGGTCTCTGCGAGCAAAGCTCTGGGTTGTTATTCTTGTTATTAATGTGCACAAGCTTTCCGCCAAAGTCGGCGGATTGGACTGTGCAGATTATCGGCGAATGCCGATTTTCTTGATGAGCTTGAGGTACGCTTCACCGTCTTTTTCAGCAATGTGCTTCAGTAGTCGCTTCCGTTTACCAACTGCTTGTAATAAACCACGTCGCGCGGCAAAGTCTTTCTTGTTTTCTTTCAGGTGCTCGGTCAGCTCGTTGATACGTTCGCTGAGTATGCCAACCTGGACAGCACTGCTACCGGTGTCTTTCTTGTCTGCCTGTAGATCAGTGATGATCTTGCTTTTTTTCTCGTGTGAAATCATGCGGTTCCTTTGCTTAATTCTATTCGTGTGTTCCCAAAAGAGATTATCGTGATTAGACTGGATTGTACCAGATGACACAGTGCAATGCAATCAGAAATCTATATACCCTCTGCTGTCACTTCATGCGGGTAGTTGCTTGAGTCAAAGACAACACAGCGTCCTTATTCTATACAGCGTCCTTATTCTATCATTATATTTTAATTTGTCTATTTTGTCAATACTCGACTGTCTGCAGATAGGAGGAGATATCCTCTTGAAGAGAATCGACTGTCAGCGCGTCCTCTAGCTGATACGGACCAACAGAGGTGCGACGCAAGTCATGCAGATAGGCTCCTGTGCCAAGCTGGGCGCCGATATCTTCGGCTAGAGAACGAATGTATGTGCCAGCTGACACTCTGCAGCGAAGCTCTAACCACGGATAGTCGTAGCCTAGCAGCTGGTTTTCGTAAACTGTCACGTTGCGTGGCTCTAACTCAACTGATTTACCGGCGCGGGCTAACGCATAAGCGCGCTTTCCGCCTACTTTTACGGCAGAGTATGCTGGCGGTACTTGTGAAATACTCCCTTGGAAATCTCCTAGCACCGAACGAATAGCGTCTTCCGTTGGAATATCTGTCACGTTTTGCTGGGTTTTTTCGCCTTCACGATCTCCGGTTGTGCTATAGGCTCCCAGCCGGATAGTAGCGGTGTATGACTTATCGAGCCCAGAAAATTCGTGGGCTCGCTTACAGTAGGTACCGACAACAATAAGCAGCAAGCCCGTTGCCTTCGGATCAAGCGTGCCGCAATGACCCACTTTTGGACGTTTAACACCTGTTTGTGCACGCACGATTCCTCGCACTTTGGCGACTACGTCAAACGACGTCCAATCCAGAGGTTTATCAATGAGCAACAATCCATCCATGAGGTACTAGTATACCTGAGATAATCTAGGGGCAGTTTGTGAGCGTACTCGAGCGTTGGCTATGTGCTTTGTTGTCCTGGTGGCATCATCGGCGGTGGTACGGGTGGCGGTTGATTCGGGTTATTTACACCTTGGTTGCTGTTTTGTTGAGGCTGGCTACTGTTATCAGATGCAGCATTACCCGAATTTTGCGCATTATTATTCGGTTGAGAATCAGCTTGTGGCCTGTGGACTGCGTCCATGATGGCTTGTCGAGCCTCGTCCAGTTCAGCTGGTGGCTTGGTTTGCGTTGGCAGTGTGTCGCTATGCGCGGGCGCAAACTCCATGTCGGGTTGAGGATTCTGTGCCTCAGCCGTAGTCGCTTGCTTATCTTGCGCAGAATCGGTGCCTTGGTGCGCTCCGACGGCGTGCTCGATATCCGATAATGTTTGCGTTGGATTTTGTGGTGACTCATCTGGCGGTGATTGGGCTGTAGACGTAGACGCAGAGGAAGCTGTATCTGGTGCGACCGGAGTGGACGTGTTCGCCGGTGGTTGCGCAGAATTTTGAGCAGCCGTCGTTGATTGACCATTAGCCTGCCCATCGTGAGAAAGGAGCTGATCATGCGTCTTATCAGGTGCGGCAAGTGGATTTACAAAATCCTCGTCATCATCCGTGTTTGGCGCGAAAGCGTTGTCTTGCTTGGGGGCATCTTCTTCTCGCAACATACTACTCTGCGGTTTTGAAATGATCTTTGGCAGCTGGCTATCATCAGCTGAAGCATCCGGAGATCCTTCCGGCGCTTGGCTTGACTTCGCTGTGTTTTTATCTGGCGCTGGCTTTCCCTCAGCCGGCTGGAGATTACCGTGTTCATCTATGTGGATTTGGTGCAAATCTGACTCGTCCTCACCCGGTTGCTGAACGTGCAGCACGCAAGAAGCTTCGGCTTCAGCATTGTTTTTTCGAGCCTCTTCGGACGCCTCATCATCCAGTGGGCCATGTTCAGGCTCAGGCTCAGGCTCGGGTTCGGGTTGTGGCTGCGGCTCGGGGGCCGGCGGTGGTTGTGGCGGCTGGGGTTGTGGCTGCGGCTCGGGTTCGGGTTGTGGCTCAAGTTTTTCGGCCACAAGCTGCTGGTTGGCTCCGGCCTTCAGCAAGCGCGAACCGAGCGACATTGTAGCTGCCGTTGTTTTCTGGTTGCTAAAGCGGTCGGTCTCGGCAACGACTCCTGTCAAGAGAGCGGTTGAAGTCTGGGAATCAAGGATTTCCTCGTCAAGTTCATAAACGAGGTGGCCAAGCATTTCACACAGACTACTCATCTGTTCGTCCACCCAGTTAATCGTTCCAGCTGTTGCGTTTGGACTTGTGTTTACTGTGGCTACTGTCGCATCGTGCAGTATGCGACCATGGCCGGTTATGGCATTGTCGATGTCTTTTTGTTCGTGCACACCAAGCGCTACAACGAGATCGACGTTTAAATCACCTTGAGAAAAGTTTAGGTCACTTTCATGAATAGATGTGCGGTACGGAGAGATGAAAATTTTCACCTGCGTATCTTCTACCTTGTAGCGTAATTTGTCTGCCTTCGAGCGATCAAGAGATATGATGAAATCACGAAGAGAGTCAGTGTTCTTCTCGAGCGTTTTCTCTGGCTCAAGGAAAGAGATGATAGGTGGAGTCTGACCGCTATAGACGGCAGTGCCATGTTTGTTTAGTTTGTTGAGTGCGAGCGTTAAGCCAATAGCACCAGATAGCTGATCCAGCGAGGGATTGTTGCTCACAGTTACGAGGAC
>CAZGPJ010000018.1:0-12164 GCA_964527485.1 uncultured Candidatus Saccharibacteria bacterium
GAATTCGAAAAGCCATTTATTGATGAGCTTATCGATAGCGGACAATTTAAGCCCGAGCTACTGAACCGCTTCGATGAGATTGTCCTGTTTCGTCCGCTCAACCAGGCGGAGCTCGAGCAAGTCGTCGGCTTGATGATTGCAGACGTTAATAGAACGCTCGCCAAACAAAATATATCAGTATCATTGACTGACGCGGCAACCAAAAAAGTGGTCGATTTGGGTTATGACCCACGACTTGGCGCTCGGCCGATGCGACGCATGATTCAGCGCACGATCGAAGACACTCTCGCGAAACTCATCCTGGCAAAAAAAGCCAACAGTGGTGACCACGTCACACTCGACGATACGGACATCACCCCTAGCTAACGGTCGTTCCGATTGCCTCACCCTGGATTATCTTGGCAATATTGCCTGATTCATTGGCGTCAAACACAACCACGGGCATCTGCTGCTCCATAGCCAGACCGAGAGCGGCCTTGTCCATTACCTTGATGGCGCCGTTTTCTACCGCATGTTGATAATCAAGCGTATCGAATTTTTCGGCATCAGTGTGCTTATGCGGATCTTTATTGTAGACCCCGTCGACTTTGGTCGCTTTCAATACGGCGCCGCAGTCGAGCTCTAAGGCCAGCGACACAGCAGCGGTATCGTGCGTAAAGTACGGACGCCCAAGGCCACCGGCAATAATGAGTATCCGACCACGTTCGAGGTGTTTTTCAGCCAAACGATAGGAGTAGCTCTCCGCGACCTGCTCCGCATAAATATTACTGGTGCAGCGCGTTGGCAATCCTTGCTCTTCAAAAATATCAGTCAGCGCCATGGCATTAATCAGCCCGCTCAACATACCCATTTGATCAGCCGTAACACGGCGAATACCCCGACCGGAAGCCTCAGCCCCGCGCACCATATTGCCGCCGCCGACGACTAAGACGATTTCGCAGCCAGTTGCTTGCGCCTTTTTTAACTCAGCCGCAAGGTAGTGTGATGTATTGGGGTCAACGCCAAATTCATGTTCACCAGTTAATTGCTCACCAGAAAACTTGATTAATACGCGTTTGTACATTGCGAGCTATGGTAGCAGATTCGCGTGATAATCGCTATACTACTGCATATGAAGGTGTACTCGTGGAACGTAAACGGCATCCGTGCCGTCATGAAGAAAGGCGAACTAGAGCCTTTTATAGCCAAGCACCAGCCAGATGTATTATGCCTACAAGAAACCAAGGCGAACCGTGATCAGGTTACCCTAGATCTGCCTGAATATGAAGAGTACTGGCACTCAGCCGAAAAAAAGGGCTACAGCGGCACCGCCATATTCAGCAAAAAGGCACCACTCAACGTACTCTACGGCCTACCTGATGACATAATCAAGTGTTACGAGCTCGCTGCTGATGGCTACGGCGACCCAAATAAAGAAGGGCGGGTGATTGCGGCCGAGTTTGAGAACTTTTTTGTTGTCACCGTCTACACGCCAAATGCCAAGAATGACCTGAGCCGAATACCGCTACGCCATGAGCAGTGGGACCCTGCCTTCTTGGCTTATTGCAAACAGCTGGAGCAAAAGAAGCCCGTTATTTTTTGCGGTGACCTAAATGTGGCTCATACAGAAGACGACCTGGCACGACCAAAAGACAACGATGGTAAAAAAGGCTTTACCAAAGAGGAACGTGAGGGCTTCCAAAATTTTATTGATAGTGGCTTTGTTGATAGCTTCCGTTTATTTACGCAGGGCAATGGCCACTACACTTGGTGGACGCACTGGGCCAATTCGCGGGCGCGGAACGTCGGTTGGCGGATTGACTACGTCCTCGTTTCCGACAAACTAAGAGATCGCGTCAAAAACGCACAAATTCATGACGATGTCATGGGGTCGGACCACTGTCCCGTTAGCATTGAGATCCTAGCATGAGCCAGAAAAAGTTCGCTGTATTTGATATTGACGGCACCCTCATTCGCTGGCAACTGTACCACGCGATAGTCGACGAACTGGCCAAGGCCGGTCACATACCTAAGCCAGTCTATAAAGACGTCAAACAAAAACGTATGGCCTGGAAGACACGTCAACACCAAAACTCTTTTAAAGAATACGAGAAGACCGTTGTTGAGGCCTATGAAAACGCGCTCCCGACTATCAAGCCAGCTGTGTTTGATGCGCTTGCAGAGCAAACAGCTCAGACGTATACGTCTCAAGTCTATACCTATACACGGGACCTTATTGCGCAGCTGAAGAGTGATGGGTACGTCATCATCGCAATTTCGGGCAGCCACAAAGAGCTTCTGGATCACGTGGCTCCACAATACGGCTTTGATGACTGGATTGGCAGCACCTACCATCGTGACGGTGAAGCCTTTAGCGGCAAAAAGTTTATCGCAAGCTTTGATAAGGCCAGCTCGCTCAAAAAACTCATCGACAAGCACTCGCTATCCCTGCACGATAGCTACGGCGTCGGCGACAGTAAGAGTGACGCAGCTTTTTTGCGCCTAGTGGATAATCCTATTGCCTTTAATCCCGACCAAATGCTCCTAGAGATCGCCAAGACAGAAAACTGGACTGTCATACTGGAGCGAAAAAATGTCGTCTATACCATCACTGGTCTATCGACTACAACACCGCACATAACCACCAGTGAGATGCCGAGCGACTAGTTGTCACATAAAATGCTATACTAGTCAATATAGCGTGAAGGAGGCAAGGCGGATGAAAGGAAACGATAGGGCGACAGGCAAAAAGTTCGCTGCTTTTGATATTGATGGCACACTGTTCCGCAGCGGCCTCTATCGTGAAGTTGCATTCGAGCTCGTTCGCATGGGCGCCATTCCAGAAAGCATACTAAAGAATATTGCCGATAAAGAAACTGCCTGGAAAAAACGAGCCCACGGCAGTGCATTCGGCGAGTTTGACGAGGCGGTCGTCAACGCCTTTGACAAGGAGTTACCCCGCCTCAAGACAGCCTACTTTGATCTCGCGGCTGAGCGCGTCATCAAGGCACACAAGGATAACGTCTATGTCTATACCCGTGAACTAACCAAAGAATTGAAAGCCAAAGGCTATTTTCTGATAGCCATCTCTGGCTCGCAATACGAGGTCGTTGGACCGTTCGCCGAGCACTACGGTTTCGACACCTGGATTGGACAAAAGTTTGAGCGCGGCGAGGAGTACTTCACTGGACACATTCGTAAAACACACGAAGGGAAGGGAAAGTACCTAAAAAGCCTTATTGAAAAACATAACCTCAACCTCGAAGACAGTATCGCTGTTGGCGATTCTGGCGGCGATATTGAAATGCTGAAAATGGTTGAATATCCGATTGCTTTTAACCCAGAGAGCACCCTCTACTCCGTGGCCCAATCGCACGGCTGGAGGATTGTTATCGAACGAAAAAATATGATCTATGAACTAGAGAAGGGGAAGTATGCCTACGCCTTATCAGAAGCAAACAGTCACTGAGCCAGCCTTTCCGGAGCGCATCTGGAGCCAACCCGAACAGGCTGCTCGTCGCGGTAAACTGACTATCATTGGCGGCACTGCCAACGGCGTTTCTTCGATTATGAATGCCTACGCCGACAGTCAAAATGCGCGTATTGGCCAACTACAAGTCGTACTGCCAGACTCGCTGAAATCAGTCACCGGACAGATTTTGGAGCACGGCACCTACGCACCGCGTAACCCAAGCGGGGGACTGAGCAAACAAGCCCTCGCAACCGCGCTTGATTCTGCTGCCTGGGCAGACGGAGTGCTTTTCCCAGGCGATCTCGGCAAAAACAGCGAGACAATCATACTGCTCGAGCGTTTTGTCGAGGAATACCCGAGCTGGATTACCTACGCTAACGATGCAGCAGAAAATATCATTGCACACCACGAAGTGCTGAAGGAGCATGGCAAGATTACCCTCGTCCTATCTACCTCCCAATTGCAGCTACTCGTAAAAACGATGCGCCTCACACAGCCAGTCACCCATGATATGGGATTGTCGCAACTCGTGCCCCTCCTACAAGACATCAGTCAAACGTCTCGATTAAACCTAATTGTGCCCACACCTCAGGGAGTAGTAGCCGTTTCTGAGGGCCGTACAGCGTTTACCGAGTGTCCTGAGCAGCAACAATCAAGCGCAACCACGCTCGCGAGCTTCGTAAGTGTCTGGTTGGTCCAACAGCCAGAGCCAGTCTTTGAATCAATTACGTCTGCGGTGTGGCTGACGCTTCAGACAACTCAGGCAAAGTCTGCGTAACTAGTTCGACGTGTACGTCTGCTAAATCAATTATCTTTTCACCCACGATCGTATCGACTGTAGCCTCTGCCTCAACAGCTTTGGGGTCAGTGTATACCTCGGGGTCAGGAATCAGCATGGCCACATCACAGCGTCGCTGTCGTAGCTTGTTCCAGCGAGTGTCACCCTTCGTCACCTCAAGGGTTGGATCCTGAAAACCCTGACTCAGCTTTCGTCGGTGGGCACTGCGTTTGGCAAAGGGGTTATTACGTGGTCTTCGATCGCGACGTTTCATGGAAGGAGTATAGAAAGCCCCCTGACGGGTGTCAAATAGATATACGAGATATTTCGCTTGATGCGTATGTGTGGCGCCGGAGAAGAGGCTCCCGCCAGAAGCGGATAAGTTCTCGTCCTTCCACCTCGCCGACCAGAATGAACAGATTTTGACACACCCTAGAACCTATGGGGCCCGCCAAGAGAGGATTCTTGGTGGGGTATAGCGTGGCTTTGCACGAAAGCGCATATGAAATACTCTGCAAAAGCACTGAAGATTCTGACACAGTCAGGAGCCTACGGGGTCCCCGCAAAAGCCCAGCCAGGCGGGTTTTGTGGGGTATAGCGAGGCTTTGCACAAAAGCTGAAAGTAAAACAGCTTCCGCTTTTTTACGGAAGCTGAAGTTGCAAAATGAGCTGGTGCCGAAGGAGAGAATCGAACTCTCACGGGTTGCCCCACACGATTTTGTTCGGCCTACCGGCATCACTTCTGTGATGCGCCCGTGCGAAAACTGCCTAAGCAGTTTTGTTATAAACATTTGGTGCCGCAGGTCGGAATCGAACCGACACGCTATCGCTAGCACGGGATTTTGAGTCCCGCATGTCTACCAGTTCCATCACTGCGGCTCCAAATACTTATAACCTTGTACCAATTCCGCCACTCCGGCCGAACAAACTGGTCTATGCCCCAGATTGCATGAAGTGTCGACAACATTGTACTATACTTGTAATTGTCTATGCCACATCGTAACGATAACTCACGCGACTATCTCTTATCAAGAGACGGGCGCAAACCAATTCAGCCCAGTAAGGCAGATAGCGACTCGACTGCTGCTGTCGATTTAATACGACAAAAAATAAACAGCTTATACGACGATGAGCCAGCTGCTCAGACAGAGGCAGCTATCGTCGAGGATACGCCAGCAAAAAAACGCTCCAAACATCAAGATTTTATGCATGAGTTGAGCAGTGCCGGTAAATCACTAGCTGAGATCCAGATCGCGTGGCACGATTACTACCAAGAATTGCCCGACCACGAAAAACACGAAGTGTGGCAAGAATTCTACGATCAGCACGGACGAGCACCGTCTGCAGCACAACCGATAGAGAATACATCAGCATCCAAGCCTCTCTCTCCGCAACCCCAAGAAAGCGTGCGCCCGTCCAAGCCAGTACATGAAACTGAAGAAAAATCGGTTCGTGAAATCCAGCAAAAAATTGTCTCAACCGTCTCGCGGGAGGGCAACAAGCACCGCGCGAACCTCAAGTCATTAGCCTTTGGCTTAACTATGGGTGGTTTGGTTATTCTGATCACTGGTTTTAGCTTTTTCAACGAACGATTTATCGCGCCCTTCGTGACACCAAGCCGCGTCCTTAGCTCGACGCCACTCATTATTGATGAGAACACGCCTGTCGGTGACGAGCCAAAGATCATCATCCCAAAAATTAACGTTGAAATTCCCGTTGTCTACGACGAGGAATCTATTCAAGAAGACGCTGTGCAACGCGCACTCGAAGACGGAGTCTTGCACTACCCAACCACGGCTGAGCCAGGTGAGCGCGGCAACAGTGTCTTCTTTGGTCACTCCAGCAACAACATACTGAATCGAGGAGAGTATAAGTTTGCCTTTGTTCTCCTGAACCAGCTCGAAGAAGGCGACACCTTCATGTTGGAGAAAGACGGCACGCGCTACATTTACCGCGTTTTTGATACAAGAATCGTGCCGCCAACTGATCTGAGCGTACTCAACCCACACGAAGATCACTCATCTGTCGCCACTCTTATCACCTGTGACCCGCCCGGCACAGCCATCAATCGACTGGTTGTGACGGGTGAGCAAATCAGCCCGGACCCAGTAGATAATTCGGAAAGTTCTGCGCCTGAGCCAAGCGAAAGACCACAGCCAGAAACATTACCAAGCGACTCACCAAGCTTGTGGAGCAGATTTTTCGGCAGTTAACTTTTACTCCTCGTCTTCGACGCGCAAGGACAGCCGTTGAAGAGAACCGAACTGCCCATCTTCATCTGACGGTGCAATACAATAGGCATACTCGTAATCAGTGTCGAACAACGAACGGTAGCCGGAGACGCAATGAGAAATCTCTTGTTGATTTTCACCGTCAAAGTCAGCCACGAACAACCTATCGTCTTGAATAGTGGTGAGTCGATGCCCGTCCATCCAGTATCCGCGGGGAAGCTCTGTGCCTTCCTCAGCGACACGGAAATTGTGAATTTCTTCTCGCTCGGCGTCGTAGACAGCGTATTCTTCGCTGGCCTGCAGCGCGATATTGCGCGCGTTTGTCGAGAACGACACGTGATGCGGGTCGGTATCGGTGTGTAAAGTAGCCACGGGAGAAAGAGACGTAACCTCATTTTGCTCAAGAAGCTCAATCGGATCTTGATAAATAAGAACCCGTCGCTCTTGAGCGTACCCGACTGCCACGTACCATGAACCGCTGAATCGAGCCAAGTCGAGTAGATAGTCAGTCGCTGGCGCCTTTGGCAAAGAGTCTATTTGATAAACACTATCGTCAAGCTCCATAAAAACTCCAACCGTTTCTGGCGCCTGCGCGACATCGTTCGAGTCAGCACCTTCATCAATCCGCGGGAGCTCTCTGACGTAGAGGAGGGCGTCCTCACCGTGCGAACGATAGGTGATCACGTCTTCCAGGACAAGCTCCGCATTATTACTCTGCAGTTCTGCCTGCACAAGCTCTCCTGTCTGGCGGTCAAATAAATGGTACTGGTCATACTGTTTGTCTATGAGAGAAATATCCTGGAAGGTGTAATCAGAGAATCTGTCTGTTAAGTTTTGGCTCAGGCTTGCATCGAGTCGATTCACGAGAATATATTCTGCGCCGTCATCATGGCTATGCTTCACGATGACGTGCTCATTGTCATTGGACCACTCGACAATACTCAACTCACTACCTGATGCACCCTGCTGCACGACACCCGTCGGTAAAGAAAAGAAAGTCGGCAAGTTAATTCCTTGCTCCAGGTCATAAAGCACAAACGAAGTAATGTCTTCGGATTCTTGCAGCAATAGCCAACGACGATCAGGGCTTGTGCTTAGCAGGTTTGGCTCCTGGCTAAAACGCCGATAGGTTGAGGTTTCGATGGTTTCAGGGAAGAGAAAAGGGTACGAAAGGCGAATAAGGCTACCACCAGCGAGCGATAGATCTTTATACCAACTGCGGTAGCCTGGTTCTTGCACCTCGATACTGTACTCATCATCTGGCAGCACGAGCCGCTGATCACCACGACCGCGCAACTCGCCGTTAACATACACGTTGGCTTCGACCGGATTCGTATCAACAAAAACTAATCCGTTCTGAATAATTGAGCCCGTTGAGCGATCAAAACTAAAGCCATAGGCAAATAAAACCAGCAATATGGTCCCCAGCCCAATAAGCACTGCCATCAGGCCATAGCCGATGAAAAGCCGCCTGGTGTGTTGACGTTTTTTGTCTGGGTCGAGGTAGTCCATATAAATATATTACTCAGTTCAGTATAGCGCTTCTAATTCATCGATTTCAATCGCTTGTATCAAAAGGTGATAAACGCTAAGATAGTGCATAAGCAATTCCAGAACCTGTGAGGGATGTGCGATTACTCTGTAAACAACTATGACAAAAAACGTAATACAACTCAACGGCAACACCTACGACATCCAGACGGGCAAGCTCGTGACAGCAGCCGATTCATCATCGCCCACTGCGCCACCAGCAAAGCCGAATCAGAACAGGGCATCTACACCTTCTTCGGTTGCTCGGCAATCTAAACGCCCCGCGCACCATCCGGTGCAAAACCCTGCATCCAAGCAGCCGCGAAAAGCCGACACCCTTATGCGTACATCGGTAAAGAAACCCCAAAAAAATCAATCAGCAGATGGCATTTCTGCTCCGTCTGTTCAGCGTCGGAAAATGCTCGACACGCCTCGCTTTGAGCGCGCGAACCGAGTCAATAAAAGTGAACATGTACACAAATTTTCTCCACAACCCTCTCAGTCAAGCCCGCAGACCACGCCCGACGCATCACCGCAGCAGGAAATGGCGACACAGCAGTCTACATCGTCACCGCCTACAGCACGGCGGACCAATCCTGTTCCAACCCCAAGACAAGCGCTTGAACAGTCCGCACTGGCACGAGCGGAAAGCCACAATCAGACTGCACCGACGAATCCAACCTCAACTCTAAAACGATTGTGGCGACGTCTTCTTGACGCACCCGTGGGGCTCCGTTATACAGCTGCAAGCCTACTCCTAATCGGTGGACTCGCAACTATCGCTTACGCAAGCTTGCCCTATATGTCGGTACAGCTTGCTTCATCGCGTTCTGAAGTGTCGGCTAGCTTGCCGGACTACAAACCATCCGGATTTCAATTGAGTGGCAATGTTGAATATAGCCCTGATCATGTCGCTCTGCAGTACCACTCTATCAGCGACAGTCGCAGCTTTCGTATCAACAAGCAAAAGACAGGCTGGAACAGTGACAGCTTGCGCACCAGCTTCGTCGAAGAAAAAGGTTTATACCAAACCATACCGAGCAACGAGAAGACTATCTACATATACAACGAGTCAAATGCCACCTGGATCGATAACGATGTCTGGTACACCATTGAGGGTGCCTCTTCTCTCTCAAGCGACCAGCTGCTTCGCCTAGCCAACAGCCTCTAACGAGGCTACTGTGTAGCGCTGCATAGTAATCATCAGCAAAACATGCCCATCTGTATTACAATGGAACCCGTGAAAAATAACCAAACAGTCCGCACCCGATTTGCCCCGAGCCCAACCGGCCTGCTACACGTTGGCGCCGTACGAACCGCATTATTCTCGTGGCTGCTCGCACGACAACACAACGGCGACTTTATCCTCAGGCTTGAGGATACCGATAAAAAACGAGAGGTCGTTAGTGCGGATGAACACATTATGCGCAGCCTGCGTGCCGTCGGGCTTGAATACGACGAAGGCCCCGACCAAGAGGCTGCATACGGCCCATACCGGCAAAGTCAGCGGCTTGCTTTGTATAAAGAATGGGCAGATAAACTTGTGGCTTCCGGTCGTGCTTATGCTGACCCCTACACAGCTGATGAGCTGCACCAGTTTCGACAATCGGCACAGGCCAACAAAAAAGCTTTCTTGTTCCGCAATCACCGTCCAGAAAATCCGCCTGAGTGGGATGGCACAATGCCGCTTCGCTTCAAATCAGAGCCACAGGCGTACACCTGGCACGATAGCGTCATGGGTGAGCTGAAGACGGGACCTGAGGTGATTGATGACTTTATTCTTATGAAGTCTGATGGATTCCCGACCTACAATTTTGCACACATCATTGACGACTACTTGATGCAGATAACTCATATTATCCGTGGTCAAGAATTTATTGCCAGTGTGCCCAATTACCTTAACCTCTACGAAGCTCTCGACATCACCGCGCCACACATGGCGACGCTGCCTCCCATCCTCGGACCAGATGGTAAAAAGAAACTCAGCAAGCGCGACGGTGCTAAGGATATTCTGGACTACATACGAGACGGCTTTTTACCCGAAGCTCTGCTAAGCTTCATCGCCACCCTCGGCTGGAATGACGGTACCACGCAAGAACTTTTCACGACTGAGCAATTGATTGAGTCATTTTCATTAGAGAAAGTTGGGCGGGGCGGGGCAGTTTTTGACGAACGACGCCTGCTCTGGACAAACGGTAGTTTTATTCGTGAGATGCCGCTTGAAAAGCTCTACGAAGCCTGCAAATCCTACCTACCCGATACTGCATCCAGCTGTGATGATTCGTTTAATAAAGCCGTTGTGGCTGCAGTGCAAGAAAGGCTCAAATACTTTGCTGAGCTACCAGACCTCACGCGTTTCTTCTACGAGGATTTACCTGTCGACACAAACCTGATTTCGGACCACAAAAAGCTCAAGCGACTCAGCAATGAAGAGCTTATACAGCTCCTCGAGGCAGCCCGACACGCTCTTGCTGATAGCTCATTCTCTGCTGAAGATGTGCAAGCAACACTAAATAGCCTGCTCGAGAGCACACAGGAAAAGCCGGTTGTACTATTCAGCCTGATCCGTATTGCTGCCACCCAATCTCCGTCTTCGCCGGGTCTTGCTGAAACTCTCGCGCTCCTGGGTCAGGCCCGAACACTCGAGCGTATCGACACGCAAATAAAAGCCCTGCAAGCATAAGCCGAGCTCTGCTACAATAGACGGAAACCATTATGGACGATATACGACCGCCGCAGCCCAAGCGGCACCAGCCGACACGAATGCGCGAAGATGCCGATGACCAATCGAGCTCTCGTGAGGAAAACCTGCCAGAAGACGAGAGGGTCTCTTCGGTTGTCACTGATGTGCCAGAAAATGACCACACGTCGTCGAAGCACCGCTTCACGCCTATTGCACGCCTCAAGCGCTATTGGCGCGACGCCAGTAAAAAAAAGCGAATAATCAGCCTGTCGGTTGTGTTGGCAGTGCTTGTTGGTACCGGCACGGGACTAGCCTTGCTGCTGCAACAACCGCCACCGCCAGAACCGGAGCCTGTCGTTATCGAGCAACCAGAAGAAGAGCCGCTACCGCCTGAGCCGGAGACAAAAACATCCCCTTTGACAGGCGTGGAAGTCAGCCCTGAGCTGGCTGAACAACCAGTTACCGCCGTCACCATCGAAAATAGCCCAGAAGCCCGGCCACAGTCTGGCTTGGCCGATGCCGGCATCGTCTTTGAAGCAATGGTCGAAGGCAGCATTACGCGGTTTCTCGCCCTCTACCAGGAAGGCATGCCGGAGCAAATCGGACCAATACGTTCTATCCGGCGCAACCACATTGACTGGATTTTAGCGCATGACGCCGCAGTCGCTCACGTCGGCGGCAGCCCTTACGCTCTATCACGATTGCGTAGCCTTGGCGTGAAAGACCTTGACCAGTTCCAGAACCCCGAAGGCTATCGTCGTGTCAATACGCGCTTCGCTCCACACAATATGTATTCAACCAGGAAAGACCTCCTCAAAATTCACGATAAACGCGGCTACACCTCAAGCGATTTCAGCGGTATTGTACGAAAAGCTCCCGAGCCAGCAGAAAAACCAACCATCACAGAAGTTAATGTAAAAATATCTTCGCCACTCTACAATGTCCGCTTTGCCTACGACGCCAAGAACAATACCTATAAACGGTTCATGGGTGGCGTTCCTCACGTAGACGAACAAACGAACAAGCAGATAACGTCTGACGTTGTCGTAGTGATGGTGGCCGATTATCGACGTGATGGTATCTATTCAGAATATGACCTAACGGGCAGCAACACTGCCTATATATTCCAGGACGGAGCCATGACGAAAGGTATCTGGGAAAAACCCAAACAGACGGATAACGTACGCTTCGGAAACAGCGATGGACTACCTATTGGCTTGAATCCGGGCAAGACTTGGGTAACACTAGTAACGAGTGCCGGAGACGTTACAGCAAACTAAAGGGGTAGGGCATGGATCATTCCAAACGGTTACGAGCACAGATGTACACCTACATTGCGAGTGCTCTTTTAGTTGTTGGTGTATTCTCTATCGGCGCATGGTACCTCTTATTTGAATACTTCCGCGTTGATTCTTTGCTGGCAATCATTATCGCTTTTGTCGCAATTATTGTTTTTGCCTTGCTTCTGGCTGAGCTCGTCCTCAAGGCCGT
>CAZGPJ010000019.1:0-12048 GCA_964527485.1 uncultured Candidatus Saccharibacteria bacterium
GTGCAGTTTGATGATTATCCGCTGGATGCGGAGAAAGTGCTGGCTGACGCCAAAACCGCTGGCGTAACACGTACTGTCGTGGTCGGCTGCACGCCAAAAGACAGCGAACAAGCGGTCGAGTTTGCACAAAAGCATAGTGGAGTCTACGCGGCAATCGGGATTCACCCGCATGAGGCAGATGATTACGCCGCTGATACAGCTGTGTTCGAGCATCTACGGTCTCTGGCCACACAAGAAAAGGTTGTGGCCGTGGGTGAGTGTGGTTTGGATTATTATTACAACCATTCGCCAAAGCCAGCGCAACGGGAGCTGCTGGAGCATCAACTGCAGTTGGCGCAAGACAACCACCTGCCAGTGTTGTTTCACGTTCGCGATGCCTTCGATGATTTTTTGCCGATACTCGATAACTTCTCTGATATCCGTGGTATTGTGCATAGCTTTACGGCTGGCAGCAAAGTTTTAGAAAAAGTACTTCAAAATGGTCTTTTTGTGGGCTTAAATGGTATAATCACGTTCACGAAAGACGACGCGCAACTGCGCATGGCCAAAGCCGTCCCATTGGAGCGCATGGTGCTAGAAACAGATGCGCCTTTCTTGACACCAGTACCTTTCCGTGGTAATGTATGCGAGATAAAACATGTTGTGGAGACGGCACGGTTTTTGAGTGATTTGCGAGGCGAGGGACTGGAGCAATTTGCTCGTGTGACCACCGCAAACGCGAGAGCAATTTTAGGCTTACAAGAAGCGTCAAATAAGCGAGAATTATCATGAATATAACAAAGCGATCACCAGAACACGGTAAAAATCTTGAGGCTATGCCCGAGTTGGCTGAGCGTCTGGCGCAGGTGCGCTGGAGTGTCACCCAGGCAGAGCAGGCTATTGAGCGCCGCTTTCCTGGAGCTCTTGAGGAAATAAAACAGCAACCACGGCCAGAACAGGGTGAGGGCCAAGCTGATTACGTCGCTGATACACCAGAAATTAACGGCTATGGGCACAGCGAACTAACACCAGAGAATATCAGCAGCATCCGTGAATCAATCAATCGTTCTGCGACGAGAGCGGATGTCATGAAACCAGGAGTAGAGAATAATGCTCAAAAAGCTGCTTAGTCAGACATCGGACGCTCGTCGCGAGCAACGACGCGCAGAGCTGCGTGATAAACTGATTCGCCACGAGGCAAAAATTGGTGGAGATTTGTTTGGCTCTGTCGCGCCCGGTGGACGCCGTGAATTTTTCTGCCTCGATGAGCACACCTGGGTCTGGTACGAAGAGTGGATTGAGAAATCAACTGGTCTGCGCAAAAGCCAGACTACGCGTTATAGCGTGCGCCCTGATGGAATCTTAAAGGCGCAGGACGGGCAGTACCGTCCAGTCGGCCGTGAAGAATCGCTGCGTTTCTATGAGGCAATCACCGCCTACACAACAGAAATTGAAAAGCACATATATCACCCAGCCTACGCTTAGGCGACAATGGTTTACGTAGCGACTTACTGCTAGAGTAAAACGTACAATGCAACACATCTATCTTGACTATGCTGCTGCGACACCTCTCGATCCTGGCGTTCTGCAGGTTATGCAACCGTATTTTACGGAGAAATTTTATAATCCATCGGCAACCTATGCGCCAGCCAAAGCGGTTCGAGCTGATGTCGCAGATGCACGCTCGCGTATTGCTCGACATCTAGGCGCTAAAGCTAACGAAGTTATATTTGCCGCCGGAGGCACAGAAGCTAATAATCTGGCGATAAAAGGAATCATGCAGCAGTTCCCGGATAAGCAGTGTCTTTTTAGTGCAGTTGAGCACGAGTCTATCCGGCAGCCAGCTCAGCAGTATTCTTCGCAGGAAATTGCCGTTGATGATCAGGGGTGCTTAGACCTCCAGAGTCTCTCCGCTCAGATACATGATGAAACCGTGCTTATAAGCTGTGCCTACGCTGATAGTGAGCTCGGTGTTATTCAGCCACTGGCTGAAATCGCTGCTGTTGTGCGTCAGGTACGACATGATCGCCGGTCTCGTCATATAGAAACACCGCTGTATCTCCATAGTGACGCCTCGCAGGCGGCAAATTATCTCGATATGCATGTTGATACGCTTGGCGTTGACTTGTTGACGCTGAACGGCGGTAAAATGTATGGACCAAAACAATCGGGCGCTGTGTATGTCCGGCGGCCGATACGTCTATCGCCGGTTATTCACGGCGGTCGGCAAGAAAAAAATAGTCGTAGCGGCACAGAGAATGTGGCATTTGCCGTAGGCCTGGCTGAGGCTTTTCGCATGGCTCAGAATAATCGGCTGGATGAGGTGCGGCGTTTACGCGAACTGCAGGCATTGTTCATTGGCCAATTAGAGTCGCTGCCCGGCGAGATCCAACTCAATGGTTCACGCCATGATCGCCTCGTGAACAATGTGCATGTGACGATACAGGGAAGACATAATGAGCGACTACTGCTGGAGCTAGAGCAACGCGGCATACTGGCAGCGGCTGGTTCTGCCTGCAGTGCCCGCAATGCCACCGAGCCATCAGCTACACTTCGGGCGCTTGGGCGGACGCCTGAGCAGGCTCAACAAAGCGTTCGTTTTACGTTGGGACGCGCCACTTCTCGGGAGGATATCACTCAGGTTATAGCTGCACTCAGCGATTTGCTTTATCCCAAGCAGTAGCGTTATAATGGCAACATATTTCAGATAAGGTACCTACCTGTTCATGCACGTGATTAAGACAAAAAATAGACAGTGGTTTTCTCTTCAAAAAATAGCGGCTGGCTTGGCGCTGCTCGCGCTTGTGATTTTCGGTGCTTTTTCTCATGTTGATGCTCAGACGGTTGCGCAAGGCTTTAATGCTGATGAAACCATGGAGCGTGGGCTGATTGTTGTGCTCGATGAAGAAGATACATCTCGCGTGGTTCCTGCCACACTTGAGCGGGTCGAGGATCTTTATGGCGTGGTAATTAATCGCAATGATGCATCAGTTACATTGTCTGAAGAGGGCAACGACGTGTTTGTGGCGACCAACGGTCCATACCGCGCACTGGTAAGTACGCAGAACGGTTCGATTGAGCCGGGTGATTTTATTACAATTTCCTCCCTCGAAGGAATCGGCATGAAGACGAACGACATTGCTCCCGTAGTTATCGGGCGGGCGATGAGCGGATTTGACGGGAGTAACGCTGCGAGCACAGCTCAGGCAGGTGATAGTACTGTTTCTATCGGGCGGATTGACCTTGATGTTTTGGCCTCGAATAACCCTTTACAAAGACCAGCAGAAGCCAACTTGCCAGACTTCTTGCGGAGTGCAGCTGAGGCAATTGCCGGCAAACCAGTGCCAGCAGCTCGAGTTTATATATCGTTGTTTGTCTTGATTGTTGGTGCGTTTGTGGCAGGTAGTCTGATGTATAGCGGTGTGCGCAGCAGTATTATTTCTATCGGGCGTAACCCGCTGTCGAAAAAATCGATTTTACGTAGCATGATACAGGTGATTTTGGTTGGGTTGATCATTTTCATTATCGCTGTATTTGGGGTATATTTAATACTAAGAGTATAACTAGTTAAGAGAGGTGGGACGAACTCGTGGATATTTACGGACTTGCAGCAGTACTCATAGGAATTGCCGCTGCGACGACTGCGCTCATCTGGCTGGCGGTGCGCGTCAGCGGTGGTTCCGGTCCAGGTAAAGACGTTGCGGGTACTTTCTACGATGAAGCAGAAAAAGATGTTGAGCACATCTTTAATGATGAGTTTCGTGAAGAGCTACGCAACCGTGGGCGGCTACACTTTGAGAAGATAATTGGCGAAAATGCCATGTTCTTGCAGCAAGATCTTCGGCTGACGACATCGCAACTGAACGAGTTTATGAAAACCGAAATCACCAAGAAGCTGCAGGATGAGTTCTCGAAATACGAAGAGTCTATTACAGATGCCAAGCAGCTGGCAATCGAATCAATCACCAAGACGCAAGAGGCGATTGAAGAGCAGCGTCAGATGATGGGTCAGCAATTACTGCAAGAGATCGAAAACGAAAAAGCACGTATGGTCAAGCGCTTCGAGGAGAACCTTGGAGATATCATCAACCACTACGTCCTCGCGGCTATCGGTGACCAGATTGACCTGAACGACCAGCTTGACTACATTATTGCGGATATTGAGGCGAACAAAGACGTTATTATTCAGGACTTAAGCGATGGAGCATAAGGCAGACTTGCGCTTACCAACATCGGTCGTCGGCATCACTGATGTCAATCGGCTGAACCGTGAGTTGACTTCGCTTGACGAGTTTTTGCGCCAAGGGGCGATTCGCCAGCCTGGTACGGCCATGCAGCTGCCAAAAACGACCAAATTATTTGATGAGCTCAGGTCGATGAATGATCTGAACTTACTGCACGAAAATGACCGAAAGCGCTTGCAGCATTTTCTCCAGTCGGTCCAAGACGAGGCTCCACGGCTACACGTCAGCTTCAGCACTGACCCCTCACCACTGTTTTTGCAGCGACTCATGACGTATTTGCGCGATAAGGTCAATCCGTTGGTGCTTGTCCAGGTTGGGTTGCAGCCGAACATCGGTGCTGGCTGTGTTCTGCGCTCTACGAATAAGGTATTTGATTTAAGTCTTCGTGAAGATTTCCGTAAAAAGCGTGGACTTCTGATGAAATACATCTCTAGCCTAGAGACACCCAAGGAAAAAACTGAGGTTGCATCATGAATTCCGGTAACAAACACTTTGATAAGCTTGTTGCCGCTGGTAACCCCGTTGGAGAGGTCTTGGGGGTTAACGAATTCTTGATTACGCTGAGCGGCCTGCAGCCATGCTCCATTAAGGCATTGATTTTGTTCGAGGACGGCAGCAAAGGCTTTGTCAGTCAGGTCACAGAAGACCACGTTACGGTACTTCATCTTGGCAACAAAAAACTCACTATCGGTATGATTGCTGTTGTTCAGCACCAAGAATTGGTCAGTCGAGTTGGCAAGGACTTTGTCGGTCGGGTTGTCACGGCAACTGGTGAACCGATTGACGGCAAGGGGCCAATTGCAGCAGATGGTGTCTGGCCGGTCTTTAACGAGGCCCCACCTCTGTATGCGCGTAAACTTCTGAGCGATCAGCTTGAGAGCGGTGTCACCGCGGTAGATTCACTTTTCCCCGTCGTACGTGGACAACGTATGGCGCTTTTGGGTGATAGCAAATCAGGTAAAAGTACCCTAGCTACACAGCTGACAATTAACCAAAAAAATACTGACCAGATTGTGGTCTATGCGCTTATTGCTAAGCGTCGGAGCGATGTCGATGCCTTACTTTCAAGCTTGCAAGAAAACGGTGGTCTCGAGAAGGCCATTGTTGTGGTTTCCAATATGTTCGAGTCGTTGATTATGAGCTATATAACCCCGTATGTGGCGTGTTCGATGGCTGAGTATTTGTGGCAGAAGTGCGACCAAGACACCATTATTATTTATGACGACCTGACTAGCCACGCTCATGCCCACCGTGAGGTCGCCCTGATGTCCGGCGTTAGTCCGGGTCGAGACTCGTATCCTGGTGATATGTTCTATGCACACTCCAGCTTACTCGAACGAGCTGGTCGCTTGGATGCAACCGGAAAACACCTGACAAGCATTCCCATAGTCAACGCGGCTGGCGGTGACATTACAGCGTATTTGCCGACCAATATTATGTCAATCACCGACGGTCAGTGGATACTGGACATGAACATTTTCCGTGACGGTGTTCGCCCTGCTTTGAGCTCCGGGTTGTCGGTAACGCGTGCCGGTGGAGTTGGTCACAATAAGCGACAGAAACAACTGGCGACACAGACCCTCAAGACGCTTGCTGATTATCGTGAAGCACAAGAGTTCTCGCACTTCGGTTCCGAGCTAGCTGTTGAGGCCAAACGCGCCCTAGAAACAGGTAAGCATTTGCTCGACTTTTTCACTCAATCGCCAAGCGATACGTACTCATTGATTGCGCAGCAGTTGGGGCTCGATATTATTCTTAACGCTGAGGAAGGCGAGAAGATTGACGTCAATAACCTGAAGCTTCACCTGAGCGAGCATGCCGCCAAGATTAAGAAAGAAGAAGATTACGAAGGCGTCAAAGCTGAACTGAAAAAAGAGTGTGTCGTTCAGCTAAAGGGGGCGCCGGCTAAGAAAGAAACTGAAAAGCCAGCAGAACAGCAACCAGCATCAGATGCTCCAGACAAGAAGGCTGATAAAAAGCAGTCCAAAAAAGACAAGAAAGAGCAAAAAGAGAAAGATGCAGCCGCAGCGGGAGATAAAAAATGAGGCACCCCCAAGATATTCAAAAAGACGAAGTAGCTATGGGTACCTTGGTCGAGTTGACCAACGCTTTCGAAGGGATCGCTAGTATGCGGATCGCTCAGATTAAGAACCAGGTTCTGCAGGCGACCCAGTTTTTTAACGAGCTGTGGGGTATTTATTCACAGCTGCGAGTCAGCCCTATATTTGGTTTCGGGCGCGGCAATAAAGAGGAAGACGTTATCGATAAAGAACTGTTTATTATTATTACTGCCGAAGGTGGCTTTAGCGGTGATATCGACCAAAAGCTCATCAAGTATATGCTGAAATCCTACGACAAAGAAAAGCACGAAATCATTGTGATTGGTCACCACGGCGCAATTCAGCTTGCTCAGCGCAACGTGTCGTACAAAAAGTACTACAAGCTCCCGAAAAAAGACCAGAATATCAACGTAACGCCGATTATTCGAGAAGTGCAAAAGTATCGCAGCACGAGTGTCTTTTATCAGCAGTACGTGAGCTTGATGGTACAAGACGTAAAACGGATTGAGCTATCGTCAGCTGTGGCCCAAAAAGGTAAGCAGGTGGACGAGAAAGAGACTGACATCATCAGCGAGGCTAATTATATTTTTGAGCCCAGCACCTATGATGTTGTTGATTACCTTGAGGGCATCATGATGCAGATTGCTATCAGTCAGCTCATTCTAGATTCAAAGCTCGCTCAGTACGCCAGCCGTTTCCGTGCTATGTCGGCATCAAACCAACGAGCACAAGAAGCCAAGACTGATTTACGCATGGAGTACAATCGGGCTCGACGTGCCATAAAAGACGAACGGCTAAAAGAGATTGTGAACAGCTTGAAGAAGACTCGTAAACAGCGCAGTAAAGCAGGAGCCTCACGATGACCAGCGGTACAGTAACTTCTATTAAAGATCTGGTTGTTCGCGTGGCTTTCGATGAAGAGATCCCAAGCATTGGCGAAGTTCTTGTCGTACAGAACGATTCGAAAACGCAGCTTCTCGTTGATCACCTCGAAGTTGGCGGCGTTGCTATGTGCCTAAATATCCGGACCGATCGTGGTGTACGCAAAGGCATGAGCGTGGCTCGATCTGGTAAAGGTATTGAAATCCCAACAGGCGAGAAAACGATTGGCCGTATACTCGATGCCCTCGGGGCACCTCTCGACGGCCTGGACCCAATAACTGGCGACAATCTGGAATACAAGGATATTCTGAAGTTACCAGCAGCCTCAACTGAGTTCAACATCTCCAAGCCTGAGATTCTTGAAACAGGCATTAAGGTTATCGACTTCTTCACGCCTTTTGTGAAGGGGCGTAAGATCGGCATTATTGGTGGTGCGGGTGTTGGTAAAACCGTTTTGACTATGGAGCTGATTAACAACGTTGCCAAGAGTGGTTCTGGCTTATCTTTCTTTGCTGGTATTGGTGAGCGTATTCGTGAGGGTCACGAGCTGTGGGATACGTTGAAAGAAAACGACCTACTGAAAAACACTTGTATGTTCTTTGCACAGATGAACGAAAATCCGGTGCAGCGATCACTTATTGCGACGACGTCCGTGGCCTTGGCAGAACAATTCCGTGATAAAGAAGGCAAAGACATACTGTTCTTTGCGGATAACATGTATCGGTTTATTCAGGCGCGAAACGAACTTGCGACTATTTTGGACCAGACGCCGAACGAAGGTGGCTATGAGCCAACGATTTTTTCAGACATTAAGGTCCTGCAGGATCGGTTGAGCTCGAATGATAATGGCTCGATTACATCAGTCCAGACAATTTATGTCCCAGCAGACGACCTGTCTGACCCAGCGGTTCAGATGATTCAGCACGAGCTTGATGCAACCCTGGTACTCTCCCGTAAAGTGGCTGAGCAAGGTATACGACCAGCAGTCGACCTAAGCCGCACCACGTCCTCATTGCTTACTCCAGAAGTTGTCGGCGATCGCCACTACGTCCTCAGCGTTCAGGTGCAGTCATTGCTGCAGAAGTACGAGTCGCTGAAGGGCATCATCGCGATTATTGGTGAGAACGAGCTGTCACCGGCTGATCGAGCAGACTACGCTAAGGCGAAGAAACTCATCAAAAACTTTACACAGAACATGAACGTCATGACTAAACACACCGGCGTGGAGGGTGAGTTCTATACACGTGAAGAAACCCTCAGAAGCATCGAAGAAATTATTGCCTAGTATGAGTAGGAGTTTTTCTCGTGGCAGATAAGCAATCAGCTGAAGATCAAATTGTCGATTCTGTAAAAAAACAGGATGGCGGCGGCACGCACATGCACGTGAAGGTGCATGCGCCGTATAAAACGTACTTTGATGGTCAGGCAATTAGCTTAACGGCCGAGAATGACACAGGTGTTTTTGACGTGTTAGCACAGCACCATAACTTTATGACAATCCTTCGCCCGTGCACCATCCATATTCGAACAGATGACGGTGAGCAAAAAATCCAAGTCCAACAAGGCGTTATGCACGTCAAGGCAGACGAGGTTGTTGTCTTCCTCGATGTTTAGGCGTAAGTTCGGCTGAGTCGTCTGCAGTAAGTATGCGATCGGCTTTAATCAATCGCGATGAAATCGAAGGAAAAGTTACCAGCACTGAGCCCCTGCGTGACATGTATGGTAAAGCTTGTTGTGGTGCGGGTTATGTAGAAATCAACTGATCTACCGATAGGCGTTGCAACAATATGAGGGGTTTCATTGAAGTTTTCTGCAAAGGTTACCGTTGCAACTGGGCCGTTACCGGCGCCGCCACCAGGGTTTATTGCAACAGTGCCAGCGGTATCCGTGCCGCTGACTGATACGGTGCCGCCTGAGCCGATTCCGCCACCGCTAGATACGTTTGGTGTTGAGCCTCCCGCATCGATATGACGGTTTATTTGTAGGTCACCAGTAAGTTCGAGTGTGTCTGTTGTCACGAGTGGCGCGGACAAGCCGCCACCAAACGTACCACCACCGACGGCGCTTATGCCTGCATCAAGGCTCAGTTGCCCTTGGATATTTGTATCCCCGGCAATTGATAAATTGTTGGCCTGGATTTCATCAAAATTGCTTGTACCAGATACCGTAATACCCGGCAAGCTCAGGTCACCGCCAACACTAATAGTGCCGGCCACATCGAGGCTTTGTCGTACGAGAACCTGTCCGTCGAAAACGGCGTTTGACTGGATCGTCAACAGCTCCTGCGGGTCACCAATAACTGCATCAGAGCCACTTAACTCTGCCAACTCTTCGGCAGTTAGCTCTTGGCTGCTTATCTCTTCCT
The DNA here is from genome assembly GCA_964527485.1 of uncultured Candidatus Saccharibacteria bacterium. Taxonomy (GTDB): domain Bacteria; phylum Patescibacteriota; class Saccharimonadia; order Saccharimonadales; family SLHW01; genus SLHW01. The sequence goes on from CAZGPJ010000019.1 coordinate 9,531, forward strand.
CGTTAGTATCTTGTTGATCGCGTTGGTAGCCAATAAAAACAATCAGCGCCGAAACAACCACAATCAGGAGAAAGAACAGGAAATAAACGTTAACGTGGCTGATGATTGCAAGGGGGTTGAGCTTCTTTTTGCGTTTCTTTGGCGGTTCACCACCAGACACTGTGCCGCCGTCGCTTTGCGTTGAGCTGGCATTAGAGCCTGTGGTTGTTGCTTGTTCTTCGAGGGAGTCTAAATCTTTGTTATCTTGTGAATTGTCCATACGCCACCAGTGTTATCATACTTATGTTTATCTTATCATACTACGAAAATGTACACGGGATAAAGTCTTTTACCGTGCAGTTGCGCTTATGGTACGCTATAATCGAGGAAATGAAAGACAAATACTCGATGAAGCTCATAATTTTTGGTATCAGTATCTTGGTTATCGCGGCTGTGCCTGCGACGGTCCTGGCACAGACATCATCTTCGCCGAATTATCAGGTTGACGAAACTTTTTTTGGGACCGGCGGCGAGACCGATTTACAATCGGGAAGTTTCCGTAGCCGGGCAACGGTTGGTGAGCTCGGTATCGGTGAGCTCAACAGCAGCAACTTCCGCGCTTTTGCCGGCTTTAATACGACAGACGAGCCATTCATAGAATTTGTCGTGACTGGCAACAACATCGATCTGGGCTTTCTTGACACGTCGCAAACCTCAACCGCGCAAGGCCAGTTTTATGTTCGGGCGTGGCAAGCCAATGGCTACACGGTGACGACCGATGCTGATCCTCCAACCAATATCAGCAACGGGCACCAGTTCGCGACACCAAGCACTCCAACTGGGTCAACGACAGGTACCGAGCAATTTGGCATCAACCTCGTCGAAAACACCTCACCAAGTGTTGGTCAGAGCCTCATACAAGATCCTGATGCCAGCTATTCGTTTGGCGAGGTCGCTGCGCCATACAATCAGGCGGATAACTTTCTCTACAATAAAGGTGACCCAATTGCCTTATCAAATGAAAGCACTAGCGTGACGCTCTATACTATTTCCTACATTTTCAATATTTCTAACGCCACGCCAGCTGGGCAATACGAGTTTCGTCAAACACTTGTTGCAACCGGTAGCTATTAGTCGCTGCCACCAATCAAGCTAGAGATATTGGTAAATCTGCTAGTTGCATCGTTAAAATGCTAGTGTTATATTAGTGAGTAATAGATACACCATCTACCGTGAAACAAAAAACCAAATACACACCCAAGGAGACATATATGAATGTCATCGTCCATACGCTTAAGCGGCCATTAAACTTTGTAATTGCCGCAGTTTTTTTATTAGCTTCAGCGGCCCCTCTTTTGCTTAATCAATCAGCTAACGCTTGGGTGCTACTCGGTGATCGTGAAATAAAAATGGATTCATCGGCGGGCGGCGCATCGGGCGTTACCTACGCCGTCGACTTCGACGTTGCCACAACAAATGACATTGGTGGTATTGTTGTATCATTTTGTGGTGGTGGCAGCTCACCTATTGTCGGCGACACCGACTGTGAAATGCCAACAGGTTTTGACTTGACAGGTGCAGGCGTAGCTAACGCATCAGATGGCACAGGTAATACAGTCGACGTAAGCGGCTTTAGCGCGGCAGTAACTGACCACGCCAACACCGCGGGCACCAACACATTCGAACTAACAAGTGCGACAGCCGCCACACCAGGCGCTATCGGTGACGCAGTTCGCTTTGAAATAACGGGAGTTACCAACCCAAGCGACATCGGAACTTTCTACGCTCGTATCATGACCTATGATACAGAGACAGAAGCTCAGGGCTATACGTTAGCTGACGAAGAAGCTGGTGGACCAGTTGTTGAAGCCGGTGGTATCGCGCTCAGCACAGCTGATCTCATTACTGTCGAAGCCAAGGTGCAGGAACGTTTGACTTTCTGTGTCTACACATCCGCAGCGACATACACTGACTGTTCTGGTGACGCCACGAACCCCGTCATACTTGGTGACGCCAACGGCGTACTGAGTTCAAGCCAACCATCAATAAGCCAAGATGGTAAGTACAACATCACAACCAACGCTGGTAACGGTGCAACTATTCGCATGAAAGGCGACACTCTCGCCTCAGGTGCATTCACCATTGACGCAGTTGGTGATGTAACTGCTGGTGACGGTGTGCCAACTGGATACACGTCAAACTCAGAGCAGTTTGGTTTGTGTACCTATGAAGACGGGTCAAGTACAGAATCGGGCATCACACCTGACGCTGACTACACTGGTGGAGCAGGTGGTGAATGTGAAGGAACAACCGCAGGACAAGGCGCTACTAACGATAACGGTGCAACCTTCAACTTCCTGCTTGATGGAAGCGCAGAAGCCATCGACAGCACGTACGGTGACACTATTGCCACTAAGACAGCTGGAGACTTCTCGACAGGTATCTTGGTCTTCCTCGGCGGCGTAGACAATACGACCGAGCCAGGAATCTACACCACGACGCTTGACTTCATTGCAACGGGACGATACTAACGAAGCTA